>CAMNEH010000051.1 GCA_946536315.1 uncultured Clostridia bacterium
ACGAGCGCCTGAACCGCTGCATCAAGCAGCTGATGGACATGGCCATCAACACCGGCTCTGACAACTGGGTGCTCGAGGCGCAGAAAATCTTCATGGTCGAACTGAACATGAACAGGAACATGGTCTACATGGCGGCGCTGATGACAGACCTGTGGAACTACCTGAACACCATCAAATGGGGCGGCAGCCTTGAGATCCAGATGGCGATCGGCCAGTCCATCACACTGGTGACGCCTGTGGCGGAGGTGCGCTATGCTGCCGCTCTGGTCGAAGGAAATGTGTGGGACCTCTCGCTGATCGATTCCATCACCTCGCCGGAGGGGGAAATCCTCTCCCAGCGTCAGCCGCGCCTGTTCAATAAGCTGGAGGGGGTTGAGGAGTACCTGCCCTTTATTAAACAAGGGATGCAGGGCGTGGTCGACGAAACCGGTACCGCCAAACGCTTCTTCCGGAACTGGCAGTACCGCTATGACATCTGGGCGAAAACCGGCACTTCCCAGATCACGGTGGGCAAAATCAAGATCGATATCGAAAACAACGCCTGGTTCGTCTGCCTGACCCCCTATGAAGATCCGCAGCTGGCGATCGTGTCTTATATCCCCAACGGCTATTCCGGCGGGTATTCCTCCATCGCCGCCCGTGAATGGATCGAATGGTGGATGAACGAGAACAACAAGGTCATCTCCGATATTTCCCTGACAACCGGCAACGAATTGACACCTTAACGAGGACGGCATGGGACGCGCGTATCTGATATTATCCGGCAAGGGCGGAACAGGTAAAACGACCGTTTCTACTTCACTGGCGCTGGCGCTGGCAGACCTCGGCCGCCGGGTGCTGATTGTGGACGCGGATGTGGGTCTGCGATGCTGTGACCTGCTGATGGGCATGGAAGACCTGGTGGTCTATGATGCGTCGGACATCCTTGAAGACCGCTGCTCGCTGCAGGAGGCGATTACGGTTCATCCCGAAAAGAGCAACCTGCACCTGCTCTCCGCCCCGCAAATGATCATGCCGGGGGATGTGCCCAAGAAGGACATGATCCGGCTCATTGACGAAGCAAAGCCGCAGTATGATGACCTGCTGATCGATTGTCCGGCGGGCATCGGCCGCGGCGTCAAGAATGTATGGCAGTCCGCTGATGAAGCAGTGATCGTCGCTACGCCGGACGACGCCAGCCTGCGCGCCGCTGAGCGGACCTCGGCGCTTCTGTTTGAGCGTATGCAGCTCCGCGCCAGCCTGCTGCTCAACCGGATCGATCCATTCCTGATTGCCGTGAAGGAAGAAAAGCGTCCCGGTGTGATCGCCGCTGCGCTCGATTTACCGCTGTTTGGCGGTATCCCTGAAAGCTATGATGTTTACCGTGCGGTGCTGATGCATAAGACGGCCTATGAGTGCGACGCTCGGACCGTCCGTCGCGCGGTGAGACGCATCGCCCGCCGCATGACGGGCCAGAATGTACGTTTCCCCAGGTATTATCACGTTCCCCACTTATCTTGACGGCAGGAGTTATTGATGGAAATTTCGCATAAAAGGACACGAGCCCGCTTCGAATGGCAGTTGCTGGCGATCAGCTATGCGCTGGCGGTTTTTGGCGTCATCAACATCGCGATCGCTTCCTTTGACCCGGATAAGGGCACCAACCTGTCCATCCTCAACTATGTGGTCAACTCCACCTCCGCTTCCTGGCAGTCCATCTTTATGCTGGCATCGCTGGTCGTGGTGTTTATCGTCATCGCGATCCCGATGGACTTCTACAAGGCACGCGCCAGGCTGTTTTACTGGGCCGTGCTGATCCTGCTGCTGGTCACGCTGGCAGCCGCTACGGCCGTATCCGGCATCAACGCGTGGCTGAAGGTCGGCTGGGGCCGCACCATTCAGCCTTGCGAATTCGCCAAGCTCTCGATTCTGCTGATGCTTGCGCGGGAGCTGTCCGAGAGCGAGAAGCCCATGGGCACGGTACGCGAGTTTATCCGTATTTCCATGCTCTTCGGCGTGCCCGCCCTGGTCACGCTCGCGCAGGGCGAGACCGGTACGGTCATCGTCATGGGCTTCATGTTCATGGTCATGATCTATTTTTCCGGTGTGGATATCCGTATTTTCCTGTTTCTGGTGTTTGCGGTGCTGCTGGCCGTCGGCGCGTTCTTCGGCTATGCGCTGCTCTCGCAGTCTACGGATTACCGCGTGCTGCGCATTCTCTCGTTCCTGGACCCGCAAAAGTACTATAATTCGGCGGGATACCAGATTCTGTATTCACAGATGGCCATCGGATCCGGTCAGCTTCGCGGCATCGGGATGTTCGTCGTTGGCTCGATCAGCCAGCTGGACTTCGTGCCCGAGGACCATACGGACTTTATTTTTTCCAGCCTCGGGGAGGCGTTCGGCTTTATCGGGTGCACCATGGTCGTCATCGCCTATCTATATATGCTGCTGCGCATGCTGTATCTGGCGCGCTATACGCAGGACCGTTACGGCCAGTTGATCATCGTCGGCGTGATGGCCATGTTCTTCCTGCATTTCTTTGAAAACATCGCCATGTGTGTCGGACTGATGCCCATCACCGGCATTCCGCTGCCGTTTATCAGTTATGGCGGCAGTAACTTCATGACCAATATCATTGCTGTGTCCCTGGTGGTGAACGTGGTCAAAAGCCGTACAAATGCCACGCGCGTCATTTTCCAGGAACCGCTACGCAAACGCAAACGCCATCGCCGCCTGCGCAGGCAGGAGGCATGACTGGCCGTCGCCGGATCATCGCTCCTCCGTTTCGGGGGAGCGTATTATTTTTTTTACATTTATAAGAAGGAAAATACATTTTCATGTGGAAGATAATGTTGGGTTAGATTGGGCCATCATACCCAACCCCGCCCGGTATTGTTTTATCGATTTGTTCGTATAGGGAGGTATTTGCATGTCAGAACTGGATACCGCGCAGAGGGTCTGGCAAATGCGGCAGACCGCTTTGCAAGGTGATCAGGAGCGAGTGACGAAGCAGCATGAAGCAGGAAAGATGACCGCTCGTGAGCGCGTCCTCAAGCTATTTGACACGGGCAGCTTTATGGAGGCTGATACGATGCAGCTGGACGCCTGTGCGGTCAGCGGCTCCGGCACCATTGACGGCCGGCTCGCGTACTGCTTTGCGCAGGACTATACCAGCCATGGCGGCGCCATGAGCGTGGCCCAGGCGCAGAAGCTGCTCAAATTGCTGCGCAAAGCGCAGATGACCGGCGCGCCTGTGCTGCTGCTGCTGGATAGCGCCGGCGCGCGCCTGCAGGAAGGCGCGCTCGCGCTGAGCGCCTATTCCCGCGTATATGCGCAGCTCACCCGCCTGTCGGGCGTTTGCCCGATTTTGACGGCAGTGCTTGGCCCGTGCCGCGGCAGTGCCGCGATGCTGTCCCAGCTGAGCGATGCGCTCATCCTGGTCGACGGCATCAGCGAGCTCGAGCTGCATTCCGCGCTGGTGACCGGTGAAAAAACGTCCGTCAAATTACTGGCCGGAAACGGCGGCGCCCAGATGGTTGTCCGTACTGAGGATGAAGCGCTGAGCGCCCTTTCCGCGCTGGTCAATCTGCTGCCGGCCAGCAATACCGAAGACGCGCCGATCACTGACGGGGATGACCTGAACCGCACCCTGGTCAATGCGGACGCTCTGACCGCCGGCGACCTGGCGCGCGAGCTTCTCGACGAGGGAACGGGAATCCAGTGGACCGCTGATTACGGCAAACGTCTCCAGACCTGGCTGGGAAAGCTGGGGGGACGGTCGGTCGGACTGCTTGTCAGCGACGCCACGGAGGAAGAAGGGCGTCTTGACATCGCTTCATGCGAAAAGGCCGCGCGGTTTGTCCGCTTCTGCGACAGCTACCATTTGCCGGTCATCACGCTGGTCAACAGCAACGGCCTGACTGTTGGCAAGCCGAGCGAGCAGGCACGGCTGATGCGCGCGCTGACACAGCTTTCCTTTGCCTATGCTGAGGCGACCACTCCCAAAGCGGCCGTGGTCACCGGCAACGCGGTCGGCGCGGCTTTTGTGGCGATGGGCGGCGTGCGCATGGCGGATATCGCCTACGCGTGGCCAGGCGCGATGATTTCTCCGCTGACCGCGGATACGGCGGTCGCGACGCTGTTTGATGAGCAGCTGAACGAAGGAGAGAGCCGCGAAACGCTGAAAAAAGCGTATATTGCCTCTGTTGATGCGGTGTATGCTGCGCGGCAGGGCATCGTGGACGACGTGCTTGACCCTGCCGAGACAAGGAAATACCTGATTGCCGCGCTGGAAATTCTGGCGTCCAAGCACGAAGTGGCGTTGCCGAAAAAGCATGCGAACATGCCGCTCTAAGGAGGGTCTGCCTTGAATAATCTGATGAACGGTCTGTCGACCACACTCATCGGCATGCTGATCGTCTTTTTCGGATTGCTGGTGCTGATCATCTGTATTTCAGTCATGCATAAGATCATGCATCCGAAGACGAAAGCATCGCCTGCTCCTGCGCCGCAGCCGGAAGCTTCAGCGCCCGTTCCTGCCGAGCCCGAACCGGAGGAGCCTGTGACGGATGATCAGGAACTGATTGCAGTCATCACCGCCGCGATTGCGGCGATCTGGAAAGAACAGAAATCAGATGGCGCGTTTGTGGTCCGGCGCGTGCGCCGCATCAGCAACAGCCCGCTGAGCGCGCGCCTCGCCCGAGATGAACAGATGTACAGTCACTTTTAAGCACTGAAAACCGATGATATAAAGGAGAATGAATATGCGGAAGTTTAATATCACCGTCAATGGCACCGCCTATGAGGTAGAAGTCGAAGAAATCCAGGAAGGCCAGCAGGCCGCCGCCCCCGCGCCCAAGCCCGTGTCTGCGCCGGTCAAAAAGGCAGCCGCTCCCGCGCCCAAGCCTGCCGCAGCGCCTGTGGCTGAAGGCCTGAAGATCAACGCGCCGATGCCCGGTACCATCCTGAGCGTGAAGGCCCAGAATGGCGCGACGGTGAAAAAGGGTGAGGTGCTGCTCGTACTGGAAGCGATGAAGATGGAAAATGAAATCGTCGCGCCGCAGGACGGCAAAGTCCTTCAGGTGAACGCCGTCAAAGGCGCAGCTGTCAATACCGGAGATGTACTGGTTGTTCTCGGTTAATTGTCAGGAGAAGGCTTATGGAAAACATACTCAATACACTGAAGACGCTGGCTATGGAATCGGGCATCGCCCGATTTATCGCTGAGCCGCTGACTTTGGTGATGGTAGCGGTTGCCTGCGTACTGCTGTACCTGGCCATCGTCAAAAAGTTTGAGCCGCTGCTGCTGCTGCCCATTGCCTTTGGCATGCTCTGCACCAATCTTCTTGGCGCGGAAATGTACCACGAGGAGCTGTTTGCGGGCGGCCACGCCAACTGGAGCCTGTTCGGCGGCTCGATCCTCGTTCAGTCGAGCGACCTGGCCAATCTGCCGGAGTGGATCAGTCAGGGACTGATCCAGGTCAACAATGCCGGCGCCGTCCTGCTGAAGGACCTCACGACCGGACAGATGAATGTCATTGGTCAGATCACCTCGTCTTATTCCGTCGGCGCGCAGCTGAACGCCTTTGGCCAGTTGATCTCTGAGGACGGGCTCAAAGTCCTCGCCGAAAGCGTGCCGATCATCATTAAGGATTCCGCCGCGTTCATCAGCGACGGGAAGGTGTATTCCGCGCTCGGCTTCCTCCTCGCGAATACGGGCAAGACCATCTCTCCCGGCCTGTTCGATTATCTGTATCTGGGCGTCAAGCTCGGTATTTATCCCTGCCTCATCTTCATCGGCGTCGGCGCCGGCACGGACTTCGGTCCGCTGATTGCCAATCCCAAGACGCTGCTGCTCGGCGCGGCGGCCCAGCTGGGCATCTTCCTGACGTTCACCGGCGCGCGGTTGCTTGGCTTTTCAACGGCGGAAGCCGGCGCCATCGGCATCATCGGCGGCGCGGATGGACCGACCGCCATCTGGCTGACGGGCAAGCTGGCGCCGCACCTGCTGGGGCCGATCGCCGTGGCCGCCTACAGCTACATGGCGCTGGTACCCGTGATTCAGCCCCCGATCATGCGGGCGCTGACCACCAAGCGTGAGCGGAACATCGTCATGTCCCAGCTGCGCGAAGTCAGCCGGACGGAAAAGATCGTGTTCCCGATCGTGGTGACCGTACTGGTTTCGCTGCTGCTGCCCAGCGCGACGCCGCTGGTCGGCTGCCTGATGCTCGGCAATCTGATGCGTGAATGCGGCGTGGTTGAACGCCTGAACAAGACCGTACAGAACGAGCTGATGAACATCGTGACGATTTTCCTGGGCCTGACCGTCGGCGCAACAGCGACCGCAAGCACGTTCCTGCGGCTGCAGACCATTGAGATCATCGTCCTCGGCGTGGTCGCGTTCGGCTTTGGTACGGCAGGTGGTCTGCTGCTGGCCAAGCTGATGAACGCGCTGTCCGGCGGCAATGCGATCAACCCGCTGATCGGTTCTGCCGGTGTATCCGCGGTACCGATGGCTGCGCGCGTTTCCCAGGTGGAAGGTCAGAAAGCCAATCCGGGCAATTTCCTGCTGATGCACGCAATGGGCCCCAACGTGGCGGGCGTGATCGGCTCTGCCATCGCGGCAGGCGTCCTTCTGAGCATGTACGGCGGTGTATAAGGAGAAACAATTATGTCGAAAGTATTGATTACGGATACGATCCTGCGTGACGCTCACCAGTCGCAGGCCGCGACGCGCATGCGCCTGGACGAAATGCTCCCGGCCTGCCCGATGCTGGACAAGGTGGGCTATTACTCCCTGGAATGCTGGGGCGGCGCGACGTTTGACAGCTGCCTGAGATTCCTGAACGAGGACCCGTGGGAACGCCTGCGCAAGCTGCGCAAGGCGTTGCCGAACACGCAGTTGCAGATGCTGCTGCGCGGTCAGAACATCCTCGGCTATAAGCATTATGCCGACGACGTTGTCGACGAATTCGTCAAAAAGTCTATTGAGAACGGTATTGACATCATCCGTACCTTCGATGCGCTCAACGACCTGCGCAATATGGAGACGGCGGTCAAGGCGACCAAAAAGTATGGGGGAAAGGCCGAAGTGGCGATGAGCTACACCACTTCTCCCGTCCATACGGAGGAATACTTCGTCAACCTGGCCAAAGAGATCGAAAAGATGGGCGCTGACCTGATCTGCATCAAGGATATGGCCGGCCTGCTGCTGCCCTACAGCGCCTATTCGCTCATTAAAAAGCTGAAGGCCAATACGCGGCTCCCGATCGTGCTGCACACGCACAATACGGCTGGCACCGGTTCGATGACGCTGATCAAGGCCGTCGAAGCCGGCGTGGACATTATTGATACGGCGCTCTCTCCGCTCGGCGGCGGTACCTCACAGCCGGCGACCGAATCCATCGTCGCCACCCTGGCCGGTACGGAGTATGAGACCGGTCTGGACGTCGAGCTGCTGGCCAAGCTGGCTGAACACTTCCGCGGCGTCGCGGACCGCCTCACCAAGGACGGCTGGCGCGATCCCGGCAAGGTGCTGGCGGTCGATGCCAAGGCGCTGCAGTATCAGGTGCCCGGCGGTATGCTGTCCAACCTGATCGGCCAGCTCAAGCAGGCCAATGCCATGGACAAGTATTACGATGTGCTCGAAGAGGTGCCGCGCGTCCGCAAGGATTTCGGCTATCCGCCGCTGGTCACCCCGACCTCCCAGATCGTCGGCACGCAGGCCGTCATGAATGTGCTGGGCGGCGAGCGCTACAAAATGGTCACCAAGGAATCCAAGGGCCTTCTCCGCGGCGAATACGGCCGTCTGCCGGCGCCTGTGAATGAGGAAGTGCGCAAGAAGTGCATCGGCGACGCCAAGGTCATTACCTACCGTCCGGCGGATGATATCAAGCCCGAGCTGGACAACTACCGCAAGGAAGTCGCCAAGTTCATCGAGCAGGATGAGGACGTCCTGTCCTACGCGCTCTTCCCGCAGGTGGCTACCAAGTTCTTCGAGGCCCGTCAGGCGAAAAAGCTCAAGGCGGATCCGACCCAGTACAACAAAGCGGACGGCACAATGCCGATCTGATGGTCCGATTTCATATGCAGCCCCCTGCCGTTCTTACGGCAGGGGGCTGTTCTGCACGGGCGCTTCGCGCTCTCCGCGCCAAATCTTCATCGCGGCAATCTGTTCAAAACTGAATTGTCGGCGCTGTCCGCCACGGCCTTTCCTGGACATGAGAACGACTGTCTTTGCGACCGGGTCGATCCGCAGCACCTGATCGGTCCATTCCATGTATTGCCCGCCCTGCTTGCGTTCATCCGGAACGAATATCGTGAACGTGACCGTGGGATGCCCGCCGTTCCCAATATTTTCGGCGAGCTCGTTCATCTGCCGGTTCATGTCGTCCAGCGCTTCGTCGTCCGGTGTTGCCTGCATGTCGGTCCATCGGGCTTCTTCGGCGATCATGTCTGAGTATCCCGTCAGCGCGTCATACGGTGCAAACTGCGCCGCGCGTTCCAGCATCGACATATGCGGACGCACAGGGGATTGCCAGTGCGGATGATCGATGATGTCCGCGTATATCTTTGCAGCGTTGGGCGTTTTTCCTGTGCTGTCCGCGCTCATATCGATCTCTCCTCCCCGTTGTGCTCGGATGGCTGCGCTTTTCGGCGCGCAGGCGCGTTTTCTCCGCTGCTGTGTCCGCCGATTTGCTGATTGCGCTGGATCGATGTCGCACCCTCCTGAAGGTTCATCCCCTTCAGCAGCGCGTTTTTCCCGAACCGCTGCTGTATCTCCAGGGCGGCGAGCTGGATTTTCCGTTCTTTCTCATCCGCTCTCTTTTCTTCTTCACGCTCCAGCTCAATCGATTGGTAGTCGTTGAAAAAGCTAAGCTGCTCCGGCTCCGAAGGCTGAACCTCACTCTCTTTGATCAGGCCGAGCGCGATGACGTTCACCCGGCGTATCAGCAGCTCCGGATCGGTGATTTGACGGTACAGCGATATCATGGCGGACATGATTTTGCGCGTCGAGCTCGTATAACCGGCCAGGCTTGCGGTCCCGTGTGCGTGCTTGGGGCAGGGACGGCCGTAATAATCCAGCGTCACAACACCCATGTAACGGTGATCTGTGCCGGCTACGCGGTATACGGAGTCCCTGAGCGAACGGCCCCGGTATTCGCATTCGATCGAAGTCCGGTCGTAATTGATGACCAGCTCAATTTTGGGGGTCACCAGCCCCTTTCTGACCAGGTCCAACACCAGCAGCTCCGTCATCTCGCGGACGATCAGTTCGCCTTTTCTGAATGGATAGGGCTCGGCCAGCACCTGTCCTGAGGACAGACTGTTGCTGGAAGGGCGGAAGCGTTTGATCGTGGCGACGTCCACCGGCTCCCATCCCCACGCGTGATCGATCAGGAGCTCCGCGTTGACGCCCATGCTGTCGTACAGCAGCGTCTCGTTGACCTCGCTGAGCCGCGCGATATCGCCCATCGTATAACATCCGAGCTTTTCCAGCCGCCGGGCGATCCCGCGTCCCACCCGCCAGAAATCCGTCAGGGGACGGTGACACCACAGCAGCTCGCGGTACGTGCGCTCATTCAGCTCCGCGATCCGTACGCCGTCCTTGTCCGCGGGTACGTGCTTGGCAACAATGTCCATCGCGATCTTTGCCAGGTACAGGTTGGTGCCGATGCCCACCGTTGCGGTGATGCCCGTGGTATACAGCACGTCGCGGATCATGGTAATGGCCAGCTCATGCGCGTTCAGACGGTAGGTATTCAGATACGCCGTCACATCCAGAAAACATTCGTCAATGGAATATACGATGATGTCCTCTGGACTGATGAACTTCATATAGATGGCATAAATCTGCGTGCTGATTTTTTCATACAGCGCCATCCTGGGCGGCGCGACATAATATGTGAGCTCCAGTGAGGGGTCATCCTTCAGCGCCTGTGCCTCGAACGACGAGCCGGCAAAGCGGTATTGTCCGTCCTCTGGAGATTTTTTGATCACGCCCAGCCGGATCGCCTCACGGAGCCGCTCCTGGTTGACTTCCCTGACACGCTGTACCACCTCGAACAGCCTGGCCCGGCCCGAGATACCATATGCCTTCAGTGAGGGAGAAACCGCCAGGCAGATGGTCTTTTCCGTGCGTGACGCGTCTGCCACTACCAGGTTGGTGCTCAGCGGATCGAAGCCGCGGTCGGCGCATTCGGCGGACGCGTAAAAGGATTTCAGGTCAATCGCGATATAGGTTCGCTCCACGGAAGCCTCCAGATCCATTGTGTGTTATCATGAAAGCGGCGGACACTCCACCCACCAGCGCCCCAGGCGGCTTTTGTCCATCGAATTGGTCCGTTCGAAAAAAAGGTGTTTTTCTTCTCCGTTGATCAGGATGGTATAGCAATCGCCCGTACGCCCTGGACTGAGCGAGGAAGCGGGCCTGAAATCCCGGACGGCGTCAATCTTGAATACGCGTCCGTCCCGCCAGATGATGGCCCGGGGCGTCACGGAACCGACAGCGTCAAAGTCTGAGTTGACTTTGACGTATATCCTGACAGGTGATGCAGGTCGTTCGAAGGGCATAATGCAGTCAACTCCTTTCTCGCTTATTTAGCGTTTCCGGTGGCTTCAAGGAAAAGGGTTCGCTGCTCATCGGACGGAATCATGGCGTTTTCTATCCGTCCCAATACCCGCCCGATGACGGTCGCGCCATCCTCATAGGGGAAGATATCGTCGAATGCCGGATTGATAGAATGCAGGCGGTCGTATGCCTTCTGCTTGATCACGCCGCCATAGCCCGGCACATAAAATATGCCGATGTCCCCGTTGCGCAGGCTCTCGCAATGCTCCACCAGTACGCGGTCGCCGTGATGATACTGCGGCGCCATGCTGTTGCCGGTCACGGTAATGATCTCATCGGCGCGGTTCACGATGGCGCTGGCATACAGAATCACCTGGCTGCATTCGGGATGCTCCGGCCATTCCGCGCCGTCGCCGGCCGCGGCGTAGCGGCCCCAGTCTGCAACACTGGTCATACGCTCCTTGGCGGCGCGCAGCTGGCGGCTGCGCGCTTTGCCGGCCATCGCTTCCGCGAACGCTTCCATATCCTCCCGGCCGGCCTCGTCCAGCTGACGGTAACTGGCTACCAGCGCCTGTTCGCGGGCCGTAAGCAGTGATCCGACGCCCTGAATGCCGAAAAACTCGTTGGGCTCCACGTTCAGCAGCGTAAACATGCGCAACAGATAGTCCGGATCCGGCCTGGTCAGGCCGCATTCCCAGTTACGGACGGAGCTTTTTGAAATGTGCAGCCGCTCGGCCAGCTGCTCTGCCGACAAGTGCGCCCGAATCCGGAACGACTTGATTTTTGCGCCATATATCGACAGATTCCGACGCTTGATTTCCTCCGGAGTGGCCTTTCCCGGGCTGGTCATGCCGCTGTACTCTTTTGCTTCCACTGGTGCTCCTCCTGAAATTGTACCACTTATACAGTGAACCATTTTGGCTGGCAATTCCATTATAGCCGATCGCCGCTCCCTTGTCAATATATGTATAATCTTTTGCCATCAATACGATATCGGAAGATGTGCACAAAAGAATGAAAAAACCATTAATAATGGCAGCCTGCGGATGGCGTGCTGTTTGGCCTGCCAAACAGCACGCCATCCAGAGGAAAAGAACGAAGAATCGGCCGTGATGTTCATTGGCACTCATGCCACAGGGACAATCGATCAAATTGCTACAGAAATGAAAAAAGTGTTTGACAAACGCCTGGAAATCTGCTAATATATCGCTGTCAGCGGTTGAGACAAGCTGCTGGCGGAACTACGTATGGGGCTATAGCACAGTTGGTAGAACGAACTACCACTTGTGCACTCCCGCCCCGGAAGCATCGAAATCCGACGAGATGTAAAATATGGTCGGAAAAGTTACCAAATAAGGGGCTATAGCACAGTTGGTAGCGCGCTACATTCGCATTGTAGAGGTCAGGGGTTCGAATCCCCTTAGCTCCACCACCCAACCTCGGAGGCTGAAAAGCTTCCGAGGTTTTTCTCATGGCTTAACGAATTTTTCTGCGATTCATGTTCTGTTCAGCAAGAAGCGCCCTGCTGCACACTCTCGACATGTAAAGGAAGTGCAGCAGGGCGTTATCATATGATTCTTATCATTTTCAGCCGTTTCCGTCCCATAGATCACTGTCTTGGATCTGCCCAAAACTGTTGCTCATGTAATCCCAGAAAAACCATAGATCTTCATGGATACCGATCAGAATATGAGATGGAATTCGTTCGCCGGGCAGTATCTGCGTGTGCGTGTTTCCTTCTGCTGTAAGCCAGGTCACTGCGGTAGTCAGATGAAGCGTGTCCTTGTAAGGAACAGCAAGCTTCACTTTCTTCATATCACTACCGAAAGCAAGATATTTCGTCATCATGTAGCCTGTCATGGGACCAATCTGAACTTTCGTCCATTCCTGGCCCCTTTTCAGCACTTTTACTGGGGCCCCATTATAGAATTTGCCCAAGGAACGACTTCCTTTTTCAGCCTTCTCCCGCAAATGCAGACGGTCTTCAGGATTGCTGCTATTGGGTGTTGCCCAACTGCCGAGATCCAATTGTCCTTGCGCTTCCGCCGCAGTCAGCGGAATGCTGTTCCAGTCTATGGCGGTGATGTCGCTCCATGGGTGTTCTCCATAGCAACTGTATTCACTCCACACTGGATTCCCGTCCAGAGAAATCCAGTTTTGCCCCATGAAATAGAGTTCTCCCGGGGAGGAGATCATGGAACTGACTCCCCAGATTCCGTCAGCAAATCGTTGTACAGAGGGACCTCCATAAATGGTGGGGAAATATAGATTACTTGTGAAGTTTTCGACTCCCATAGTTGTACCGGCAGGCAAGGGGCTGCTTTCAACAAATTGCCAGCCTGTATCTTCTGCAAAGCTGCCACACAGCAGCACGCGGCTTCCGTTGGGCTTATCAGCAATGAATTGCAAGGTGTCCCGGTTGATCAGTCCATCCACGTAGGCATCATCCGCAAAGAAGGTACCGGTCTTCATCCTGTCAAACAACCGTTTCCTGACGATGTCAGAAGAATCTCCTAGATCCCTGTCCATATATCCGGTGCAGTACACGGGGCAAGTAAAGGGGCTCCAGTTCGCCAGATCTAGTTCATCCTCCGTCAGCACATCCGGAAGCGGAGGGGTGGTTTCCCGCCAGAGTATATTCTCGTTTTCATCTTCCAACAGGTAATCAGTGCTGATTTCATCATCCAACATATTCAGCAGAATTTCCTCGATGATAGGGATATCCCTTTCAGAAGGGCCCTGACCTGTATATCGAATGCCACCCAACAGCCAGCGATTATGAACATAATAGAAATCATATGTGGTGGTTTCTTTGCCATCGGCAACCGTAAGGTACAGAAGATCCTCGGTATCCATGTGAACGGTATACCCGGAGGACAGTACTGCATCTGTATTCTCTATCAGATGCTCTCCTTTACGCACCACCAATAGTCCCTTATCTCCCTGATACAGAACCGCTGCTGCGGCGTCTCCCCACTGGGTCACGCTTTCCGCAGACCATCCTTTGTTCACATATCGTTCATTCATGAATTGTTCGAAATCCTCCGCTTCATTTGCTGCAAGCGCGGTCGGAACAATCAGGAGCATCCATGCGATAAAAAACGGCAACCAGATTCTTCGAACCATGTTACGATTACCTCTTCTACTTATCTGTAAGGCACTGTATTCTGGCAATGAGTCGTTTATCCATTATCTGATTCAGCCAGCCATGCCATGCCGGACTTGTCCTCTACGATGACAGTATAACCGTAGTCTCTTCCGGAATCGAAGCGTACGCTCCATTGCCCGGATGCTGCATCATAGCTGCAGGAAATGCGATAGCTCTTCAAGGTATCTGCCGTCACAGCTTTGCCTTCAGCGATCGGCCCCGTTGCAAGAAGTGCGGATTGCGCCAGACTTCTGACCTGTTCCTCTGTTAACGAAGTCAAATTATCAGAACGAATGAAGCCACGGATGGATTGTGTGCCAGTGTTGTATTCTACGTAAGTCCAGCTGCCCATCGTCGCCAGCCATCTCACCTCCGCATCTGCTGAGATATTCGCGATGGCAGTCATAGAAAACAGCGGATCATCTGTGATGGTACATTGAACAGCAGTACGCGCTTTGTGGTTTCCAAAGCTCAGATCACTGACGCTTGTTTTCTTAGGCAGCGCGTCTTCACGGATCCAGCCAATTCTCATATGGTCGCTGGTAATATCGTACTGGATCATAATCCAGCCATTTTCTTTTCCGAAAACCTGAATCCAGTCATTGGTGGAAACAGAGGCTTTTCCATTGCCGCCGCGGAGATAGTTTTCACCGGGGCCGGAATAGACAGCATACTTTTTGTTGGACGAAAACTTGATTCTTTCCGCTGTCAATGTACCTCCGGGGATCGCTGGCGGGTCGGAGAAGGTTGCTTTTGCTTCCTTATATGATTTGGGGAGGGAGCTGAACGATGTGTTCAGCCCAAAGCTTGTATACAGATTCACATCGCCGAGCTTCTTATCCGCATCCCAATCATAGAATACGATCTTCCCATTTCTGATATATGCTTCTGTTGTTGTCGCTTTGCTCCGGTCAAACCAAGATACCACCTGGAACTGGCAGTTTATCACATGAACATTGATTCCCTGCATCCAGTATTCTTCATGATTCGGATCAATGCGATAAATCAGGAAGCCCTGGTCATCCTTATACAGACTGATATCTGTTCCCGTTCGGTCAGAAGCATTATGCCTCCGAAAAGCCACGATCCCTTTTCCCTGAGGTGCCAGGCTGTCATAGCGTGCTTTCAGTTTCCAGCCTTGATCCGCGTTTTCATCCGACTGATCGTTCGTAAAGTGGTAGACCTCATGATGTATTCCATCTTTGCTGATCAGGACAAACGTATGATCCAAATAAACTCCCTTCGGTGATTCAGTCCAGCTAAAACGGATATAATCCTCCGCGCAGTTTTCCAATCCCTGATCTGCAAGAATCTGCACGATTCGAGGAGAGAGCCCCTGAAGGGAACCATCCTCCGCCAGCGCCGCACAAGCCATGAACAACACGGCTGTAAGAACCAACAGAAAACCACAGAACTTTCTCATGATCCGATTCCTCCACATTTTATCATTGGTTCAGGCCTTTCACGATGACAGTCAGACATCATTTTTGCCCTGTCAACACAATATGACGTTCCTGAGGAGGCAGGTGTTACAGTGCACGCGATATTTTTATTCGGCACTTTTCAGGCGAACCGCAGCTGCAGGAACAAAACCGCGTACAGGCTGGTCTCCTCCGTACCATTCCAGATATACCCAGTCATCCAATGTTGCCAGCCACTTGGCCTCCGTGCTGGCCGGAAGTATATGCAGCGGCGTTTTCTCTCCAAAGGGATCATCTGTCAGATCTGTCTCATGTGTGATAACAGCAGGAAGATAGCTAAATTCCAAAGCCGTTACAGATGCATGCGTCGGTAACGCAGCCGCATCAATATATCCGACTCGGCGCTGCGTAGATGTAATGGCGTATTGAATCATGGCGAACCCGTTTTCCACGCCGAAGACTTCAATCCAGTCATTGGTTGAAACAACTGCTTTATTATGATTTGCCCGTTCATAACGTTCTCCCGGGCCGGTATATACAGCATATCTCATACCCTCTGGAAAACTAACCAGATGTGCTTTCAGCTCTGGTATATGGGGCGTGGGTTCTACAGTCTGCACTGCAGGCGTCGCTGTTTCCGTCTGCAGTGGTTCATTCGTGTAAGCGGACACCACAGTGCTGACAGGCGCTGTTGCTGGCGTTATGATATCCGGAGCAGGCCGGTTCACTCCCCAAACGATTAGAAAGACAGCTGCGGCAACTGCTGCTATTCCAGATACCCATTTCACGATGGAAACCTTTTGTTTCCGAATTAGGCGGAGGGCGGTATCGTGATGGTGTTTGTACAGAGCTTCCGATTTTCTCCGTTCTTCGTAAGTCAGGGTCTTCTCCAGCTGCTCCGTTTGCTCCATCGCAACGCTGGAAAAAGCTTCTTTCAATTTATCTTCCTGCTTCATAATCCCGCCTCCCTTCTTTCCAGCAGCTTGATCAGATGCTTTCTTGCCCGGCTCGTCCGCACCCGGGCTGTCGCCGGCAGGATTCCAAGCTCTTTGCTGATTTCCGCATCGCTCATCTCCCGAAAAAATCTCATCATCAAAATGTCTCGGTCGTTCTCGCTCAGCTGATAGATTGCCTCCTTGATTTCTTCCACACCGGCGGCTTCCAGCACATGATCCTCTACGCGGCTATTCGAGGGGATTAATTCCAGAAATTCATCCTCCAACACTGTCTCGCGACTGTGCCGACGATAAAGGTTGATCGCCATGTGCCTGACAGTAATGACGGCATACGCCTTGCGTTTGTTACAATCCATATTCCTCAGGAGAGATATTTTTTTGATGAGGGCTTCAATTGCATCGCTTACTGCGTCCTCAGCAGCATAGCTGTTATTCAGAACCCTGAGCGCCTGCGCGTACATCAAATGATGATATCGAAGATAAAGCTCCTCCATAAGGGCCCTGTCGTCATTGTTCTCAATCGTTGTCAGTATCAACGGGAGCATTTGTTTTTACCTCCTGCATTATGCAGGGCATTCAGGATTTCCTGCAGATCCTCGGCAGAAAGATCCCCGCTGTCTACCAGCTGATTGACCAGCAAAGAAGCTTTTCCCTTGAACACATGGTTCAGAAGCTTATGAGTTTCCTCGGCGGAAGCCTCCTCTCTGGTAATCAGAGGAGTATATTTCTTCGCCCGCCCACTATCATCCATGCTGACAGCGCCTTTTTCGGTCATCCTTTTCAGCAGGGTAATAACCGTCTGGCGTGTCCAGCCTGTAGCCGATTCCAGCGTTGCCGTTATCTCCCCCATAGTCTGTGGGGCATGAACCCATAAGCAT
>CAMNEH010000052.1 GCA_946536315.1 uncultured Clostridia bacterium
CCGCCAACAAGTTCGTGGCCGGCTTCATCGGCAGCCCGCAGATGAACTTCTTCGATGTGCACTTCTCCAAGCAGGGCGACAAGATCTACGCCGTGTTCGGAGATAACGCTATCGCCGTGCCGAAGGAGATCCTGAGCCGCTTCAAGGATGAGAGCTACCTGCAGAAGGAAGTCACCATGGGCATCCGTCCGGAAGACATCGATGACGATCCTGAGTTCGTGGCCGCGCATCCTGACAGCACCATCAAGGTCCATGTGGAAGTCACCGAGCTGATGGGCGCCGAAACCTACCTGTATTTCTCCACCTCCGGCAAGGAGAACAAGGAAGACAACGTTATCGCGCGTGTCGATCCCCGCACCAAGACCCGCACCGGTGATGACACTGTGGTCGCGCTGGATACCACCCGTCTCCACTTCTTCGAGAAGGACACCAAGAACGAGGAAACCATCCTGAACCGCCAGTAATCGTTTCTATCGGGGCTGTCCCCTTGAATACTTCCGCCCCCGGTTCCGCTTCATGCAGGGCCGGGGGCGGTTCAGTGTATGCCGTGCACGGCCCGCTGCTTGCTGGCGACAGCGCCGTTATCAGCGGCCGCAGACTGAGCGCTGCGTACAGCCGCTGCCTGCAGCCTGATTTTGCAATCCATCAGTCAATGAGGAGAGAATGATTTATGTCAGAAAAGGATCTGAATGGCCGCGCCCTCAAGGTGGCGTTTATCGGCTCGGAGTGCTATCCCTTCGTCAAAACGGGCGGGCTGGGGGACGTGATGTACGCGCTGCCCAGGGCGCTGCAGCGCCAGGGCTGCGAGGTCCGCGTGATCATGCCCTGCTATCGCTGTATTCCGGACAAATATAAGCGGATGATGCAGCACCGCGCCTCGTTTATGATGGACCTGACAAGGGACGGGCGCACCTTCTTCGTGGGCATCATGGAAGCGGAGCTGGATGGCGTGACCTACGATTTCATTGAAAACCGGGAGTTTTTTGACTGGGGCAATCCGTACACAGGCCTCTGGGAGGACATCCCAAAGTATTGCTATTTCTCAAAGGCGGCGCTGGCGGCGCTCAACTGCCTGGACTGGATCCCGGACGTGATTCACTGCCACGACTGGCAGGCTGCGCTGGCGCCGGTGTATCTGCGTACCCATTTTGCCGGTACGCCCGTCGGCAGCGCCCGGAGCGTTCTGACCATCCACAATCTGCGGTTCCAGGGCATCTGCGGCATCGAACATCTCAAGTTCTGGACGAGTCTGCCGGATGAGCTCTTCAACTATCCGGTTTTCAAGATCAACGATGGCGAGGCCAATATGTTCAAAGGCGGCCTGGCCTTCGCGGACAGGATCACGACGGTCAGCGCGGCTTACGCGGACGAGATCCAGACCGATTTTTACGGCGAAGGCCTGAACGGCCACCTGTGGTATCACAGGCAAAAGCTGCTGGGCATCGTCAACGGCATCGATGTGGAGCAGTGGAACAGCCAGGAGGACAAACTGCTGACAGCCCCGTACGATGGGGAAGATGTCCTGCAGAAAAAGCCCGAAAACAAAAAAGCGCTCCAGGAACGGCTGGGCCTGAGCACGGAGGGGGATCAGTTTGTCATCGGCCTGATTTCCCGCCTGACAGACCAGAAGGGACTCGACCTGATCGACGCAGTCTTTACACAAATGCTGGACGAGCATACGCAGGTCGTGATCCTTGGCACCGGCGACCCCCGCTATGAAAACGCTTTCCGTTATTACGAGGGCGAGTACAAGGGGCGCGTCTGCGCTTATATCAAATATGACGAGAGCCTGGCGCACCAGATCTATGCCGGCGCGGACGCGCTGCTCGTCCCCAGCCTGTTTGAGCCGTGCGGGCTGACGCAGCTGATCGCCATGCGCTACGGCACGGTGCCCATCGTGCGCGAAACAGGCGGCCTGAAGGACACGGTGGAGCCTTACAACGAAAACACCGGCGAAGGGAACGGCTTTACCTTCGACCGCTATGAAGCCCCCCTGCTTTTGGACGCTGTCCGGCGCGCCAGGCGTGTCTATACGGAGGACCGCGACCGCTGGAATGCGGTCGTCACCAGGGACATGGCCAAGGATGTCTCCTGGCAGCGCTCCGCCGGCCTCTATATGGACCTATACGCGGAATTGGCGGAACAATGAATGATTGAGCCAACAGGGGCTGCTGCGAGTGGATCGCAGCAGCCCCTGTTGGGTTATGCACTGCTTGCAGGCCGAAACCGTGGTGAGCCGTAAGTCACCCATGCGGTGAATTGACACCCCGGCGTGGAAATGCTATACTTACCACCGTGTATTTCGGAAGATTCGGCAAATGCGCCGGACGGCGTGACACGCTGCTGACTGACTGGCCAGGCAGCCAGCGAAGGACGGCCCGCTCAACGGGCGACGCGGACAGGATGGAAACGTATGTTCAATGATTTGCTGAGCATGATACTGAAAATGAGCATCGCCACGCTGCTGTATGTCGGACTGACGGCGCTCGTGTTTCGATTCTGGCAGAAAAAGCAAAAGACGACGCTGCTGAAGGTCGGGGTGGGCCTGGTCTACGGGCTGTGCTCCATAGCTTCCAATCACCTGAGCATCGATTACGGGAGCATGCTGATCAATGTGCGCGATATCGGGCCGCTGGCCGCGGGGCTTTTTTTCAGCCCGCTTTCCGGCATCCTGGCTGGCCTGATCGGCGGGATCGAGCGGTATCTGATTGGGCGGTTCATGAATATCGGGGCCTTTACCGCCGTCGCCTGCGGCTTGTCCACCGCCCTGGCCGGCTGCTTGGCGGCCGCCCTGTCCCGGTGGTACTTCCGCGACAGGCGGCCGACCGTTATTCAAGGCCTGGTGATCGGCGCGATGATGGAGGTCTTCCATATGTACGCGGTGCTGGTCACGAACAGGGACGAGATCGCGTGGGCCTATCACGTCGTGACGACCTGCTCGATTCCGATGATCAGCTTCACCGCTGTCGGGCTTGGTCTGTGTACGCTGGTGGTGCTGAGGATGACTCATGATCAGAGCCTGCTGTCTCAGCAGCGGAATCAAAAGGCGCTCTTTACACTGTTCCAGCGCGGGCTGATGATCGTGATCATCGTACTGTTCCTGTTCAGCACGCAGACAGGCTATAACATCCAGGTGCGGATTTCGACTTACAACGTGCAGACTAAAATGCAGCTGCAGCTGTACTGGATCCTCGATTCATACAAGGAGAACGGGGATGACATGCCAGCCATCCTGAAAGAGTTGGGAGAGAATAACAACTCCTCAGAATATATGACCACGCTGATCGACCGGCAGAAGAAAACATTGTACTGGGGCAGTGGGGAGGAATTGATCCAGCCTCTGACCGACGAAGAGATGGCGCTCCTGGCCGCCCACGAGGAGGGGGAGAGCTTCTTCGCGAATTTTGGATTCCTGCCGGATATCGAAACCATTAACGTCCTCTCGCCACTGACAGACCAGTATTACCTGCTGTGCATGACTGGCGCAGATAAGGTCCGGGACACCGGCAAAACACAGCTGTACGATACGATTTTGTCCAATATCCTGATCTTTGGCGTGCTTTACCTGCTGGTGTCCCTGCTGGTGGACAGAATGGTCGTCAGAAACCTGAAGCGGGTCAACAGGTCGCTCAATCGGATCACAGAAGGCCACCTGGACGAGGTCGTATCCGTGCGTTCATCGGCGGAGTTTTCTGAACTGTCAGACGATATCAACCAGACGGTCGCCGCGCTGCGCGGATATATCGACGAGGCGGAGCGCCGCATGGAGAAGGATCTGAAGCTGGCCGCGGACATCCAGGACGCTGCCCTGCCCAAGAATTTCAACTTGAACCGCAGCGATTTTTCGATCTATGCGATCATGGATCCGGCCAAGGAAGTGGGCGGCGATTTCTATGACTACTTTTTCGTCGACTCCAACACGCTGGCGATGGTGATCGCGGACGTATCCGGTAAAAGCGTGCCGGCGGCGATGTTCATGATGCGCTCGAAGACAGCGATCAAAAACTTTGCCCGCTCCGGCAATGACCCGGGCGAGCTGCTGACCAAGGTGAACAGCGTGTTGTGTGAGGGCAACGACGCGGGGATGTTCGTGACTGTGTGGCTGGGCATCATCGACCTGCACACAGGACACATGCGCTGCGCCAATGCGGGTCATGAATATCCGGTCATCAAACGCGCAGGCGGCGATTACGTCTTGATGAAGGACAAGCACTCCCTGGCGCTGGCCGCGATGGAGGGCCTCCGCGTGAAGGATTATGAGCTGCAGCTGAATCCTGGCGACCGGGTGTTTGTGTATACCGACGGCGTGCCCGAGGCCATCAACGAGCAGAATGAAGCCTATGGCACCGAACGGCTGGTGGCGAAGCTCAACACGCTGAAGGACGCCCCGGAGGAAGAGACGCTGAAGGGCGTGCGTGAGGATACGGAGGCCTTTGCCGGGAAAGCAGAGCAGTTTGACGACATCACGATGCTGGGCTTTACCTATCTGGGGCCTGACCGTTCAGCGATCGTCCAGGATCAGGAGGGGTGTGTGCCGGGGCAGATGGGTCCACAGCCAGAAGGCGTCTAAAAAGCCGCCGTCATCAGGGCGTTCCGGCAGACGGACGCAGCCGTGGCTGGCTTTGCTGCCCAGCTGACGGCGCTGAATACTGTAATCCGCGTGACGCTCCAGCACCCGGTACCCCAGCTGATGCAGGAAATTGTCGCCGTCGTAACGGATCGGCCAGGCGTAGTTGGAGCCGTCGCTGGTAAATGTGCCGATATGCTCATCGGTCAGGAATGCGCCCGGCGCGGTCTCCCGCGCGGGCGCGCGGGCGGTCGCCAGCCCGGTCGATACGGGGACAGTCGCGATCCGCGCGCCGTTTTCGTACAGCGTCAGCGTCTGCGCCGCTTTATCGATCACCAGGCCGTAAGGGCCGTTCGGCGCGACTGTCTTCAGCTTGCTCAGCGGCACGTAGCCGGTCACCGGAAGGACGTCTTCATGCTGCCAGGCGTGAATCCGCGCCCAGCGGCCCTCGATGGCCTCCACCTCCACGCCCTGTGTCTGTCCGGACAGCGTACCCAGCACACGGCTGCTGCTGTCCGGGTGTTCGTGGATCTTCTGTTTCCGGGTATTCGGAATGTTCACCACTACGCGCGGCTTTTGTAGCAGCGCCCAAATATCGGCGTCGTCCGCGTCCGGCGCGGGCATCACAGGGCCGGTCGGCGTGACAGGCACGACCGGAGGCGCGCCATTGACCACCGCGATCTCCAGTGAGATGACGTTCGAACGGTCTTCAACGGCCCGGTAGCGCAGCAGATAGCGCCCGGCGTCGGCTGGCCTGTCCTGGATGGTACCGCCCCAGGACAGCTGGCCGACGCCTTTTTCACTGAGCGCGTATTTCCTGGTCAGCAGGATTTCGTCCGGTGACTGCGCGGCGGCGACCGTCATGACGACCTCGCCGGACTTCACAGCGCCGGCTTCGGCAAACCAGCGCTCTCCGTCGGTGTACAGGGTGTCGCTGCAGGGCAGGACATACAATAGCGCCTGCCGCGTCCGCCCTTCGGCGTGTATGCGCGCGCTGAACGCGCGCCCGTCCGGGCAGAGCAGTGCTGCGTCGAGCGTGTAGCTGCCGTTATAGATGCCCAGGCGCTGTCCGTCGTCACGCAGGCCGTCCCAGATGATCACGCTTTCGCCTGCCGGCACGTCCTGCCAAAGCGTCCGGAATATGCTGAAATCGTCACTCACGGTGACGGTCAGGCGGCCGGCGGCCGGCGCGCTGACCAGCAGACGGTTTTCGCCGTAGCTTTCGATCACGCCGTCGTGGCTGATCGTCAGTCCGTTGACGGCGTCGGCACAGCAAACAGCCGGCAGTGCGCACACTGCCAGCACAACCAGGACCAGCCGCAGCGCCGCCCGCCGGGAGGAGGGCAGGCGGCGCCGGTGACGCGGAGCGGACATTAAATCTGTATGACGACCTTCAGGTAATTGCCGGGATGCTCCATCATATCCCGGATGGTGGCCTCGGTCTCCTCCAGACGGATGGTTTTGGTGATCAGCTTTTTGATGGGCAGCCGGTCCTCATTCAGAAGGCGGATCGCCGTGGGAAACTGCCCGCAGGAATTCCGGCTGGGGCAGACGTCGATCTCCTTTTGCATCAGGCGCGTCTGGTTGACGTTCACGGGGCCGTGGGGCCAGCCGACCAGCGCGATGCGCCCGCCGTGCCAGACGTAATCGTGCATGTTGGCCAGCACGGGCGCGGCGCCGGTGCAGTCGATCATCGCCTGACACATCGCGCCGCCGGTCGCCTCCGACAGGTACTCCTTCACGTCCCCCTTGGCGCTGTTGAATACGCGCGGCATGCCGAGCGCGTCGCGGGCGAAATCGAGGCGCTCCTGCACCACGTCGATGATGATGGGCTCCGCGTTCAGGCTCAGGCAGGCGAAGGCGGCCATCAGTCCGATGGTGCCCGCGCCGAAGATGACCACCTGGTCTCCGGCAGTCACACGCGCGCGGGACGCGCCGTGCAGGCCGATGGTGAGCGGCTCGGTCAGCGCCGCGCGAAGGAAATCCAGTTCGTCCGGCAGCTTGTAGCACAGCCGGACCGGGTGGGAGAAATACTCTGTCATCATGCCGTCCTTATGCACGCCGCAGACATGAATGTCTGCGCAGTTATTGAACCGCCCGACGCGGCACATGTGGCAGGTGAAGTCCGGCACGTAGGGCTCGAGCGCGACGCGGTCGCCGACCTTCAGCCCGCGGTCGTTTTCACCGATTTCAGCAATCACGCCCACGCCCTCGTGACCGAGGCCGTGTACAGGATAGCGCATGGTGGGGTTTTTCCCGCTGTAGGCGGTGACGTCTGAGCCGCAGATACCGCACATCTCCATTTTGACGATGGCGTTGCCGGGGGTCAGGACAGGCCGCGGCAGGTCCTCCATGACCAGCCGGCCGGGCTCAAAAATGGACAGGGTCCGCATGGTTACTGATCATCCTCCTTATCATATTCACGCACAAAATCCAGCCCGTCCGGCATGATTCCCAGGCTCCAGCCGCCGTCGGCAAATATGACCTGGCCGACGATATAGTCCGATTCGTCGCAGGCCAGGAAGGTGGCCAGACTCGCGATTTCCTCGACCCGGCCGAAACGTCCGATGGGGGAGACGGACAGGATCTTTTTCGCGTCCAGGAAGCCGTTGCGCAGAGGGCGCTTGACCATCTCGGTTTCGATCCAGCCGGGCGCAATGGCGTTTACCTTGATGCCGTACATCGCCCATTCCGCGCCTAACTGCTGGGTCAGCAGATTGACCGCGCCCTTGGTGATGCCGTAGGGCGTGCGGCCGACGTTGATCATGCGGCTGTTGCCGGAGGAAATGTTCACGATGCTGCCGCCGCCCTGACGGCGCATGTAGTGACCGACGGCCTGACAGCAGTACAGCGGCGCCTTCATATTGATCGCGATGACGTTTTCGATCTGTTCCTCGGTCAGCTTGAAGGTAGGCACTGGCAGCGCGATGCCGGCGCAGTTGACGAGGATGTCGAGATGCCCGTATTCCCCGGCCAGGGTATCCGCCATCGTGAAGATGTCGGCCCGGCTTCGCAGGTCGATCGGGTAGAAGGCAGCGTTTTTGCCGAGGGCGGCGGCCGCCTCAGGCCCCGTTTCAAGAATATCCGCGATGACGACCCTCGCGCCCTCCGAAATGTATTTCTGCGCGATGCCGTAGCCGATACCGCGCGCGCCGCCGGTGACCACAGCCACCTTGCCGGACAGCCGCTGATGATTCATTTTCCATCACCACCATTTGATTTTGTCGGTAATATAGTTGCGGTATTCGATGAAACGCGGATCCGATACGCTGCGCGGGTGCGGCAGGTCGATGGTCAGCGTTTCCTTGATGTTGGCGGGCTTATTGCTGAGGATGATGACCCGCTGCGCCAGGTAGACGGCTTCCTCGATATTGTGCGTGATGAACACCACCGTGCTTTTGAGCTCGCGCCACAGGCGAATGACCTCATCCTCCAGATAGAAACGCATTTTGACGTCCATCTGGCCGTAGGGTTCGTCCATCAGCAGCAGATCGGGCTGCATGGCAAAGCTGCGGCCGATGATCACGCGCTGCGCCGCACTGACGGACAATTCGCCCGGATACTTCCTGCGCGAATCCTGCAGGCCCATCAGGTCCAGGATCTGGTTCACGCGCCGGTCGATTTCCGCCTGCGGGAGACGCTTGATCCTGAGGCCGTAGGCGATGTTGTCCTGCACGTTCAGCCACGGCATGGCGCTCGGCTCCTGAAAGACGAAGGAGATGTTGTGCTTGCGCGGGTCGGCGGGCACGCCGTCGATGTACAGGTCGCCCTCGGTCGGCTCGTGGATGCGGGTCAGGCAATTGAGGAAGGTCGTCTTTCCGCAGCCCGTGGGGCCGACGACACAGACAAACTCGTTCCGGTGGATGTCGAAGGTCATGTTGTCGAGCACCAGCAGATCGCCGAACTTTTTGGTCAGATTTCTGACCGCCACCTTGACGGGCGCCTGATTGATCGATTCTGACATGTTCTATCCCCTCCCGTGCTCAGATGGACAGGTCCGTGTTGTTGGAAATCTCGGTGCGCAGCGCCATAAACTCGGGGCTGACCATATCCCGTGGCCGCGGCAGGTCGATGGGGTAGACCGCTTTGACCGTGGCGGGGCACTGGCTGAGCAGCACGATGCGCGAGCCCAGATAGATCGCTTCCTCGATGTTGTTGGTGACATAGACGATGGTGCGCTTCTCCTCGCCCCATATGCGCAGGATCTCGTTCTGCATGGCGTAGCGCGTCTGGGCGTCCAGGGCGCCGAAGGGCTCGTCCATGATCAGCACCTTGGGGTCGTTGGCGTAGGCGCGGGCGATGCCCACACGCTGCTTCATTCCGCCGGAAAGCGCGCTCGGATAGGCTTTCTCAAAGCCCTGCAGGCCGACCAGGTCGATGTAGCGCTGGCAGATCTTCCGCCGTTCGGCTTTCGGCATATGCTTGAACTTCAGGCCGAGCTCCACGTTCTCCATGACGGTTTTGAAGGGCATCAGCGCCATTTTCTGGAACACCATGGCCACCTCGCTGTTCACACCGGTGATTTCATGCCCGTCGTAGAGGATCGAGCCGCTCGTTTTTTCAACGAGGCCGGCGATGATGTTCAGCAGCACGGTCTTGCCGCAGCGGCCGGGGCCCAGCAGCACCAGAAACTCGCCCTCGTGCACGTCGAAGGTGACACTGTCCAGCGTGGTGAAGTAATCCTTTTCGTTGAAAAAGGTCTTGGAGACGCCAATGATCTCCATCTTCTTGGTCAGTTGTTCCATGGGCATACCACCTTTTCGAGCTTGCTCAGGAGGGTCGAGAGGATGAACCCGACGACCGCGATGGTGATGACGGCCACTAACACCAGGGCCATATCGCCGCCATTCCAGCCCTTGGTGACCATGGACCCCAGCCCGGCCGTCGCGCCGAGCATTTCGGCGGCGAGCACGGTGGTCCAGCCGGAGCTGACCGAGGTGCGGATGCCGGCGAAAATGTGGGGCAGCGCCGTCGGGATGACGATCTGTGTCAGGATCTGGAACCGGCTGCCGCCAAACACCTGCCCGACGTGGATGTTGATTTCGTCCACGGCGCGGATGCCGGTGGAGGTATTGATGACCAGCGGCACAAAGGTGCCGATGAACACGATCAGGACCTTCGCCGTTTCGCCGATGCCGAACCACATGATGATCAGCGGAATCCAGGCAATCGGCGGAATGGGGCGGATGACCTCAAAAATACTGCCGAATATGGCGCGCGCCGTACGGTTCCAGCCGATCAGAATGCCGAAGGAGATACCGAACGCCCACGCGAAAACGAGCGCGGACAGCACGCGCTTGAGCGACGCCCAGGCGTGTCCCAGCAGGTTGATGCGTCCGATGGGCTTGGTGAAGGTGCGCAGGAGGCGGTTCCACACCGCCACCGGCCCCGGCATCAGCTCCGGATGGCTGGCAGAAAAGAGGACCCACGCCAAGACCACCGTCAGGATGGCCAGCACGGGCAGGCCCCAGTAGAGGATTTTGCGGATCCGCTGGCGCTTTGCTTTGTCAGTCATGTCCGTCCCTCCTCAGTGCCGTGTCTGCCACTTCAGGAACCGGCCTTCCACGGCGGAAAGCAGGCCTGACAGCACCGCGCCGGTCGCGCCGATGGTGACCATGCCGGCGATGACGATGTCCGGGCGGGCGACGGTGCGGCCGATCTGGATCATATAGCCCAAGCCGGCGCTGGCCGCGAGCATTTCCGCCGCGACCAGGGTAGACCAGGAGTTGCCCAGCGCCACACGGATGCCGGCAAACACCATTGGCAGCGCGCTGGGGATACCGACCTTGTAAAAGATTTCAAAGTTCGACGCGCCAAAGGTCTTCGACACGTTGATCAGCGTCCTGCTGGTCAGCTTGATACCGGTATAGGAATTGATCACGCAGGGCACGAACGCCGTAAAGAAGATGATCATGGCCTTGGCCTGCAGGCCGATGCCCATCCAGACGACCACGAGGGGGATCCACGCGATGGGCGGCACAGGACGGACGAGCTCGAATATGGGACGCATGAACCGGTCGGCGTATTCCCACCAGCCCATGAACAGCCCCAGCGGCACGCCGATCAGGATCGCCACGCCGAACCCGCTCAGCGCGACCTGCAGGCTGGCGAGCATGTTGACAAACAGCGTGTTGCCGTCCGGCGCGGTATTGCCCACCTTGTAGATCAGCGTCTGGAAGATGGTCGTCGGCGCGGGAAGGCGCTTCGGGTCCGCCAACCCGGTGATGGACGCCAACTGCCATATGCCCAGAAACAGGAGAATGCCCAGCACACTCAGCAGCGTATATTTGAGGTTTTCCTTTTTCTTCCGGGTCAGATACTCCGCGTGCCTTCGCTGGAGGTCGTTTTGATCAATGGCCATGTTCTCACCTCACTGTCTGACTGAAAAAGGCGCCGCCGCGGCTACAGCGCCAAAGAGACGCGCCATTTGGCGGGGCGGCTCCTCAGCGTGGTCGCGGCGGCAGGGGATGGCCGATTACTGGGCGGCCACCTGCTCCATGATGGAGGGATCGATGTGGTTGAGCAGCTTCTGGTCGTCGCCGGCGTTGTACTTGCCGCAGTCGATAAAGAAGTTCAGGATGCCCAGCAGGTTTTCTTCCATGATGGAATAGTCGCCCAGCTCGGACTTGGTGGTCATGCTGGCGACCACCTGGTCAGCAGTGTAGTAAGGATCCTGCGCCAGGTAAAGGGACGCGGTTTCAACGGCCAGCATGGTGCCGCATTCTTCGTTGAAATCACTGCACATCTGAGCGGCCTCGTCCGGATGCTCGTTCATCCAGGCGATGGTCTGCCAGTATACCTTCAGGAAACGGACCATCGCTTCCTTGGTCTCGTCGTTCTTGAAGCTGTTGGGGTTGGCGACGATGCTGCACTCCAGGCCGGTCTTGGCCCAGTTGCCGCAGGACGCCTGCACATAGTCCTTCTTGTTGTCGGCAAAGCTGATCGCGCCGGTGATGACGCAGGCGTCCGCGGTGCCGCCGAGGAACGCGCTGTTGGCGGTCGGGGGATCCATGGTGATCACGGTGACGTCCTGCGTGGTCAGGCCAAAGCCGCCCAGCGTTTTGATCAGCAGGTACTCAAGCACGGTGCCGGAGTTGCACAGCACCGTAGCGCCCTTCCAGCTTTCGGCGGAGCCGACGATTTCCTCATTGACGGTGTTGTTGCCCTTGCCGGCCTCAGCGATGGCGGAGCCGGGACGGACCCACATGGTCTGGGTGCCGTTGTCGGTGTTGGTGGCGCCCAGCAGCACCGCGTCATAGGAAATCACGCCGGACAGCACGCCGCCGACGCCGGTGAAGCCCAGGTCCCAGGAATTGGAGGCCAGGGATTCCATCTGCACCGGGCCGTTGGTGAACAGCACGTAATCCACGTCCAGGCTGGCTTCCTCAAAGAAGCCCTTTTCCATCGCGATATAGATGGGAGTGAAGTTGACGGAACCGTCGATGCCGGATACCGTCAGGGACAGCTTCTTCTCCTCCGCGAGCCCGGGGATCGCCAGGGAGAGCAGCAGGCACAGCGCCAGGGATGCAGCCAGGATCTTTTTCATCGGATGAACCTCCTTCTGATTCTGGGCCTTCAGCGACTATTACACGAGTGTATAACCGTGCTCGACAGGTCGACGTGTCCTTTCCCGTGCCGGTCGCGACTGTGCGCGACGGTGGCTGAATCGCCCTAATGATAAGTTCAGTATACTCACCTTCTACACAATTGTCAACCGTTAATGAGAAAAAATTGTCCGGATCGAACATCCGTCAGTGGGTGAACCGGAAACGGCTCACAGATGCGACAAATAAAATAGCGCTTGACAGAACTAAGAAAATAGGATAAGATACACACGAGTTGATTAACGGAACCGATTCACAGCGCGCCTTGAAGGCCGCTTGAGATAACAAAGGAGGAAATGACCATGAAGAGACTGCTTGCCCTGCTGCTCGCCGCCGTCATGCTGAGCGCCGCCGGATGCGCGCTCGCGGAGGAACACGCGCCTGTGACGATCCGCTACTACAACTACGCGCTGTCCGAAACCGCGAAAGCCGACTGGTGGAAGAACACCGTCGCCTCCTTTGAGGCGGCCAACCCCTGGGTTACCATCGAGAGCGTCACCGTGGACTACAACAGCATGATCCAGACCTTCACCAACGACTTGGGCTCCGGCATGAGCGTGGACCTGATCCTCGGCGAAATCAGCTGGATCCCCGCGCTGGTGGACGGCGAGTTCATCCAGCAGCCCAAGGATGTGATCGATCCGGCGTTCTACGACGGCTACTATGATTACGTGCTCGACCAGATGACGTATGCGGGCGGCGTATACGCGGTGCCGCACTACTACACCAACTCGGTCGTCTTTATCAACAAGGACTTGGTAGAGGCCGCCGGCATGAAGGCGGACGAATTCCCGACCACGCTGGACGGCCTGAAGACCTGGATCGAGACCCTCGCCGCGTTCTACAAGGACAGCGGCAAGGTATCGACCATCTTCGGTCTGACGACGGCGGAGGTGCCGGCGACCGGCGCCAACATCAACGCGATCTTCAACGCGTTTGGCGGCCAGCTGCTGACCGACGATGGCAAGCTGGCGGACCTGAAGGCCGAGCCCAACGCCACCGCGATGGCCGAAATGCTCGACTTTTACAAGTATCTGATCGCCAACGGCTATACCCAGGAAAACCTGAAGCTCAAGGACTATCGCGCGGCGTTCGGCGCGGGCAATGTGGTGGCCTATGTCGACTCCTCCTGGGGCTATGCCCAGATCGGCGAGGTGGACGGGAACGCCGCCAATTTCACGGTCACCGCGCCGCTGCCGACGGTCATGGGCACCTATGGCCAGGGCAACTCGCTGGTGGAATCGCACTGCTTCCTGATCGGCGACGGGCTGGATGAAGGGCAGAAGGAAGCGATCAGCCTGTTCCTGCAGTACTGCACCTGCACCGAGAACCTGGAGTACTACCTGAACAACATCGGTCTGGCGTTTGTGGCGCACGAGGGCATGGCGGACTGCCCGGTCTCCCCGATCCTCGCGGGCGCGGCCCAGGGTGTGTCCCACGTGCAGCGCCAGACCCAGATCGGCCCGATGGTGAGTGTGCAGAAGCAGCTGGCTACCATGGTGCTGGATTACGCGGTGAACGGCGCGAGCCTGGAGGACGCAGTCAACAGCTATATCACCGAAGCGGAATACTATATCGACCAGTAAGCGCTGTCCGGCGCTGTCCCGGGGGGTGGCCTGATCGCCACCCCTCTTTTATAGAAAAAAGGAGATGTGCGACATGCGTTCATCGATCTCGGCGGCGGGCCGGAGGCCCTTCTGGGACCTGCGCTCCCGGAAACGGCAGGACCTCCTGTTCTGCCTGTGCCTTCTGCTGCCGGCCGTCGTGCTGTGCGTGGCGTTTATTCTGATCCCCATCGTGGATTCGGTCGCCATGAGCTTTACGACCTATAAAATCGCCAATCTGACCAAGAACCGTCCCGGCGAATGGAACGACTTTGCCAATTACACCCGTCTGTGGAAAGCAGGCAAGCTCCAGTCGGCGATCGGCATCACGGCGCGGTTTGTGGGCATCACGGTCGCGCTGACCTTCGTGGTCGGCATGACGCTCGCGCTGATCCTGAACACCCAGCCTCGCGGCGCGCGCTTCCTGCGCAGCGTGATGATGATCCCCTGGGTCATCCCGACGGTCATCGCCGGCCTGCTCTGGGCCTGGATCTACGCGAATCCGTACGGACTGGTGCAGTATCTGGTCAGCGTATTCACGGGCGGACGGGTGACGGATTTCGGGATGCTCAACATTAAGGGCACGGCGCTGTGGGGCGTGATCATCGCCGGGCTGTGGAAGCAGGTGCCCCTGATGACGCTGCTGCTGCTGGCCGGCATGCAGAATGTGCCGGACGACCTCCTCGAGGCCGCTGAGATCGACGGCGCGGGCTACCTGACAAGGCTCATCCACATCCTGATCCCCTACATGCGCAGCGTGATCGCGGTATCCGTGTCCATGTGCATCATAGAAAATTTCAAACAGTACCCGCTGTTCGCGACGCTGACCAACGGGGGACCCGTCGGCGCGACCACTACGCTGGCCGTGCTGTCCTACGACGAGGCGTTCGTCAACAACAACTACGGCTCCGGCGCGGCGGTCACCACGGTGTGGCTGCTGGTGATGGTGGTGGTGGTGCTGCTGTTCAACCTCGTCTTCAGGCGGGAAAAGGACTGAGAGGAGGCGCGCCGATGAAACATAAAAGACATCCGCACGCCGCCGCGGTGTGCAAGGCCGTCGCGATCGCCATCCTGTTCCTGTTCCTGCTGTTCCCGGTATACTGGATGCTGGCGACCTCGCTCAAGACCAATGTGGAATCCTACCGCATCGTGCCTTCGCTGTGGCCGGAGCGCCTGTCGCTGGATGGCTATCGCACGCTGCTCAGGGACGGCAAATTCCTGGTTTATTACCGCAATAATCTGGCGGTATCGGCGATGGCGGCGGCGCTGATCTGCGCGGTGTCCATTTTCGCGGGCTACGCGCTGAGCCGTTTCCGGTTTCGCTGGAACGTGATACTGCTGGCGACCTTCTCTTTCTCCCAGATGATGCCGGTCATCAGCCGCCTGATCTCGCTGTACGGTATCCTGCGGCGCCTGGGCATGACGGACAGCCACCTGGGCCTGGTGCTGGCCGTCAGCGCGACGCAGGTGCCGTTTGCCGTGTCGCTGATGGCCTCCTTTTTCGACGGCATCCCGCGGGACCTCGAGGAGGCCGCCTGGGTGGACGGCTGCGGGCGCATGAAGACGCTCCTGCGCATTATCATGCCGCTGGTGGTACCGGGCATCCTCGCGGTTGGCATCTACAGCTTCCTGATGACGTGGGACGATTACCTGCACGCCATCACCCTGGTGCGTTCGCCCGCGCTGTGGACGCTGTCGCAGGGCCTGAAGCTCACCTACCTGGGCGAGGTCAGCGACTGGCAGCTCATCAACGCCGCCTCCATCCTCGGCGCGCTGCCGATGATCGTCATTTTCTTTTTCTTCCAGAAATACATGGTTAAAGGCCTGGTCGCCGGCGCCGTGAAGGGATGACCGTCAAGCGATGAAGGGGCAGCATGAATTGCTGGAAATGATCGCCATGACGATTATCGCAGTCGCGGAAGATTGCGAGCCGGACAATAATGAGGTTTCTGATGCCGTTATTGTGGTCTTGGAAATAAAAAGGACCGCTGCACTATTGTGTTAGCGCAACAGCCCCGTTTTGTTTTACCGCGCCTTCAGCGCTTCGCCCAGTCCGCGCGCGAAAGCGGCGGCTGCCGGGCCGGGGCCGGCTGGCGGGTACACGGCGTAGAGGCGGCGGGTGACAGGCGCGCCGCCGGGCATGAGGAAGAGCGGCCGCTCCTCGGTACGGACCAGGCTGGCATAGCGCGTGCAGAGGAAGGCGCAGCCGAAATTCCTGAGCGCGAGCTCATAGGCAGTCACGTTGTTGGCGACCAGCGTGATGTCGCGCGGGTTCAGACGGTAGTTGGCGAAGAGCCATTGGGTATACTCGTTCAGCGCCGCGCCGACGCCGGGGCAGAGGAAGGGCTGGCGGTTAAGCAGCGTGATGTCTACGTCGAGCGGTGTTTCAGGTGAATTGCCAGTCCGGTCGAGCGCCATAAAGGACGGGTTATCGTAGCCGGTCACGAAGCACTGCCGTTCTTCGCCGATCTGCTCATAGGGCAGGTGGCCGATGTAGGCGAAGGTTTCGAGCACCGCCACGTGCAGCATGCCCCGCGCCGTGTGCTCGGACATGTTGATGTCGCGGTCCTCGAAGAGCTGGACACGCAGACCGGGATAAGCGCTGCGCAAGCCCTCGAGCACCTGCGGCAGCCAGAGCGCGCCGCGGTTGCGGCCGATGCCGATGCGCAGCGTCTCATGGCTGTCCTGCTCCAGGCTGCGCAGGTCCTCCATCAGCCGGTTGCGCTGGTCCTCGATGCGCCTGAGCTCCGCAATGTAATACCGCCCGGCCTCCGTCAGCCGGATGGGGGAGAGGCTCCGGTCGAAGAGCCGCACACCCAGCTCGGCCTCCAGGCGGTTCAGGTACGCGGTCAGGGCCGGCTGGGTGATGTACAGCCGCTCCGCCGCGCGGGTCAGATTCTGCTCCTCCGCGAGCACAGATACATAGTAGAGCGCGTCAGTGTTCCTGCGGGCCATGGGGCTGCTCCTTTCCTTTG
>CAMNEH010000053.1 GCA_946536315.1 uncultured Clostridia bacterium
TGGTAATAAAATTGTAATACTATTGTAACTTAATTGCAATAAGCGATTGCCCTGGTTCTTTGGCGTTTTGCACTTGTTTTTTGTGACAATTGGAATATAATATAGTTTGAGACAGCTAACTACCGTAGTTCATTGGCTGCGCTCCGAGCGGGAAAGTAATGGCCCGCAAGCCGGTATTCCCTGTACTCAGCTGGCGGGCGCTGAAAGCGCAGATGCCAGGCTGGGACGCCATCCGGAAACGGTGCCCAGATGAAGGGCAAGGCACAGAAAGCGAGGCGCGTGATGAATAATCAGGTATTCAGAATTGATTCCGATGGGTTTAACGGCGCGTGGTATCCGGCTCCCGGCCAAAGCGGCCGAGGGCTGATCATCATGCTGGGCGACAGCTCGGAGGATTACATGGCCAGGACTGGGGCGAAATGGCTGAACCGGCAGGGCATCCATGCGATGGCCATGTCGCCGGACAGGAAAGACTACGGCCACCACAGCTATCCGCTGGAGCGGTTCGGCCAAGCCATCGCATTCATGAAGGCTCAGGGCTGCGAAAAGCTCGGCGTTGTCGGCGCTTCCACCACCGGGATGCTGGCGCTGCTGGCGGCGTCATATTATCCGGAGCTGTCGCTGACGGTCGCGATTTCCCCCTCGGACTTTGTGATGGAGGGCTTTTACCGCGACGGCAAGGACGGCGCGACGGAGAGGCCGGGCGACAACGAATCCTCCGTGTCCTGGCAGGGAAAGCCGCTTCCTTATCTGCCCTACGCCTATCGGCATCCGGAATACTGGCAGAAGATCCAGGAGGAATCCAAAGCGGGAGGCGACAAGGTCGCTTCGCGGAAGCTGTTTGACGAATCCGAGAAGCGCCATCCCATCCGGGAGGAGGAGCGGATCAAGGTTGAAAACATCCACGGAAGGCTCATCTTCATCGGCGCGGAGGACGACGTGCTCTGGGACACCTGCAGATACATCCGCCGGATGGAGAAACGCCTCGGCGCTCTGCCCCATGACAGCGCCTTTGAAAGCTGGCTCTATGAGCATGGGACGCACTTCGCTTTCCCTGAATCCATGCTGAAGATGATGCTGCCGGTAGACTCCGGGCTGCTGGTTTCCTATATGTTCAGGGCGGGAAAAGAACATAAAAAGGAATGCAGGGATACCCGGATCGACATTGACCGGAGGCTGAAAAAGGCGCTGGCGGACTGGTGAACGCGGATCGGTAAAACGGCGGACGCCCCCCTTATGGTATTCAGCTTCGATGATTGGATCGGACGCAATACTCCTTCCGTGTTGATTGCAACGACAGAGACGCTATCTCTGTATCCCCACAGAAATAGAGGCAGAATGAGGCTGTGACACGCCCGAAGGTCAGTCAAAGAGCGCTGCAAAGGTCAGCCGGTCCCAGGGCGCGTCGGCGCTCCAGGCGGTGACCCGGCAGACCCGCTCTTCCCCGGGCAGGAGGCTTTTGTAGGCCATGTCACAGAACAGCTGCGCGTTTTCACCGGGGAGGACGGGCCGGACAAAGGCGGCCAGGCGTCGGCCCTGATTGCGGACCCGGTAGGACCGCGTCACGCAGCCTTCGAGCGCTCCCGTACCGGTTTCCATCCCGGTCTCCTCCCAGTTGAGGTCGCTGTGCGGCTGTCCCGTCACGGCCTGAAAGGCGGGCTGTTCCGCCGTCGAGAACCAGTACTCATTGACGTCCGCCACGCCCGACGCCGGATCCGTCACGGTCAGGCGGAGCATGAACACCCCCGCCGGGAGATCTTTCCCCCCGACCTCCAGGGCGCCCAGGGACACCGCGCTGTTCGCCGGCGCGTCCGCGCAGCCCTCCCGGATCGTGTCCGACCGCCCGTCCGGCATGATCAGCTCCGCGCGCCAGGCAATCCTGCGGCTTCCCAGGCTGTTGTGCAGATACACTTGTGTCCTCAGGCCCGCTGCCGGATCAGGCCGCGGGCTGTCGTATTTCAGGGAAAGGTGCAGCGGCGCATAAGCGTCCCGCAGGGCATAGCAGGCGATTTTGGGCACGCCGTAAGCATCCACCAGGCTCGTGTTGGACACGTTGGGAAACGGCTCATTGAACGCCCACAGCATGCTCCCGCTGTTGGCGTACTTGCGCCGGCGGTTGGCTTCGAGCGCGTACCGGACCGCCTCCGCCTGAATCAGTTGGCTGCAGAAGGCGTAGCCGCTCAGGCTTTCCACGCGCCCGAAGGCCCGCTCCACCAGCCGGCGCGGGTCCCACCAGTCTCCGTGATGCCGCCAGGTCAGGTTGTCCTGCATATCAGTCACGACCAGGTCTTCGGGCGGAAGGAACCGGGCCAGCGATTCCGGATGCGCCATGCCCTCGGCCCCCAGCTCGCCGTGCAGCAGGCTGTTGGATTCGTTGTACAGCCTGTAATGGGTGTCCGGATCATAGTTCCACGGGCCGTGGACGTCATGATTGCCCTCGGGCCGGCCCAGGATCAGGAACTCATTCGGGCCGCTCGCGGACGCAGGAAAGAACATTCGGCCGGGGTCATGCAGGTCCACCAGCTGTTGAAGGAAGCGGATATTGGGGTTGTCACGGGTCGCGGGTACGCCCGGCGCGTCGGTCAGCTCGTTGCCGCCGCAGTAGCACGCCAGGCAGGCGTGATGACGCTTCTGCCGCATCGCGGCCGCTGCGGTACGCCCCAGCCGCTCCAGGTAGTCCGGGGCCGTAGGCGGGGTCCGGTCCATGGAGGAACTGGTCTGGATGAACTCCTGCCAGACGAGGATGCCCATTTCGTCGCAGAGGTCATAGAAGACCTCCTTCTCGATCAGGCCCACGCCGTTGACGCGCACCAGATTGATATTCGCGGCTTTGATCCGGCAGAGCCAGCGGCGGTACTTGTCGTCCGTCACACAGCCGGGCAGCATGTCGAACGGCGTCAGATTCACGCCCTTCAGATAGACGCGGTCCCCGTTGATCCACAGGCAGTAGGGCAGCGCGCCGTTCGGCGCGCCCTCGTTCCGCACCCAGCACAGTTCCCGGAACCCGGCGCGGCCGCGCCAGGCATGGGATACGCCCGCCCGGTCGCTGACCGTGACGTCCACCTGATACAGCGGCTGATCGCCCAGGCCGTTGGGATACCACCTTTCGACCATCGCCAGCGACGCCTCCAGCGTCGTCCGGTTCCTCCCTGTGTGACAACGCAGGGATTTTTCCACGCGGGCGACCTCATTCCCCCGCAGGCTGACGCGCATCGTCAGCGCGACCTCCTGAAAGGCTGGCGTGTCCCCGGCCACGCAGTCCGCGCGCAGGCAGACCCGCCCGCCGTTTCCGCTCAGCTCAGTGGACAGATAGACGTCGTCCAGCACGACGCTGCCCACGTGCTCGATCCAGGCCGCGTCCCATATGCCTACCGGCACCATGCGCGCGCTGAAATCCCACTTGTAGGAAAACCTGCTCTTCTGCGTGCGGGTATGCGAAGCATGCCCCGCCTGGCTCTCCTCGTCCGGCACGGCCTCAAAGATCACGAGCAGCTCGTTGTCAGTGGGCTTCACCAAGCCGGTGATGTCCTGCGCGAACGGCACAAAGCTGCCCTCATGGCGGGCGAGAAACCGGCCGTTCAGATAAATGCGGCAGCAGTCATCCAGGCCGTTCATGCGCAGACGGCAGCGCTGCCCATCCGCCGGGACATCGAACCGGGTCCTGTACACCCACCACTTGTTTTCCACCCACTCGCAGGCCAGGCTGTTCATGCCAAAGTAAGGGTCGGGGATCCAGCCGGCCCGGTACAGGTCGTCATGCACTGATCCTGGCACCCGCGCCGGGATCCAGCCGGTGATGCTCCGGCCCAGGCGCGGCTCCGTCATGCCCAAAATGGGCACATAGGGATAGTACCCGCTGACTTCCCAGTCGCGCAGAAGGATCGACTCCATATTCACACTCATCAGCCCCTGACCCGGAGCGTTTTCACCTCAAAGGGATGGAAGCTGAGAGAAACCCGGCCCTGATCGATGGGCAGGGGTTCCCGCTCTTCCTCGAGCAGGGTGCAGAGGGCCGCGGCCCGCGCGGGCAGGTTCAGCGTGAGCACGGCCTGAGTATCGGCGCGCTTGCTCTCATACAGGCGGATGATGATGTCGCCCGAGCCGTCCTCGGCCTGCTTGACCGTGTCGATCACGACGTTCGGCGCGTCGACGCTCATCATTGAGAACGTTTCGGCGCTGCCGGGCGCTTCGGTCACCGGCACGTTCAGCTCATAGCCCTCGCGCACGACATCGCTGTCCATCAGCGGGCCGTCCCAGACGTAATAGCTGTAGGCGAAGCGGTGATGCCCCTGGTCCGCGTGAAAATCCGGCGATTTCGGCGCGCGCAGCAGCGTCAGGCTGATCGTGTCGCCCGCCATGCTGACGCCGTACTTGCTCTCGTTGAGGACCGCGGCGCCACGGTTTTCATCGCACAGGGCCGTATAGCGGTGGTTGCAGACCTCATAGCGGTCGGCGTCGTAGGGGCGGCTGCGGTGCGTCGGGCGGCGGATGTAGCCGAACTGGATCTCGTTCAGCGCCTCGTCCGCGCGGATGCCCGTCGGGAAGGCCGCCTTCAGCAGGCGGTGCTGGGCCTGCCAGTCGATTTCCGTGTCGATGTCGACGCGCGTCCGGTCCGCCTGCAGGGAGATGCGCTGTTCCAGCGCGGAGCCTTCGATCACGCGCTTCACCCGTACGGCGCATTTCCAGGGCGTATCTTCCACGATGTCCAGCTCGCCCTCGTCCTCCAGCGCCACCGGGCATTGCTCATAGGTGCTGTCGACGTCCCAGGCGTCGTAGGCGCGGGGCACGTCCTTGTAGAGCTTCAGCACGTTCGCCGGGCCGCCGATCCGGCTGCATCCGTTCCGGTCCGTGCAGGAGACGATCTCTCCCCGGCGGTTCACGCGGATGGTCAGCAGACCGTTGCTGAGGACCGCCGTATCGCCGTCCGGGCGCACGGTGACCCGCTGCGCCGGCTCGCTCATGTCCACCTCGGAGGTCCAGCCCATGGGCGGGATGACGGCGACGCCGACGCCGCGGTCCGTGGTCACCAGCGCCCGGCGCTCCCAGGACAGGCTGTTGAACCAGGTGCGCCCGCTGCCCGCGGTCAGCGCGCCGGTGGCCTGCGTGATCAAAGCCCCCGCTTTGTCCAGAATCGCGGCGTATTGCTGGCGCGCCTCGACATAGACGCGCTCGATGCTGGAGCCCGGCAGGATATCGTGGAACTGGTTCAGCAGCACGCCATGCCAGCATTCGTCAAGGGCCTCCTTCGGCCAGGCGACGCGCCCGGACGCGGCGACGGACCAGATTTCCGCCTCGCGCAGGGTGAGCTCGCTCTTGCGGTTGCCGCGCTTGATGGCGGCCTGGCTGGTCAGCACGCCGCGATGCGCCTGGAAATAGAGCTCGCCGACATAGCGTTCCTTCGGCCCGCCGTCCGCCGCGCAGTCCTCAAAAAAGCGCGTCGGCGTTTCGATGCGCGTATGGGGCACGCCCTCCAGGTCGCGGTTGCGGCGCAGGTCCTCCAGGTCATCCCGGGTCGGGCCGCCGCCGCCGTCCCCATAGCCGAACGGCAGCAGGAACCGCCGGATGCCGCGCTTCTGCACGCGGTCGCGCCAGCGCTCCACAATGGTCCTGGCGTCCGTGCGCGAGGTGTAGTCCATGTGCAGGAAGGAGGTCACCTCGCTCCCGTCCATGCCCTGCCAGGTGAAATAGTGATACGGGAACCGGTCGCCCCCGTTGTAGCTCCAGAAGATCTTCTGCGTGGTCAGGTATCTGACCCCCGCCTCCTTCAGCAGCTGGGGCAGGACGGCGCTGTAGCCGAAGGTATCCGGCAGCCAGAGCACCTGGCAGTCGACCCCGAACTCCCGCCTGAAAAATCCCTTGCCATACAGCAGCTGACGCACCAGCGACTCGCCGGAGGTCATATTGGTGTCCGGCTCGACCCACATGCTGCCCTCGGGGATCCACTGGCCCGCCCGCACCTTTTCGCGGATGCGCTCATACAGGTCCGGGTACAGGTCCTTGCAGATCTGGTACGCCTCCGCCTGGCTCTGCACGTATTTGTATTCCGGATACTGGTCCATCATGCGGACCTGAGCCGCGAAGGTCCGGGCGATCTTGCGCTGCGTTTCGCGGTACGGCCACAGCCAGCAGATGTCGATGTGCGCGTTGCCGACCGCGTAGAACTGCGGCATGGTCGACCCATTCTTCGCCGCCATCAGCGGGCGCAGCATCTCCCGCGCCGCGGCGTAATCCTTGAGGCGCGCGTGACGCGGCTGCTCAAAGTCCACCATGACGGTGAACCGCTCCAGCGCGTCCTCGATCTCCGACACGCGCAGGGAGGCGGGATCCAGCACCCGCCGCAGCTCGTTCAGCGTGGAAACGTCCTTCCACAGCTGATACGCCTCCTCGTGCCAGATGCCGAAGGTGCTCCGCCCCATGCGCTGGCGCAGCTCCGACTCAGGCCGGACCCGGAAATCGTCCCCGCCGCCCTCGATGATCGGCCCCGGCGCGGTGCGGCCGCGGTGATCCCGCGGGTAGTCGTGGCCGGCATAGGCCTCCATCAGCAGGTGATAGCGCTGTCCCGGCGCCCCGCACAGCGTGAGCGTCTGGTCGCTGATATGGTGATGCCGCTCCTTGACCCAGTCCGCTCGCCGGGTGCCGAACGCCTGCCCGTCCACGAACAGGGTCGCCTCCCCGCCCTGGTTCAGGTCCATCACGATCCTCCGCCCTCGCGCCGCTTCGGGCAGGACGATCTCGCCGCGCAGCCAGCAGTATTCCCACGCGCGGCCCCAGACCGTGCCCTCCGGCATCGGCGCAAACGCCCGCCGCTCCGCCTCCTCAGCGGAGAGCATGTCACCCGTCAGGAAACCCTCCAGGTTGATCTCCCCCAGCGGCTCGTACAGTTCCTTCGTCAGGGCGTGGATCCACGCCGTCACGCGGTCTTCCCATTCAGGCTGCATCATATATCCTCCACATCGTGTTTCATTCCTCACTCATATACGCTCTTCACCCGTCCAATGCCGCCACGTCGCGCCCTGCCAGGTCCGTCACGCGCCAGCCGTCCGTTGGGCCCTCCAGGATGGTCACGGCGCGCTGCTCGCCGGGCATCAGGGTCAGGTCGTCGTCGCTCAGGAGGGCGTCCGGGGCGGTCGGGTGTCCGATCCGCAGCCAGACGGCCGCTTCCTCTCCCATATTCTGCAGCAGCAGCTGATTATCCTGCAAGCTGAGGGTGATTTGTGCAGGCGGACGCGTAATGAGCGGCCGGAGTGGGGTGGTCGTCTCCTGCGCGAAGACGTAGTTTTCTTCGTACCGTTCGTGGGTGTCGGTGTCCAGCGCCACGCGCGCGAGCCACACGCCGGCCTCCTGCCGGGGGACGGTCAGCGCCGCGTCCATGTGCATCCGGCCGTCCTCAAACGCCATATGCTGCCGCTGCTCAAACAGGACGCCGCCGGTGAGTGAATACGCCGTCAGGCTCAGCGTGCCGCCGGCGCAGCGGGTCAGGTCATCCGCCCAGGCGGTCAGGCGCATGGTCTGGCCTGCCGGCTGGAGCAGGCTGTCATACCGCAGCCCGACGCAGGCCGGCGCATAGGCGCGGCGCACCGCGTAGTACGCGCCCTTCACCCGTCCGTAGTATTCCACCAGGCTGGTGCAGGAGACGTTGGGATAGGGCTCGTTCATCTGCCAGATGATGCTCCCGCCGTTGGGCCCGCGCCGCCGCCGGTTGCTGAGCACGATGTAGCGGAGCGCCTCGCTCTGCATCATCTGGCTGACGGCGGTCCACTGGGCGACGTTGGCGATCTCGCCGAACAGCGGCCGGTCGCGGTAGTTGAGCGTCTCCCACCATTCCCCGTGATGCCGGAGCGCCGGGTGGTCCTTCATGTCAAAGACGCCGAGATCGCTTTGCGGCAGGATGCGCCGGAGCTGCTCCGGGCTGCTCATGCCGTCCGCGCCGAACTCGCTGTGAAGCATGCTGTCCGAGCGGTTGTACTTCGCGTAATGCGCCGTGACACCGTCATACTGCCAGTTGCCGTGCACATCATGGTGCCCGGCCGAAGGATCGTCCAGCCCGAAGGAGGGGCCGGAGGGACTGGACGGCAGAAACAGGCGCTGCGGATCCAGCGCGGTGACGAGGTCCTTGAGCATGGCGATGTTCGGGTCGCCCTCATTCACGGGGCGGAAGCGCGCGTCCGACAGCTCGTTGCCCCCGCTCCACCACGTCAGGCTGACGTGGCTCCGGCGGGCCAGCACGGCGGCGCGGCTGCTGCGCCCGAGCAGGGCCAGGTATTCCGCGTCGTGACAGGGGACGTTATCGATGCCGGACGAGGACTGGATGAACTCCTGCCAGACGAGCATCCCGTACTCGTCCGCGAGGCGGTAGAAGGTCTCCGTTTCGATGATCCCGCCGCCCCATACGCGCAGCGCGTTCACCTGCAGGTGGCGGAGCTTGACGAACATGCGCCTGTACGCGTCCTCGGTCACATCCCCGTAGCACATGTCCAGCGGGGTCAGGTTCACGCCCCGGATGTAGACCCGCTCGCCGTTGATCACCGGACAGTAGGGCAGCGCCTGCGCGTCCGCGCCGTCACAGCGGGCATAGCGCAGGCTGCGGATGCCCGTCCTGCCCCGCCATTGGTCGCTCCCGCCGTCCAGCTCGATCTCCACGTCATACAGCGGCTGATCGCCCATGGCGTTCGGATACCACAGCGCCGGGGCCGGGACGGTGAATGCCGCTGTCAGTGCGCCGTCCCACCGGCCCTCCGGCTGCACGCGCAGCGTTTCGATGGCCTGCCCGGCGCGGGAAAGGCGGACGAGCGCGCCGCCGCATTCTCCCTGCAGCGCCGCGCTGACCTTCACGATGCCCTTGCCGTCGATGACGTCGCTGGTCACGGACACCTCCCCGATCCGCGCGCGCCCGCAGGTTTCCAGCCAGACCGGCTGCCACAGGCCGATGTTCACCAGCCGGGCGCAGAAATCCCACTTGTAGCCGAAGCGCGCCTTCTGCGTATGCGTTTTGCTGGTCCAGCCGATCTGTCCCTGCTCCTGGGGCGGCTCCGACAGGATCACCAGCAGCTGGTTGCGGCCGTCCCTGCGCAGCTTCCGCGTGACCTCGCACAGCACCGGCTCATAGATGCCGGTGTGCTCCGCGATCTGCTCCCCGTTCAGGAAGATCCGGCAGCGGTCGTCGATCCCGTCGAAGCGCAGGAACACCCGTTCGTCGGTGGCCGGCGCGTCGAAGAAGGTCCGGTAGACCCACCACCGGTGCTCCACCCACTCGCACTTCAGGCTGTTGAGCGCCACATACGGGTCCTCAATGAGCCCCGCCCGCTCCAGCGCGCGATGCACGCCGCCCGGCACGCGGACCGGCATCCACGGCGTGACGCCGCGGCGCTGCACCGTGCTTTCCACACTCTTCGTCCATAAGGGTTCGCCTGGCCAGAAGCCCTTGACCTCCCAGGCATCGAGTGGCTGTTTCATCCTGTTTCTCCTTTACTCGATCCAGACCCGGACGCTGCGGACGGCCCAGGGCGTCATCCGGACCGGCGCGGGCGCGGCCCTGCTGCCCAGCTCGTGCTCCAGATGATCGATATCCTGCATGGCGACGATCCTGTGTCCCGGCATGTCCAGGCGGATCTCGCCCTCACGTCCGCCGGTCTCCAGCAGGCGGACCACCCAGGCTTCCGGACAGCGGCGGCTTGGTCGGATGGTATTCACGCTGATGTGATCGCTCTCCGCTTTGAACAGGACGCTGCCCGCGCGGTCGGACAGGGTGGCAGGCACGTCGTGCCGGAACTCCTGATAGCTCATCCGCTGGGCGATCAGGCCGCGCCGGTGCGTCCAGCCATAGCGGAAGGCCTGCTCCGGGGCAATGGCCGATGCGGACGTGACCGCGTAGCGGAAGGAGAGCCGTCCGCCCTGCTGGCCCAGATAGTTGGTGTGCCAGTAGTTGTTCATCACATAGGACCAGATCTCGCCGCCGCTGACGTCCAGATCGCTGCGCCACCGGCCAGTCACCGGGCCGCCGACCGTGAACAGGAACGCGTCCGGCGAGGCGAGCTGGATATCGTGCCCCCGTCCCCTGAGGAGGACGGAGGTCTGCAGCGGCAGCCACTCCCTGCAGCAGCCGGGCAGGGTGTCCCGCATCCAGTCCACCCAGCCGGTCTGACTGTCGGACAGGACCGGCGCACCGGCAGGCTCGTCAAAGGGGAACGCGACGTACACCGCCTCCGGCGACATCGTCGCCTCCTTGTCCACGTCGTACCGGAGCAGGAGCTCCTTTCTGTCCTTCGGCAGGATGACCGTCATTTGGACCCGGGCCCGGATCCCGTCGCCGGTCAGCGTCAGCCGCTGATCCAGCGCCGTTTCCTCCGCCGCCGTTTCCCGCGGCAGGAAGGCGTGCCGGATCTCGGGCGGGTCACGGCGCAGGCCCGCGTGGTTGCCGCGCAGGCGGGAGCCTTCGCCGCCGACCGCGTACAGCAGACGCCCGATGGGCTGCGCGCACAGCTCGCGGTCCAGCTCCCTGTCGTACAGAGAACAGATCGTGCCCGCCTCCGTATCCACAGTCACGCGGTACCAGCGGTTTTCCAGGACCATGCGGGGAGAAACGGGCAGCGGGCGGGACCAGCCGCCCCGATCCTCCTCCCGGCGGGGCCGCAGCCTGTAGCGGCGGCAGGCATAGCCGGGAAGCTCTTCCACCTTCAGCAGCACCTGCCGCTGGCTGGCGGACGTGGATACGGTCCGCCATTCCGCCTCGCTGCCGTCGCTCAGGCAGATCGCCTCGCGCTTCGCGATTTCCGCCAGCGCCCAGCCGGCCTGCGGGAAGCTGTAGGGATTGTAGACCACGATCTCGCGCCCGTCGTTGTTCCACATCAGGGAGAGCCTGGACGCGCTGCGCCACAGCAGGGCGTTCGTCCGGCTGAAGGCCTCGTCGGACATCGCCTGCTTGTACGCCCACGAATCCGCCTGCAGCAGGGCGTCGGGGTCCGCCTGGGACATGAAGCTGCCCCAGGTGTGCTCGTCATACAGCAGCACCTGCCGCCAGGCCTCGTCATACTGATGGAGCGGGAACCGGCCGCCGCTCAGGATCGCCGCGAAGCTCTCCAGCGGCTCCGCGCACTTCAGCCCGTCCTGCGCGCGGCGCAGCCGGACCGTCTCGCGCAGGCTGGACGCGGCGCCGTCCTCCCACCAGGCGCCCTCGTCGCCCTGATACACCGGAAAACGGTCGCCCCAGCGGGAGGAGACGTATTCAAAAAAGCTGCTGCCGTTGGACGGGATCAGCCGCGGATAGTCGTACGTCCCGTTCCATTCCCGCACAAAGTCCGCCATCCGGACATCGAGATCGGTATTGTCCGCCTCCATGCCGTAGAGGATGACGGCGTCCGGCGCGTAATCCGCGCGCGCGTAGTCCATCAGCCACATGCCAAGCCCGCGCTCCGCCGCTTCGATGGAGCCCGGCGAGCCGCAGACCTTTTTCAGCTCGCAGTACATGCGGCTGAGCCAGACGAGGATGCGGCTGCCGTCCGGGCCCTGCCACCAGAAGGGGGAATGCCGGTGCAGGCCGCCGTTGAAGCGGAAGGGTCCGCGGTCCTGATTGTTGGCGTGCAGCAGCCATTTGACGCCCATGCCGCTGAGGATGGTCGGGTACGCGCCCGTGGCGGAGGCGACGTCCACCATGTCCACCCGGTCGGCGCGCAGGCCCTCCGGCCCCAGCAGCCCTTCGCTAAAATCGCCGTTGTGGATCAGGTCCTCGAGGGACGCGGTCTGGGTGAGCAGATCGACATAGTTGGACGGCAGGCCGATCCTGCCCTCCCGGATCAGGCGGATCAGCTCGTCCCGCTTTTCCGGCGAACGGGTCGCGCAATAGTCCTCCGCGGCCCAGGCGGAGTCCAGGATATAGGAAAACTGATCGGTCGTTTTCAATGTCTCGACAGCGGTGTCCAGGTTCCGACTCATGCGCTCCGCCACCTCGGGCTGGCGGTGCGTATAGCCGATGTCCGTGTGCGCGTGCGGCGTGATATACACCTTCCACTTCCGGGCGCGGTCAAAGCGGCCCTCCCCCGCTGCCGCGCCGGTCAGCCGGTACTCGACCGGCCCATCCCCGTCGGGGAGCCAGCAGCTGAAGCGGTATTCCCCGAACGCGTGCGCGGGCAGGCGGTACGGCACGGTCAGGGTTTCCCCGCCGCAGGTGAGGCGCAGCTCGCCCTCGACCGCGGCGACGCCCGCCGGCGGCGTCAGGATCACGTCGATCCGCTCCATCAGCCGGCCGTCCCGCTGCCGGTACAGCACCGTCGGGATCACGCGGACCTGGGGCCGCTCCAGCGCGCCGGCGCTCAGCTCGAAGGCCCCGTAGTGCCAGCCGCAGGCGTCCGCCATCCGGTCCAGCCGGGCGACCGCCTCCGGGTTGGTCACCCTGAGCGCGGGCAGGTCGTCCACCGCAGTCACCGACAGCGTGTTTTCGCCCGCCCGGACCAGCTGAGCGGGAATAAAAACATACAGGTCCTGCCGGTTGTAGATCGCCGCGTGCAGCGCGTGCCCTGGGCGAATCTCCGGGTCCGCGCTCGGCGCGGGAAACGGGTACACGCAGCCCTCATGCCCGTTCACGCACAGGCGGATCGCGGGGATCCGCGGCGTGGATACGATGTAGCCGATGCGCAGGGCCAGGTCGTCCGGCTGCCTGAGATCGAATGCCACCGTATAGGTGTAGTTCTGGTATCCGCCGTCCGGATCCGCCTGGGAACAATGAAACGACGGCCAGCCCCTGATCACGCCGTCCGGATCGGGGCGGAAGACCGCTGAGGGCATGGGCTGCCTGAAGTAATCCGGCAGCAGGTCCATATCGGGGATGGTGAATATACGTTCCATGACGTCTCCCTTTTAAAAACGGGGAGCTGCGAACCCGGTCCGCAGCTCCCGCGATGACGAGCGTGGATTACTCGCCGAAGATGAAGGCTTCTTCTTCGATCGACTTTTTGATCTTCTCAGCCGCCTCGGTCAGGACGCCCTGGCAGTCGGTGGATTCGAAGGTCTTCATGATCTTGTTGACCGCGTCGTTCACATAGTTGCCGGCGTTGTTGCCGTAGATGTGACGGCGGGTGCCCTTGGTGTAGTTCATCAGGTCAAGCACGGTGTCCCAGCCATAGTAGGAGCCCAGCACGGGGTTCTCGTTGGCTTCGATCGCGCACATGACGTCCAGCTGCTCAGCGCCCCAGACCGCAGCGCCTTCGGTGGCCAGGAACTCGGCCAGCAGGGTCGCCTCAGCGGGATGCTTGGTGCCATAGGGCACGGTGCAGACGAAGCCGCCGCCCCACGCGCCGGTGACGCCGTTCGCGGAAGGACCGGCCGGCAGCGGGAACACGCCGTAGTCGACCTTCGCTTCATCGTTGTACTTCGCGATGGTGGCCAGATAGTTGCAGGTCTGGCCGAACATGGCCACCTTGCCGGAGAGGAACAGGTCCTGGCTGCCGCCGGCGTTGGCGGAATCCAGCGCGTTCAGGGTGTCCTGGCCATAGCGCTGCGCAAACCACATCATGAACTCGAGGGCCTCGACGTTCTCCTTGCGGTCCAGCACGACTTCCTGAGGATCGGTGTTGGAGTCATAGATGCCGTTGGAGCCGTTGGCCAGCGCGATGGTGTCAAAGCCGAAGTTGCCGATGGTGGGATAGAAGGCGGCGATGTAGTCGCCCTGGCCGTTGAGCGCTTCGTCCAGCTTGACGCAAGCGTTCTGGAAGGAAGCCCAGTCGACGATCTCGTCCACGGACACGCCGGCGGTCTCAAACATGGCCTTGTTGTAGTAGATCAGGCGGGTATCGGTGTTGAAGGGGATGGCGTAGACGCCGTCCTTCCAGGTGACCATGTCCCAGTACTTGCTGTAGAACTTGCTCTGAGTATCCTCGGCCAGGTACGGCGCGATGTTCTCAGCCTGGTTGCGCATGGCCTTGTTCGCCACGTCCTCGATCGCGGTGATGACCACGGAGGGCGGGTTCTTGGCGGTCACGGACGCCAGCATCTTGGTCTCGATGTCGCCGTAGGGAACGTACACATATTCGACCTGAATGCCCTGATCCGCGTACTTCTCATTGAACATTTCGCAGATCTTGTTGATGGTCGGGCGGCGCTGCTCGGAGCCCCAGTGCGCCCAGAAGCGCAGGGTGACCGGTTCGCTCTCGGCGGACGCGAAGCTGCACAGGGACGCCAGCATGATCAGGCTGAGCACCAGTGCGATCAGACGAGATACGTTTTTCATGATGTTACCTCCTCTTTTTTTTCAACCGCAGTCGCGGATTGAATCGAACGATAAATGGGGGCATGGTCTTTGGCTGTGTTTATTATGGCATGGTTCCGTTCAAATGTCAAGGCTATTTTTCAATTATTTTCAATTTCTTTTTCTTTTCTTCAAAACAAGTGGCATCTAACTGACAGTAAGTCCGATTGTTTCACATTTTTTCATCAAGTTCAAGCAGATCGGTGACAACGCACTGTCCGCCGTCCACCCGCGCCGTGACCAGCGCAAAAGGCGGCAGCGGGAGATCGAAGACCTGCCCGCGAACGCTCAGCCGGGCCGTTTGCGGCTGATCCGCGCAGGACTGGATCCGGGCAACGACGCCGCCGTCCTCACCGGCTTTCAGGCTGACGAGGCGGCAGCCGCCGCCAGAAAGGCGGATGTCAGACAGGAATCGGCGCGGTTCAGGGCCCGTATGCTGCTCAGCCAGCAGCGTTTCCGGGGTCAGATGCCACTGCGTGGCCAGGCGCACCCGTTCCGCGCGGTCCATTTCCCCGCCGTGGGGGAGCATGGCCAGCGTCCAGCGGTCCACGCCCTGATCGGCATAGTCGTATTCCCGGTCCTCCTCCATCCGTTCGCCAGCGCTGAAGGCATGGACGCTGCCCCGCATGAGCAGCAGCTCAAGCGCGCCGTCCAGGTACCGGTAGCCGTACTTGGCCCGGTTGATCAGCAGCAGGCCTTCGCGGTCCTGCGTCAGGTCCACATAGCGCTGCATGTTCCGTTCCCCCGCGGCCCTGAACGGGCGGGTGATCTCGGCATACGCCGCTTCGGCGACAGCGGTGTCATACGGCTGCTTCAGCGGGATGCGCAGCACAGTCATCGCCAGCTTTTCGCGGCTGTCGACCTGCGCGTCCAGCCTCAGCATCCTGTCGTCCGCCGCCAATGACCAGCGCAGCAGGGCGCGGCTGTGGCCGAAGGCCATGCGGCAGGTCAGGGTCGTCCGCAGGGCGCCGTTTTCCTCCCGGTAGACCTTTTCGGCCGTATAGACGCCCCTGAGCGGCTCGTCATGGGGCACATGGCCCCAGGTATCGCGGCTGTCCTCATACACGGCCAAGCGCACCGGGCCGCTCAGCAGTTCCACGCCGCGCGCCTTGTCGTACAGGCGGGTGAGCTCGCCGGTCTCCCGGTCGACCTCCGCGCGGAGATAAGCGTTTTCCAGCACGCCCTCCGGGCAGTCCATGGGGACCGCCTTCAGGGTCGGCGCTTCCGGCATCAGGCGGTAGACAGCCGCGCCGAAGGCCGGGACCCTGCCGCGGAATACGAAATGCTTGCGCACGTCCGGCGCTGTCAGGCGGATCACGGAGGCGTCATAGATCCGTTCGTCGCCATTCTGATCCTTCAGGCGCATCGGAAACTTGGAGCGCCATTCGATGTCCGTTTCGATCAGGCCGTCATATTCGCTGTCCGTCGGGTTAACCACGATGAGCGGAAAGCCGTCGCCCCTCAGGTCAAAGCGGTTGGAGATCGCCTGCATGGCGCTGCCGGTGGCCTCCCTGGCCATGGAGAGGCAGCGGTGCAGGTCCATCACCGCGTCGTCCCGCGCTTCCCTGCGCGCGGTCCCGGCCATCACATCGTGGAACTGGCAGAAGAGCAGCAGCTTCCACGCTTCGGTCAGCAGTGGGCGGTATGCCTGCTCACAGCCCGCGATCACCGTCAGGGTCTCGGCCTTCACCAGCGCGGTTTCACAGTCCCGGCACAGGCGCTTCAGCTCCGCATCCACGGTGTAGCAGCCCGGGAAGACGTTTTCGAGCTCGCCCCGCCATTCCGGCAGCGACGCCGGATCGACCGCGGTCAGATAATCCGCCGGGCCGCCGTTGGCCAGCTCCAGCTCGGGCCGTTCCGCCTGCAGTTCCCGGATGCACTTGATGTTTTCGATCGTCGGACCGCCGCCGTGGTTGCCCACGCCGTAATAGACCGGCAGGTGATCCAGGCCCGTTTCTTCCATATGCGCGAGCGCCGTATCCAGATTGTTCACGATCGCCGTGCGCGTCCAGGCGCAGTATTCGCCCTCGCAGTGATCGGCGATCACCGCGCGGCCGTCCTCCCCCACCCAACGGAAGGCCGGCGCAGGCAGCGCCAGCTGATCCGGCTGCGGGCGCATGAAGATATAGCCGGGCAGCCGCTGGCCGGCCAGGATGGACGGGATCCCCGCCTGATGGCCGAAGGAGTCCACATTGTACCCGCATTCCGCCATCCGGCCGAACAGGCGCCGCAGCTCGCGCTGGCCATACAGGCCCTGGCGCACGAGGCTCTCGCCGCCCGGGATATTGCAGTCCGGCTCCACCCACCAGCCGCCGGCCAGGTGCCAGCGCCCCTCCTGGATCCTGGTCCGGATCTCTTCAAGCATGTCGGGGCAGTGCTCCTCCAGCCAGACATAGAACGCCGTGGTGCTGGCGGTGTATTCAAACT
>CAMNEH010000054.1 GCA_946536315.1 uncultured Clostridia bacterium
GGCTGATCACGGCGGACGCGATGGCCTGGATACCGCCCCGGCCAGCCGATACGCACAAGGGCCGCGCGGGGCGCGTGCTGCTGCTGGCGGGGTCCATGGGCATGGCCGGCGCGGCGGCGATGGCCGCGAAGGCCGCGCTGCGCGCCGGGGCCGGGCTGGTGACCGTCGCCTGTCCGGCGGAGGTCATCCCCGTGCTGCAGGCGCTGGTCCCCAACGCGATGTGCGTGCCGGTCGATTCGCTTGAAAGCCGCATTCCGCCGCACGACGTACTGGCCGCGGGCTGCGGCATCGGGCAGAGCGACGCGGCCGCCCGCGCCCTGACCGGGCTGCTGTCCCGGGAGCCGGGGCCCGTGATCCTGGACGCGGACGCGCTCAACCTGCTCGCCGCGCGGCGTTTACCGCTGCCGGAGGCCTGCGCGCTCACGCCGCACCCGGCGGAGGCCGCGCGGCTGCTGCGTTGGCCGCTCGCGGACGTCCTGGCGGACCCGCTGGCCGCCGCGCTGGCCCTCACCCGGGCGTACGGCGCGGTCGCGCTGCTCAAGGGCCACGTCAGCCTCGCCTCGGACGGCGAAACGACGCTGATTCAGCGCCGCGGCGCGCCGGCGCTCGCCAAGGGCGGCAGCGGCGACGCGCTGACCGGCATATTCGCCGCGCTCTGCGCGGACGCTGCGGTCTGCCCCGGCCTGTCCGGCCGGCAGCGGCTGCTCTGTACCGCCGCGCTCGCCTCGCTGTGGCTCGGCCTGGCCGGCGAGCAGGCCCAGGCGCGCTTCGGCGACCGCTCCGCCCTGACCGGCGACGTGATCGACCTCCTCAGCGCGTGCCTGCGTTCACCGGGCTGAGCGTGATTTGAAGCACGACGATGTCAAGGCCACGAACGCGCAGAAGCATCCCGATACGGTGACGCCCACAGAAACCCCGGCGAGCCCGGACGCAAGCGCCATCGTCTTCTCCCTCGCCTTCTGGAACATCATCCGGCTGCTGAAGCAATGAACAGCATCCCCCCTGACAACCTGCTGCCCTTTTTTTGCACGCTTTATCAGCTATAATCAAATTGTATTATCCCATTGGAGGCGAGCGCATGTATACGGAAAATGACTACCAGCTGGCGGACGCCAGGGTTCGGCGCGTCATGGTGCTCATGCTGGCGCCGGCCGCGGTGCTGCTGGGCGGCGTCATATGGAGCTTTGTCGTGCGCATCAAATGGCTCACGATTCTCCTGAGCGTGCTCACCGGCTGCTGGATCGTGTTCATCCGGCAGAATTATCTGGTGCCGGAGCAGGCCTACCGCCGGCACATCCACTACGCGCTGCACGCGCCCAAGAAGGAGGCGGAGGGCGTGTACCTGCGGACGGAATCCACCCCCGTCGAGCGCGAAAACGTCCTGTTTTTCGCGTTCTACCTGAACGTGGGCGAGAAGAACGACCCGGAGGACGACCGGCTGTTTTACCTGGACGCCCGCAGGCCGCTGCCTGCCTGGCAGGCCGGCGAGCGCCTGCACGTGACGAGCTATGACAAGTTCGTCTCCGGCTACCGGGCGCTGGACGCCGTTCAGGCATAAGGAGGACGCCGCCATGTCTGAAAACAGGATTCTGGTGTGCGTGACGGAGCAGCTGCACTGCGCCAGGCTCATCCGCAGGGGCCGCGAATGGGCGGACGAATGCGGAGCGGACCTGATGGTGCTGCACGTGCGCACCCGGCAGAAGACCCTGATGGGCAACCCCGATATTTCCGCCGCGCTCAACCAGCTCTACGCGGACGCGCGCGGCGCGGACGCTGAAATGGAGATCATCTCCTCCCCCGAGGTCGAAAAAACCATCTGCGAATACGCCCGGACCCACCATGTGACCGGCGTGGTCCTCGGCCAGTCCCCGGACGACGGGCGGCCGCCCATGCGCGAGCGCCTGCATGGCCTGCTGCCGGACGTCGAAATCATTCAGGGCTGACGATTTTCCTTGACAGGAAGCGCTTTTTCTGTTACACTTTTTGCAAAGGCAACGGTTGGATGCGCAACCGTGCAAAAAGGAGGCATCGCGATGAAAAAGCTCGTTTCCCTGCTGCTCGCCCTCGCGCTGAGCCTGGGCGTCATCTCCGCGCTGGCGGAGGACTATGATCCGGCGAAGCTGCTCGAATGGTATGACGACCATCCCGAAATCTGGATGACCGTGAACAACGATCATTGGGACGCGAACCCGGAAAGCGCCCCGACGGACGAGGAGATCGAGCAGATGCTCCAGTTCGCGCTGAAGTCGCAGACCGGCATCCACTGGACCGAGAGCTTCTTCCTGGTCGTGCGCGACGTGGCCGCGCAGCGCGGCATCATCGGCCAGAGCTTCGGCACCCTGGAGGGCTCCGCCAACGAAGGCACCGTGACCATCCTGGTGCTCACCGACAACGTCATCGCGCAGGAGGAGCACGCGACGCCCTATGACGGCGCGACCTACTTCCAGCAGCCGATGATGGCGAGCTTCAATGCCGGCCTGACCTGCGGCATGCTGAACGTCGCCGCGACCGTGCTCGGCTATTCCACCCACTACTTCGCCTATCCCGACGGCGAGCTGATCAAGGGGACCGCGCACGACCTGAGCTACTTCCTGGACGGCAACGACTATACCCGCGTCTGGGGCATCACCGGCAGCTATGAGGACGCCTCCCAGGCAATGGAGATTCCCGTGCAGGGCAACGTCTATCTGGAAGCGGCCATCGTCATCGGCAAGCCGAACCCGGAGGAGGACGTCTACACCACCTCCACGATGCACGCGCGTCCGGACAACTACGCGTTCTGGGGCGAATAATATCACCGGCTGACCAGCGGGCTGCGTATACGCGCAGCCCGATTTTATAGGGAGTGACTTATGAAAAAAACGATTCAAATGCTGCTCGGGCTGGTCTGCGCCGTCCTGCTGGCAGTGTGCGCCGCGACGGCCGAGGAGGCCAGGACAGAGAGCGACTATGTGCAGCTGGCGCTGCCCGGCGCCAGCTCGGTGAAAAAGCAGAGCCTCAAGAGCAAGTACCGGACCTTCGACGGGCTCGGCGTGGACAACGAGGTCGTCGCCGTGTGGAAGGCGGCGCAGGGATACGTGTTCCAGACGCGCGTGCACTACGGCACGGAATTCTATGAGGACCCGGTGATGGACGTCTACGTCGGCCTGGACAAGGAGGGCCTGATCACCGGCGTCGTGATCGGTGACACGAAGGACCACACGGCGTCCTTCCTCGGCCTGATCACCCAGGAGGCGCTGGACGCCGCTTACATCGGACGGCTGGCGTCCTCCACGCTGACGGCGGACGCGGTCAGCGGCGCGACCTTCTCCTCCGACGCGGCGCTGTATGGCGTGCAGACCGCCTGCTACTACGCGGCGAACGTCTTCCGCCTCGGCGAGCGCGAGGTGCAGGATATTCAGCTGAAAAAGCTCGCGCAGGCCCTGCCCGGGGAGTATGAAAAGCTGGACGTCGACCCCGCCTTCGTCTCCGACACCGGCACGGTGCAGTACGCCGCGCGCGGCGTGGACAGCGAGGGCAACGCGCTGTACGCCATCGTGACCCAGGCCATCTTCACCCCCAAAAACCCGGAAAACAACATGGCCATGCCCACTTATCAGATCTTCATCCGGGCGTCCGACCGCGCGGTCTGCCACGCGAACATGCTCGCCGGGCACTTCTACGAGGCCTTCCCCATGACCGACGAGAAACTGGCCGCCTATTACGGCATCCCGCTGCGCACCGGCGAGGAGTTTGACTTTTTCGCCGAGGGCCTGATCAGCGACGCGCCGGAATACGTGCTCACCAGCGCGACGAACGCCTTTGCCGACACCCGGACCGGCGCGACCCCCGAGGGCAATGATACCAGCCTGTCCGTGCGCAACTGCTTCATCACCGCCGCGCAGTATTTTGTCCGCGTCCTCGCGCCGGCGGAATAAAGCCTGTCCTCTCTGTGGCCCCTGTTGATGACGTCAACAGGGGCTTTTTTTCGCGGCAGCCGCGCGCTGCTTTGTGATGAGCATTGCCAAAATTGATGATATCTGGTATGATAATTGTAGTACAAGATAGGCACTGCAGCCTGTCATCTGAACACGGAGGTGAGCCCATGAACAACGCCCTGATCGCCGCGGTCGTGATCCTGATCGTGATCGTCTGCTCAGTCATCAAGATCCGCAAAGAGTCCGCCACGGCCGCGAAGGCTCAGAAGCAACCCGCGCCAGCGCCGAAGAACGAGGCCCCTGAACAGCTCGAAGCCGCCGAAGCGAAAACGCGCAAGGAGCTGCAGGACAGGGTGGACATGTGGAACGCGAAGCTGGAGAAAACCTTCGCGACATATCAGTTTTCAAAAACCGCCGAGCACCTGTGCCACGACGCGGACCTGCGCCGGCGCGCGACCGTCCCCGAAACGGGCGCTGGGGAGCTGGTCATTCTGCCCATTTGGTCCAAGGGACTGTTCATGGACGACCACAGCCGGCAGATGATTTTCGCCTGGCTGACCGACTTTCGCGGCCTGGGCAACTATACGACGTCCGCCGGCTACCGCACGGAGCGGATCCGCTACGACGACGTCCTCTCCTGCGAGGTCCAGTGCGACGTGGACCGCACCCTCTACGCGGACACAACCAGCGCCCGAGAACGCGGTACCCTGTACGTGAATACATCGGTCTCGGCCAGCGACCGGATCGCGAGTCTCTCCGTCAAGCTGACGCTGCGCAGCACGTCCAGTCCCAGCTTCGTCCTTGAGCTGATCACGCCGCGTTCCGCCTGCGCGGATGAGCGGCTGTACCGCGATTTTGCCAACGAGGTCTGTGACGCCGTGAACGCCGCGGCGCGCCTGCGCTGACCACGGCGCAATGAACATATGATGAGGAGGCACAGCATGAGAAAAATGAAGCTGATCGCGCTTTTGACGCTCGCCGCCGCGCTGGCGCTCGCCTTTGGCATCCATGCCGCGGGAGCGGAAAGTGACTTTACCTACGAGATCGTGGATGATGAGGCCGTCATCACCGGATACACGGGCGAGGAAACCTATATTCAATTTCCTGACATGATCGGGGACTGCCCGGTCACGGCCATCGATGGCCTGATCAGTGACGCGCAACGGGCTGCCGCCATGGAGGGCGTCGGTCTTCCGGACACCCTGACCCGGATCGGCGCGTCCGTCTTTGCCAATTGGTCCGCCATGGAATACATCCGGCTGCCCAACCACCTGGTTTCCATTGGCGAGAACGCGTTCAGCGGCTGCGCAAGCCTGAAGACCGCCATTATTCCCGACAGCGTCACCCAGATCGCCGCCAGCGCCTTCACCGGCTGCGGAACGGATCTTGTCTTTCACGTCATCAAAAACAGCGCCGCGTATCAGTACGCCGTCCAACACGGCATCGAAACCGAGTCGTACATCACTTACTCCGCCTCCTCCGCGTACCCGGAGACATCCTCCCCCGCGAGCGCGGACCATCAGATCTGGACCTATGTCCATCCCGAAAGCGCCGATTATCTCAGGATCGTCTTTTCCGATGATTCTCACCTGGCGGAAGGCGACAAACTTCTTTTCGGATGGGATGATGAAGATTTAACCGCCTTCCATACAAGAACCAGCTATTATGGCGATCAATTAGGCGGGTTGGTGGTTCTCGCATACAATACCGAAACGTTTCAAATCAGGCTGGACTCCAGAGAAAACAGCAGCGATTCATACTTCCGCGTGACCGGAATCAGCGCGATTACCCAGGATGAATACCGGACGCCGAGCTTTCTGATCAAAAACGGGATCATTACCGCCGTGTCCGCCGATGCCTTCAACGGCAACGACAGCGAAGACCCGCTGATCGTCCCGGGCGTCGTCAACGGACAGACGGTGACCGGCATCGGTCCGCGCGCCTTCGCCAGCTTTATTTATGGGAGCAGTATCCGGCTGCCCGATTCCATCACGACGATCGGAGCACACGCGTTTGACGATTGCTTCAATCTGTCCAGCATCACCCTGCCGGGCCAGCTGAAGGTCATCGGCAACGGCGCGTTCGCGTATACCTGGCTGACCGGTGAGCTGACGCTGCCCGACGGCCTGGAAAGCATCGGCAATGAGGCGTTTGCGTGTATCGACCCCCTGGTCAGCGTCACCGTTCCCGCCAGCGTGACCCATATCGGAGAAAACGCGTTTGCGACCGAAGATTATGACGACACGCCCGTGACGCTGAAGGTGGTCGAAGGCAGCTACGCCCACCAGTACGCCATTGACAACGGTTTGAGCTTCACTGTTCTGGCGCCGCAGGAATACACTTACGAGATCGTGGACGGTGAAGCCGTCATCACCGGATATACCGGTCACGATACCGACATCGCCGTTCCGGCGCTCATCGACGGGTATCCGGTCACCGCCATCCGCTCCCTCGGCAGCCAGCCCGATCATCCGTTGCCGCTGACCAGCGTCATCGTTCCTGAGGGCGTCATCCGGCTGGAAGCTCATTCCCTCGCCTACTGCCCGGAGCTTTCCCACGTGCAGCTGCCCGACAGCCTGACCACGATCGGCGACAGCGCTTTTGCCTCCTGTGACAGTCTCACCAGTATCGATATTCCGAGCGGCGTCACCAGTATCGGTGAAGGCGCGTTTTGCAACTGCACGCAGCTTGAAAGTCTGACCCTGCCCGCGCATGTGACGGAAATCGGCCAAACCGCGTTCCAATTCTGCGACAGCCTGACCAGCGTCACCTTCCCCGCTGGTCTGCGCCGCATCGGCGCCGCGGCGTTCAACGGCGCCGCGCAGCTTGAATCTGTCTTTTTCCATGGTGCCTGCGCGTCCGTCCCCGATATCGTGATCGAAGACGGCAACGGCGTGCTGAAATGCGCGGTCTGGCACTGCGCGGACGGAGACTATACCTTCTCAGACGGCGGGACCTGCGGCGAGGGGCTCTCCTGGCACTATGACAACCGGACATTAACCATCACCGGCGCCGGCGCGATGGACGATTATTCGCCTGCCAGCGGCCTTGCGCCGTGGAACGCCTACGCTTCGGGGATCACCACGCTCGTAGTGGGCGAAGGGATCACCGATATCGGCGACTATGCCTTCTACAGGCTGGAGTCTCTGCGCCAGGTTTCCCTTCCCTCGACGCTCACGGATATCGGCAACGACGCGTTCTGGTATTGTCAGGCGCTCGAAAGCATCGACCTGCCCGCTGGCATCGGGCGCATCGGCAACGACGCTTTCGGCCTTTGTTACAGCTTAGTGGACGTCGTCCTGCCCCCGTCCCTGTGTGAATTAGGCAGTGAGGCCTTCTACTCATGCGCGAGCCTGACCGGCGTGAGCATTCCGGAAACGGTGACCGCCATCGGCGCCGACGCGTTTGCCTACTGCGGGGACGGGCTGACCCTCACCGTCACAGAGGGCAGCTACGCCCACCAGTACGCCATTGACAACTGTCTCAACTTCGAAACCATCGCCGCCATCACGCCCGAATTCAGCTATGACGTCGTAGACGGCTGCGCTTTCCTGACTCATTACAACGGCAGTGACGCCGAGGTGACCATTCCCGCGGAGCTGGGCGGCTATCCGGTCACTCACATCTCTTTTGACGCCTTTGGCTTCAATGAAACTATCACCTCCGTCATCATTCCGGAAGGGGTTCAGAGCATTTCAGATTACGTCTTCGACACCTGCACGAATCTCCACCGGGTGAGCCTGCCGGCCAGCATCCAGGCGATTCATTACAATGCCTTTATCGATTCTCCCATTCAGACAGTGGTGTATGGCGGATCCATCGCGGACATCAGCCATATCGTCAACGAGGCATCCGAACGGCCCCTGCTGAACGATTGGAGAAACAGCCTGGCATATGCATCCTGGAGCTGCTCAGACGGCGTGTATCAGCCAAGCGCCTTTTCTGATACGCTGTCAGAGGACTTGAGCTGGTCTTACGATCTGAATCATCACACCCTCTCGATCAGCGGGACCGGACCCATGCCGGACATGGAGCAGGGCTCCTGGCCCTGGTCCAACTGCAAGATCGAAAAAGATGTCCTCAGCGTGGTCGTGGAGTCTGGCGTCACTTATATTGGCGATGTTCCTTTTGTGGGTTGTGACGCTTTGGAACGCATCATCATTCCCGCCAGCGTCCAGTCGATCAGCGCCACCGCCTTTGAAGGCTGCCCCGACACCCTGACCCTGACCGTCACGGAGGGCAGCTACGCCCACCAGTACGCCATCGACAACGGGCTCCCCTTCGAGCTGACCGGCGGGAGCGGCGTCCAGATGCTCCTGAGGGACGACGTGACGGGCGAAACCGTCCGGGACAGCGTCCACCGCACCTATTACGGTGTCTACGGCTGCTTCAGCGTCGAGCAGGCCCCGGTCGTCTCCATTGCGAACGCGGATGAAATAGCCCGGGACACCCAGCCCGTGTTCACCTGGGAGCAGATCGCCGGAGGGGAGGACTCCGTCTGGTTCAGCTTTGACCACGCCACTCTCACCCTCGATATGGATGTTTATGGCGACAACGACTTCTGCGCCGACTTCGGCTATCGCTTCACCGTGACCTGGGATGACCTTGACCCGGTGTCCTTTGACCTGTATATACAGCTGAAAACACCCGGGGGCGGCGCGCCGGACCGGGTCGCGCTCAGTCCCGATACGGTGGACATCGTCGCCGGCCAGTCCTTCACGGTCACCGCCTCCTGGCTGCCGACGGGATGGGACATCGAGGGCGTCGAATCGACCATTGATTATGACTGTAACGGCGACGATCCGTTCACTGACGTCCGCATGGAGGGCACCACCCTGACCGCCACTGCCCCGACCCCAGGTTACTATCCCGTGTGGGTGTACCTCTATACCAGCCTGATCAACGAGCCGGGCAAGCTCTGGCTCACCGTGCGGAACCCGGACGGCAGCCTGCCCGTCCTGACGCCGGAGATCCAGTCCTCGCCGGACGAAATGCAGGCCGCTGCAGGCGTCGCCGAGAACCCGTATTACTATGATTCCGTCGGGAATTACGTCGGCTCCATCGCGCTGGACAACTACCCCTTCTTCGAGCGGTTCGGGCAAAGCGCGCAGCGCCTGGTGATCGACAAGGTCGAGCCCGACGCGCCGGACCTGACGGCGGTATGGGATACAGTGTCCAACACGCAGTATGACCTTTACCTCGGTGAGCCGGACACCATCATCCCCGCCGACGCGGTCGGCGACTGGCACTATCAATGGACCCTGTGGTGGGACGAAGCGTCCGTCACCATGGACGCCCATCTGGTGGTCACCCCCGCGCCCGTCGTCTTTACGCTGCCTGCTGATCTGACTGTCATTGAAGCGGAGGCGTTCCAGGGCGTCCCGGCGGACGTGTTCGTCATTCCCGCATCCGTCACGAGCATCGATTCCTCCGCCTTCAGCCCCGGCGTATCCCTCCGCGTGGTCGAAGGCAGCTACGCCCAGCGCTTCGCTGACGAATACGGGTTTGATTATCTGTTCATCGAGTGACCGGCGTCCCCTTGACGCTGCTGAAATGTCGCGCTTGACGCGCCCGGCGGAATATGCTATCATTGTTAATGGTAAGTCTTTAAGGCGGTACAGAGAGACCGGCAAGAGGCAAACGGCCGCGGAACCGCGGTCACGGTATGGTGGATGACCCCTGCCCGTCGTATCCTGTATGCGGCGGGCAGTTTTTCTGTGGCGCCGGACAAGACGGCCGAATCTTCTTCAGGAGGCGCTTACATGAAGCTCGTTTATGACATCAACCAGAAGCCGCCCTTCCGGAAAAACCTGTTCTACGGCCTGCAGCAGCTGCTGGCCATCATGGCCGCCACACTGCTGGTGCCCGTGCTGGTGAACATCAACTCCGGCACCGCGTACATGAGCCAGCCGGCCGCGCTGTGCGGCGCGGGCTTTGGCACCCTGTGGTACCTGCTGATCACGCGGCGGCAGAGCCCGGTGTTCCTGGGCAGCTCGTTTGCGTTCATCTCGCCGCTGATCGGTGCGACCGCGTTTGGCTACCTCGGCATTTTCCTGGGCGCGGTGTTCGCCGGCCTGGTGTACGTGGTCATCGCGCTGATCGTGCGCGCGACCGGCTCCGCCTGGGTCAACCGCCTGCTCCCGCCCGTCGTGATCGGCCCGACCGTCGCGCTGATCGGACTCAGCCTGTGCGGCAGCGCGGTCAACAACATCGCCAACCTGAACGGCGATCACGCGGTGCTGAGCATCGTGGAAGGCTTTGAGGGCGCGATCACCGCGGAAAACCTGTCTGAAGCCGTTCAGATCGGCAGCGTCACCGGCTACAGCCTTGTGCACATCCTGCTGGGCGTGTTCGCCTTCCTGATGACCGTCTGGGCCTCCGTCAAGGGCGGCAAGCGCCTCAAAATGATCCCCTTCATCATCGGCATCGCGTCCGCCTATATCGTCGGCCTGGTCATGACGCTGATCGGCAACGCCGCGAACATTCCCGCCCTGCAGGTCGTGGACCTGAGCGCCTATCAGGGCATGCAGATCTTCTCCGTGCCGGACTTCACCTTCCTGGGCATGTTCCGCGAGCCGTCCAAAATCAAAAGCTTCAGCGACGTGCTGAACATCTTCGTGCTGTTCGCGCCGGTCGCCTTCGTGACCCTGGCGGAGCACATCGCCGACCACAAGAACCTGTCCAGCATCATCGAGCGCGACCTGATCACCTCGCCCGGCCTGGACAAGACCCTGATCGGCGACGGCGTCGGCAGCGTCATCGGGTCCTTCTTCGGCGGCTGCCCGAACACCACCTACGGCGAGTCCGTCGGCTGCGTCGCCATCACCGGCAACGCGTCCATTTCCACCATCGTCATCGCCGCGGTCTACTGCATCCTGCTCTCCTTCTTCGGTCCGTTCACGGCGTTCGTCAATTCCATCCCCGCCTGCATCACGGGCGGCGTGTGCATCGCGCTGTACGGCTTCATCGCGGTCAGCGGCCTGAAAATGCTGCAGCCCGTCGACCTGAACGACAACCGCAACCTGTTCGTCGTCGCGGCCATCCTCGTCCCCGGCATCGGCGGACTCACCCTCAACTTCGAGCACATCACCGTCAGCGCCATCGCGACCGGCCTGATCATGGGCATCATCGTCAACGTGATCTTCAACCGGAAAACCAGCAAAGGCTAAGGCAGAATCGCCCGCCACACAACGCAGGGGGAGACTTTCGTCTCCCCCCTTTTTTGATGCGACTCTTTGTCCCGCTCGCTGCATTGATGCGATCACGCCTCTTCGATCACACAGCTGTGATGCTTGAAACCCGCATCGCTGTTCGGCGCGTCCCTGTCGTAGTTGATGCCGACCAGCAGCAGCTTTCCCCTGTAGTGCGCCAGCCGTTCCGGGTAATCTCGCCGTTTGATCTGCGCCATCGCCGTCTCCGCCGTCTGATTGTACTTCAGTTCGATCAGCAGCGCAGGAATGTCCGGATACCTGGGTGAGGGCAGGAAAGCGATATCGGCGTACCCTTTTCCGCTGTCCAGCTCCGGAATGACCGTGTAATACTTTCCCGCCGCGTAGTAGGCCAGCTGGATCGCGTAGCTCAGGGCCGTTTCATCATTGTATGTCTTGTTGCCGGCGCGGTCGTGCGCCTTCTCCAGCAAAGCGGCGACGGTTTCGGCATCCTTCGCCCAGGTGGCCTTCACCAGCTCCTGCGAAGCCCTGAAAGTCTCAAACGCTTCTGTCCATACCTTGTCCTTCGTGGAGGTTTTGAATTCGTCCAGGATCTCTTTGTTTGGGATGAACACCTCGCTGGTTTCATCGTCAAAGCCCAGGTATCCCAAATGCACCAGCAGGGAAAATACATCGTCCCGGCTGTGCACGGTGGTCATGTCGTTCTGGTAGGTGGACGGATCGATCCGGATCCGGCCGCCGTCCATCAGCAGCGCGACGGCCGCCTTCAGGCCGTCAAAGTCCATGCGGATGTGTTCGGCCAGGGCTTCATAGGTCTCCGTTTTGTTCCAGTAGTTTCTGATCACGCCGGTGGTCATGGCTTCGACCACGGAGAGGGGGCTGTAGATGGATATCTTATGACCGCTGTACCGGCCTTCGCGGTAGGCCTCCCGTTGGTTTGTCGGAATCTGATCGCTGACGATATAGCCGTCATACCAGTTGGAGACCTCGCCATAATCCATCGCGTAACGACGGCAAAGCGTTTCGACCTCCTGCTCAGTAAACCCCGTATACGGCGCCAGCTGCCGCGGCGCCATCATGGAGTATTCCGTGAACATGTTCAGGGCGGAATGCTCGCCGTACTTCTTGATGGGCAGGATGCCCGTCATATAGGCCAGCGCGATGTGCTGATTGTCCTTCATCAGGTCCCGCAGGAAATCAAGGTACTCTGTCTGGCCCGGCTTATCTTCCGGACACACTCTGAATACTGCATCCCATTCGTCAATGACTATGACAAACTGCCTGTCACGGTCCCCATAAACATCATCCAGCGTCTGGATCAGGTCTTCGTCGTCGGCATAATCAACCTCTGGATATGCCTTTTTGATTTCCCGGATGATGGCGTTCTGCATTTTTTGAAGCGCAGATTGGACAGAAAGCTGTTTTTTGAAAAATCTCGTCATCACGATCCGGATCACATCAAATTGACCGAGATAGGCGTCCCACTGCAGCAGCTGATCGCCCATCGCGACAGCGGCGCATCCGGCCAGCTTGCACTTTTCAAACAGGCGGCGGCTGTCGGCTTCCCGGTCATAATAGGCGCAGATCATATCCGCCGCCATGGTCTTCCCGAAGCGGCGGGGCCGGGATACGCTGACATATTTCTGCTTTGTCCTGACCACGGTGTTCAGGTGCATCATCATTTCTGTTTTATCCACAAAAATCCGAGAATGAACAGCCTCTTCAAACGCTGTAAGACCCGGGTTCAGATACGTCGCCACGGTTTCCGCCTCCTGCGAAAATGTCACTCGATGGACGTATTGTCGATATCGAGCTCGGTCAATTGCAGATTCTCCAGCGAAGCCGGCAGCTTGGTGATCGGCGTGCTGTTCACGGACAAGGTTTTCAGGGTCGTGAGGCTGCCGATATTTTCCGGCAGCGCCTTCAGGTTCGTATACCCGACGTCCAGGGTCTGCAGGTTCGGCAGCCCGCAGATGCTGTCGGGGAGCTCGGTGATTTCCGAGTCCGTCAGCTTCAGCGTTTTCAGCGAAGTCAGCTGGCCGATGCTGTCCGGCACCGTGGCGACGAAGGAATGCGTCATCACGATGGACTCGAGCTTTTGCAGCTCGCCGATCCATTCGGGGATCGCCGTCAGCCCTGTATAGTAGATTTCCAGCTTCCTGAGGTTGACCAGGTTCCGCATCCCCTCTGGCAGCTGCAGCAGCGGAGTGTTCTGAATGGAGATCTCGGTCAGGTTCTGCAGCAGGCCGATCTCGTCCGGCAGCTCGGTGCCCGCGAACACATACCAGTTCTCATGCAGGCGGTACTGCGCGCCGTAGGCGGATGTAAAGCTGCAGTTGATCCGCAATACCTGCAGATTGCGCAGATGGGAAATGCCCTCAAAGGAATGGATCACATAGCCGTCGTTGCGTGACAGGTCCAGCTTGACAATGCCGTCCAGCTCGCTCTGGGTCACCGCCCGGTCGATGCTCGTCTTATTCAGGGCGGAACGGATCGCCTTGGCAAAATCCGTATCCGGGAATAATTCCCGTAGGGTCACACCATCCTGAACGGGTGCCGCCGTTTGGGCCCCGTCCGCCTTTTTCTGGGCGATGATGGCGCTGATCCGGCTTTGCAGTTCAAGAAGCTCGTCCAGGGACATGTTTTCGTACGCGCTTTCCCCTGCCGCGGCGCCCATTCCGAAGGCGCAGACCAGCAGGGCACAGCAGACAGCGATGAACCGTTTCATTCGATGATCCTCCTTAGCAATTCAGCAGAATTGTCGTCCATGGACAGAAAGCAGCAAACCTCCGTCCCCTGCGGCGTTACCGCGTCAGCAGCATGCTCCACAAAAAAATCGCGGGGACGGAGCAGAGCGTGGTAAAGATGACCAGCTTGGTGGCAAACTGCGGGTCGCGGTTGTACTTGGCGGACAGCATGCTGGTGGTCGCGCCGGCGGGCATGGCCGCGAGCAGCGTGCTCACGCCGGTCACCGTATGGCTGACGCCCAGCAGCCTGCAGGCCAGGTACACCACCAGCGGCATCAGCACCAGGCGGTGGAAGGTGAACCAGGCGATGGTCCCGTCCACCAGGTGGCGGACGTCGATCTCGCTCAGGATCATGCCGATCATGATCATGGTCAGCGGGGTGTTGCAGCGCCCGATCTGCTGGATGGGCGTCAGGATGAGCGCGGGCACGGTCACACCGGCCAGCATCACCGCCAGTCCGAGGATGCAGGCGATGACGCACGGATGCGTGAGCACCTTGCGGACGGTGGCCTTCATGTCGGAGACGCCGGAATAGATCGCGAGGCCCTCCGACCACATCATGATGCGCTGGGGGATCAGGTAAATGCTGGTCAGCATCAGCCCGGTCGCGCCGAAGACGCCCTCCGTGACCGCGTTGCCCAGGAACCCCGCGTTGGAGCAGATCATGGCGTAGGCCAGGTTGCAGCGGCGATCGGGGGTCTCCCGGGGGAAGGCGAATTTGCCGTACACCATCGACAGCGCCTGAATGCCGATGGAGATGAGCAGCACCGCCAGGTAATCCCCCGCGCCGGTCCCGCCGCCCCCGCCCATGAACGAATTGAAGATGTTGCACGGCAGCACCACGTACAGCACCAGGTCCGTCACGACGCGCTCCGCTTCCTTGCCGACGACGTTCACGCGGCGGATCAGGAAGCCCACGGCGATCATCACGAAGATATTGAATTCAAGCGACAGCAGTCCTTCCATCTTTCCTCAGTCCCATTGCAGTTCTTCCAGCTTTCGCGCGATCATGTCCGCGGTGGGCGGGCAGCCCATCACGCACGCGGACGCGCCGCGGCAGCACTTGCCGATGCCCAGGCCGTCCAGCGTCTGTCCCTGCCAGCCCTGGCCGATATAGATCGTTGGCCGTCCGCCCGCGCGCGAGGCGTGCAGCGCGCGCACCAGCGCGGCGAAGCACGCGGAGCAGGCCTGGTTTTCGCGCACGCCGCGCGTGAGCCCGGCCACCGTGCCGCTCGGCCGTGGATAGCCCCGCGCCTCGGTGGGCTGGTTGAGCGCGACCAGGTCGTCCTCCGACCAGCGCGCGCTGCCGCCGCCGTAGCGCTCCGCCAGCTCGATGTAGGGCACCTCCTCCGGCGTCAGGCCCATCAGCGCGCGGCCGTAGGCGTCCAGCTGTACCGCGTCCTCGCCCAGGTACATGCGGTTGGTCTGCACCGGGGTGCCGCCCTCCTCAAAGTCGAGGTCGCCACAGATACTGTCCACCACGATCAGCCGCGGCTTAAGCGCCGCGCCGAGCGCGGCGATGGGCTTCTGAAGGCCCATCGCGTGGAAATGCCGCTTTTCGCGGTCCGGCAGGCAGCCCTTCAGGTTTTTCAGCGCGCAGGTCATCACCGTCTGGCAATGTCCCTTGAGCACCGGCAGGTCCACCAGCAGTCCCGCGTCCAGCGCGCGGCAGCAGACGTCGATGCTCCCGACCGCCGTTTTGACCGCGCGGGTCCGGTCCTTCTTGAGGTCGTAGAACGGGACGCCGTAGCGCTCGCAGACCTTGTCGTAGCCCGCGCGGCGCATGGCGCGCATGGTATCGTCGCCCACCCAGCTGCCCTCGATCACGCTGATGTCCGTGACGCCGTGGGCGCGGAAGTACTCGATGCAGCCGCTGAGCACGCCCGGGTGCGTCGTCGACCCGCTCTCCGGCGTCCCGGCGATGACCAGGTTGGGCTTCAGCGCGACGCTGCCCCCGGCCGGCGCCAGCCGCGCCGCGTCCGCCGCGTCCAGCAGCTTCAGCGTCATTTCATGGGCGTCCTGCCCGTAGATCTGATATATCTTACTCATGTTCCTCCATATACCGCATCATCCCCGCCGCGGCGTTTTTGGCGTCGTTGACGGCGTGCACCACGGTCAGAGAGCCGTGCACCACGTCCCCCGCGGCGAACACGCCCTCGCGCGTCGTCATGTTGTTCTCGTCCACGATCAGCAGGCCGCGCTCCGAAGCGTTCAGGCCGTGGGTCGTGTTCACCAGCTTATCCTTCGGGCGCTGGTTGATCGCGATGATGGTGGTATCGGCCGGCACCAGTTCCTCATCACCCTCGACGCCGATGGGGCGTCCGGCCTCGTTGACCACGGAATTCCTGAACACCGGGCCCTCCGGCGTGATGCGCTGGATGGACTTGCCGAAGAAAAACTCCGCGCCGTCCAGCCGCGCGTATTCCATCTCGTGGTCGCTGGCGGGGGATTTGGTCCCGCGCTGGAAGAGCATCACGCGCTGCGCGCCGTGCCGGAACGCCGTGCGCGCCACGTCCATGGCCACATTGCCCATGCCGATCACCGCCACCGTCTGGCCGACCGTATAGCTGACCGGCCGCGCGAGGTAGCTGATGCCGAAGTGCACGTTGGCCAGCGTTTCCCCCTCGATGCCCAGGGTGGACGGACGCCACACGCCCGTGCCGATGAACACGG
>CAMNEH010000055.1 GCA_946536315.1 uncultured Clostridia bacterium
GCAAAATATCGCGTTCAAGTGCGGCTTCCGGCCGGCCTGGGTGGAAACGGAAGCCATCCGGATCGAAGCAGGCGGCTATTGATCCACCAACAAATTCCCGAATCATCTGCGACGTGCTAAGCGGCGGTATACTGCGTCACGAAACCTCGCCGTACCTGCGGGTACGCCTTCGGTTCCGTTCCTTGTCTCCCACCACTTATCACGCCGCATCTTGATTCACGAATTCATTGGTGGACCAATAATGATGCATGAGAACCTATTCCACTGACAGGAAATCCCCGATTTCTCCGAGCTTTTTGCCCAGGCTGTGGTATTTTCCGGAATAGATCACGGGATCAAGGACCGTCAGATCAACGTCAAAGATGTCCCTGCATTCCAGCCGCCGATCGATCTGGATGTTGCGGATATTGCAGAAAAAGGTGGTCGAGTCCCCGGTTTCGACGGCGCGCTCGACTTCGCATTCATACACCCAGCGACTTTCGTCCAGCACCGGTACATCCAGCGCCGCGCCGCGGACGACGCTGTATGGGACGGCGTCCTTTTTTCCGTCGTCCGCATGCCTGGAGCCGAAGTAATCCATGAGCGGGAGCATATCGACGCTGACCAGATTGGCGCTGAAGACGCCTGAACGAAGCACATTCCGCTTCGTTCTTTTGGTTCCGGACATGCTGATAACCAGCAAATAGCCATTGCCTTCTTTGTGGGTGACGCTGACCCAGGTGATCGGCGCAAAATTGGCGGAGCCGTCCTCATTGTTTGTGCCGATGATGAACGCCGGCTGAACACACATGGAGTATACCGGCGAAACGGATTTTCTTTCTGCCATGACGGTCTTTCCTTTTTGTGTCACGTATCAGGTATTGCCTGACAGACAATATCCTTTGCGGTACTGACATGATATGGGCGCGCTCAATCCAGCAGATGCGGGATATGGTAGGCGGTCTGGCGGTACCACCAGACCCAGTCGTGCTGCACGTCGTGACCCCAGACGTCCACCCAGGTGTGAATATCCTTCTGCTGGAAGATCTCGCGCAGGCGGAAGGTGGTGGCGGGCTCCTCCCACGGTCCCTGGCCGACCACGATAATGCTCCGGCGGCGGTTGTACTCGCGGATATAGGGGTGGTCGGGGGCCATGCCGGCCAGGTAATCCACCGGGCTGTTCAGGTAGACCAGCTCGTCGGAATACGCGCCGAAGCCGTAGGCCGCGGTATAGATGCCGCTGAGCGCCAGCAGCCCGTCGAACAGGTCCGGCCGGCGGTAAAAGCAGTTCACCGCGTGCGTCGCGCCCAGTGAGCAGCCGAAGGCGATCACGCCGGGGGTGCCGCTCCAGCCGTTGCGGGCGTTGACCATGTCCCGCGCGAAGGGCACCACCTCATCAAACAGGTAGTTCATCCACTGCTCGTGGCGGCGGATGCGGCCGTATCCGTCGCCGCCGGCGCTCCAGGTTTCCTGGTCCAGCGTGTCCACGGAAAAGACCATCGCCCGCCCCGCGTCGATCCAGGGCTGCCAGACATCGGTCATCCGGAAGTTTTCAAAGTCGAAAAAGCGTCCGTTCTGGCAGGGAATGAACAGGACGGGCCGGCCGGCGTGGCCGTAGACCTTCATTTCCATCTCGCGCCCGAGCGCGGGGCTGTATTGCCTGAAATACTGCGTTTCCACGGTGCTCCCTCCTGTATCAGCCCTCCGGCTTGTACGCGTCCATCAGAATCGGCAGAAAAACGGGGATCTGGCGCTCCCAGCTCGCCTCGCAATGCGTGCCGCCGGGCACCACGCGGCTGGTCAGGCACACGCCGCGGCGCATCAGCGCTTCGGCGCAGCGCAGGTAGTCGTCCAGCAGATACTCCTGCCCGCGCAGCTCTTCCGTGCCGTAGTCCATATACACGATGGTGCCGGGCGCGAATCGCGTCGCGAGGATCAGGTCCGCCAGCCGCCCGCTGCCCGCCCAGACCGAGGGTGACAGCGCGGCCGCGCGGGAAAAGCAGCCGTTGAACTCGCTGACCGCGAACAGGCTCATCAGCCCGCCCATGGAGGATCCCGCGATCCATGTCGTCTCCCGCCCGGGCAGGGTGGGGTAGCGCGCGTCGATCATGGGCTTCAGGGTGCCGGTCAGCCAACGCATGTAGCGCCGTCCGTAGCCCGTCACGCGGCCGAAGTTCGGGTCCGTGAAGCTGAAGGGCGAATACTCGTTCAGCCGTCCGTGGGGCGGGCGGTGGTTGCAGTCCACCGCGACCACGATCAGCGGCATGCCCGTGCGGTCCAGGTACTCGCCCATGCCCCAGCTTTTGCCATAGGTCGCGTGGGCGTCGAAAAACACATTGTGCCCGTCAAACATATACAGAACGGGGAAACGGGCGTCCGTACCGGACGCCGCTTCCCCGGGCAGATACACATATACCGTTCTCGGTTCCCTGCCGGTCACGGGCGTGACCGGCGTTTTCCATGTCTCAATCAATGTCGCGTACCCCAGCTGTTGATTGCGCGTGGCGCCAGGTCAGTATATAACAGCCGGGGGGCCTTGTCAATCGGCCGCGCCCCACGTTTCGTCCAGGAACGCCAGTCGCTTTTCGATAAAGTTCTGCAGGTAGTCCACGTTCTTCTGGAAGGTTTTTCCGCAATTGGCGATGTTGTCGCTGGACTGGCGCATGGGCCAGAGCGTAAAATTCATCTCCGCGCTCTCGCGGATGGCGTCGGCATAGGCCGCGACCGACCTGAGCGCGCCGGTGGCGTCCTCGGCCTGGCCGCACAGTATCTGCATCGCCTGCCGGTAGGTGTCCGCCCAGCACGCCCTGACGCCGGCCACAAAGTCCGCCTTGGCGTACAGCTGCGGCCACCAGTAGCGCGAGCTGTTGCGGGTCGTCAGGTAAAGCCCCTCCGGGTCGAGCAGCGCGCGGGTGCCGGTGCGCGCGTAATCGCCGAAGGTGGTGTCGTAATCCCAGGCGGGCCCGGCGAACATGCGCGTGCTGACGCTGTCGGCCGGCTTGTAATAATACTGGCTGGACTGGTTGCCGTCGCAGTTTTTGCTGATTTCCTCCAGCATATACTTGCGCACCAGGGAATCAAAGTCCATCAGGTCGGTATAGTGCCTGCCGGTGTCCGGGTCGATCCCGTCGTCGGCGAAGATCGCGTTTTCGTACGCCTGGATGAGCCCGCTGATGTAGCGCATCTGCGCCTCGGACGCGTATTCCGGCGCCTTCAGCATGATCGCCTTTTTGCGGTCGGTGGTGTAGGCGCAGGGCTCGTCCTTGTACCGCACGGTCCAGTTCTCGTACTCGATCAGGTAGCCGCCGGTGATGTCCTCCGGATCGTTCGGGATCTGGTAATACTTCATCTCCCCGGCGGTGGATTTCAGCGGGCCGACGCGCGGGTACTCGCTGAGCGGCAGCTCGTTGACGCGCTCGGTCGCGGCCTCCAGGTCGGCGATGTCCACGCGCTCGGGGCCGACCTCCACCTTCTCCTGGAGCAGGTAGGTGCCGTTGTACACGTGGTTCAGGTAGACGTCGGCCTGCACACAGCCGGGCGTGTACCTGAGCCCCGCGTATTCCGCCAGCGCGAACACGATCTGGTTGCGGATCAGCGCGTGGTCGCGCGCGTTGGAGATCAGGGTATATTTTTTCGCCTTGCCGCAGCCGATCAGGTCCGTCTTCTGGCTGAGCTTGACAGTGTAGCCCTTCTTGTTGAACTGGGCGGAGGTGTTCCCGCGCAGCTTGATGTGCTCCAGCGCGCCGTCGTACATCACGCGGCCGTCGGCGGTGAGCATTTTGAACTCCCCGGCTTCCTTATAGGTCTTGGACTTGTCGATCTTGGTCATGCTGCCCGTGGCCGTGCCGACGAACACCGCCGCGATGGCGCTGCCCCGCATCACCCGCACGGTATAGGTCTTCCTGCCCAGCTTGACGCGCACGCTTTCGCCGGGCGTCAGCGCGGGCAACGCATCGCCGCTGTGATATGCCTGGCCGTCCACGGTCACCTCGTCTACGCCCTCCGTCCAGACGCGCAGCGCGTTCATGTCCGCCGCGCCGGGGAGGAACAGGTAATACTTCCCGCCCGCCTGGCTCATGGCCACGGCGTCGCGCGGCAGGCCGTCCTCCGCCTGCGCGTCGGACACGGACACATAGAGCATGTTGGCCGCGGCGGCCGTCAGCGGCAGCGCCATCAGCGCCGCCAGCAGCAGTGCGAAAAACAACGTCTTGCGGTTCATGCGGCCCTCCTACTGGTTGTTTTCCAATACCTGACCAAAGTAGAAGGCCTTCTGCTCTTTGTTCAGCTTGAAGTAATCCGTCAGGTAGTTGATCACGTATTTATACCGCGAACGCACGACCTTGCGGAAGGCGTTGACCTCGTATTTCCACGAATCCACGGACTTGGGGCTGCACTTTTTCCAGCGCGTGATCTGCTCCTGCATCAGCGGCTCAAGCGTGGCCTCCCACTCGTCGATCTGGTCGAGCAGGTCCTGCTTGACGTACTTTTCGGTCAGCAGCGTCGAGCAGATGGTCAGGAATTTTTCCTTCATGTCCGGATTTTTGATCAGCGTGATGAACGGCTCGTGGTAGAACAGCTTGTTGCTGGCCGTGGCGGATTTCAGGAAATAGCCGAACGGCGTGCGCTTGGTGTTCTGCATCGCCGCGTCCAGGTCGTACAGCACATATTTCCATTTGCCGCCGGGGAATTTGTAAAACCGCTGGTTGCCGATGTCGCCGTTGCCCAAAATCACCTGGAACGCGACCATGGTAAAATAATTGTCCACGTCGAAGCGCTCCAGCACATAGTTCAGGTGCTCCTCCTGCCGGAGGTCGTTGCGCTTCATATAGCGGATCAGGGCGTTCCACTCGTCCAGCGTGCCGCGGCTGACCTCGCCGCGGCCTTTGATGATGGTCACGTCATGAATGGTCTGCTTGTCGGTGATGCCCTCGAACGCGGCGAGGGAGTCCTTGTTGATGCGCTCGCGCAGGTTGTACTGGCCCCAGTATTCGCCGTTCAGGTAGACCACGCAGGTCACGCTCTCCTGGTAAAACAGGCCGGTGCCGTTCGCCAGGCGCGTCAGCATGGCGTCCTTGAAACGGGTCTTGTAGCTCTCCGTGCCGCCCGCGCGGAGGGTCAGCGCCTCGTATTCGGTATAGCCCTCGCGGTTGGGGAAGGGGTTGAACTCAAACGAGCCCGCGCCCAGCGCGCTGCGCGCGAACAGGGAGATCGCCTTCTGCGCGTAGGTGCGGGACGTCGCGCCCGTCACCCGGAACGACGCCTGCTGGTTGATCTGCTGCTCGTGGCCCGCGGTATAGTATTCCACGTTGATCGGGTATTCCCAGTCCTGGTAATAATTGGGGCGCTTGGCGCTGCCGGGCACCAGCAGGCCGGTCTTCTCGCTGAACAGGTATTTTTCGTCCGTGACCAGGCTGACCACGGGCACGTCCCGCTGCACGCCGACGAAATAGGTCTGCGTGGTGGTTTCGCTGGGCAGCTTGCCCTCGGCGAACGCCCGCAGCCTGAGCGTGGTCACGCCGCTGCTCAGCCCGCCAAACTCGCTGAACAGCGGGCTGCTCCCGGTCGGCTCGGCGCCGTTCAGCGTGTAGCGCACCTGCGCGCCGTCCTCGGTCATGGCGGTCAGTGAAGGCGCGGCATCAAAAAACCCGCCGCTCACATTCATATCCACGCGGCGCGTGCGCTGGTCGTACCCGGTGGCGGTATTCGCCTTGCCCCGGCTCGCCTCGGCCAGAAAATGCCATTCCTCGCCGTCCCCCGTGCGCCCGTAACTGATATCGCCGTACTGCGCGTCCAGCGTGACCTGGTCCATCACCGCGCCGTCGGCGTCCAGCAGCCGGAGGGTGCCGCCCTTGCGCGACACGTCGATCGGCGCGTACGCCGCGGCCGAGGTGCTTTCCACCTGGTCCAGCCCGGTCAGGAAGACCACCAGGTATCCCTCGCGGTTGATCTTCTGCCCCGAGGGGAAGGTGAATGTCTGCGTTTCTCCCTTGCGCTCATAGGTCAGCTGCCAGCCGCGCAGGCTCACCGTATCGCCGGGGTTGCGCAGCTCGACCCATTCGTAGGCCTTGCCGCCCTCAAACACGGCCGTGGACAGCATGATCTCGTTCAGCCGCACCGACGTCTCCGCGGCCCGCGCCGCCGTCAGCCCCAGCCCCATGGCCAGGCACAGCCCCAGCAAAGCGAACCGCCATTTCCAAACCTTCCCGATCATTTCCGCCTCCATGATTTCCCAAGCGTGGCAAAGGCCCTTGAACGCTGAACAGTATATCATAGCCCGCAGGGGAAACGCAAACAGGAAACGCAGAAACGGGAGAAAATTTACGATTATATTAGTCTTCACGGACAGGCATGAGAGGCTGGAACAGCAGTATGGCAATCAGCCTGAAATCTGGCCGTCATGCAACAAGCCGGTCAAAGAAGCGCTGCTGTCGATCCCTTTGAAAAAAAGGATTCCGGGATTGTGCAGGTGTACGAAGCTGTCTGTAGTTCCTACCACATAGGGAAGACATACTGTACAAAAGGTCCAACTATGAACAGTACGGATGCTGCGTACTGTTCACACCCATTCTCCAATGATTCTTCTTCGGATGAGCATTGACACAGAACCTGTTTGGAAATCCGAGGCATGATTCACATTATTCGCGGTCAGCAGGTTATTCTGGATAGTGATCTGGCGCTACTCTATCAAGTGGAAACCAAGCGCCTTAACGAGCGTGTAAAAAGGAATCTGTCACGGTTTCCGGAATCATTTTGTTTTCAACTGACAAAAGAAGAAAACGATGGGTTGAGGTCGCAGTTTGCGACCTCAACGGAAGAGCATGGCGGTCGCCGATATCTGCCGTATGCTTATACAGAAGGCGGAATTGCAATGCTGTCAGCTGTTTTGAACAGTGAGACAGCTATAGAAGTAAGCATTCGCATCATGAACGAGTTTGTTGCGATGCGACACTTTCTGGCAAATAATGCAGCCTTGTTTGAACGATTGAATACCGTAGAACTGAAACAAATGGAATACCAAAGGTCTTCAGATGAAAAATTCGAAAGAGTTTTTCGGTATATCGAGGATCATGCAGAATCCGAACAGAAGATATTCTTCGATGGTCAGATTTATGACGCTTTCAGTCTGATCACTTCCATTGTTCGGAAAGCAAAGAAGGAAATTATTCTGATTGATGGCTACGTTGATGTCGATACTCTGAATATATTGGCCAAGAAAAAGATAGGTGTCGATGTAAAAATCTTCACCTACGCAAGCGCAAAGCTGACCAATACCGATGCTGCCAATTTCAACGCGCAGTATCCGACACTGACAGTGAAAAAAACGCAGGTGTTCCATGATCGGTTCATCATTCTTGATGGCAGTACCGCGTATCATATAGGTGCGTCCATCAAGGACGCAGGAAAGAAGTGCTTTGGAATATCGCTGATGACAGATTCGGGACTGGTGGCAGAATTGCTGAACCGTCTAAAGACCGTGTAATTTTCAGGCTCAATACTGTTTTTTCCGGTGACATCGCACTGGGGATGGATCGTCTCTACCATGCAGCCTGAATCTTTATGGAAACGCTGATTTATTGGTCCGCCAATGAATTCATGAATCAAGATGCGGCGTGATAAGTGGTGGGAGACAAGGAACGGAACCGAAGGCGTACCCGCAGGTACGGCGAGGTTTCGTGACGCAGTATACCGCCGCTTAGAACGTCGCAGATGATTCGGGAATTTGTTGGCGGATCAATAATGAGGTGGTTGGATGGCGGATGGATTGTTCGGGCTGATGAAGCTGTATGAAGCGAGGCGTAGCCGGGCTACGTCGAGCGGAATGAGGCAAAATCAGACCGGAAAAGACATTTGCCAGACATGCCGCTGAATCAATCAGCGGTTCCTTATTTGCCATGCCGGTTGGAGATCGGACCTGACGGTGGACATGGCTTTGCGGAAGGCTCCGGCATGTGTATGACCGGTTGGACAAAGCATGCTGTCGATTGGCATGAATCACTGCAGACAAATCGCATTTTCAGCATCTCCATGATTGGTAAACCATGAAGGTGCGCCCTTCTGGACCAGAGCAGCGTGATGTCCGTCATCCTTTGACCGCGCCGTTGGTCATGCCGGCGACGAAATAGCGGTTGAAGACCAGGTAGATCAGCATCATGGGGATCAGGGAGATGGCCGTGCCGGCGAGCATCAGGTTCCAGGAGGAGGCCGCGGCACCGGAGGACTTCAGGCGCATGATGCCCACGACCAGCGGCATGCGCTTGGGGTCGGTCATGGTAAAGACCATGGGCAGCATATAGTCATTCCAGCTGCTGCGGAAGGCCAGGATCGCCACGGTGGCGATCAGCGGCTTGCACAGCGGGAAGATGATGTTGTAATAGATGCGGAAGAACGAGCAGCCGTCGATTTTCGCCGCCTCGTCGATTTCCGTGGGGATGGTGGCGATGTACCCGCGCGCGATGAACAGGTTGGTCACGTTCATGCCGAACACGCGGATGATGATGACGCCCCACAGGCTTTTGTTGAGGTTGATCACGCGCATGATCATCAGCAGCGGATAGAGCGTCAGCGTCCCCAGCGACACGAACATGGAGGAGATCATGAGGTAATAGATGAACTCCTTGCCGCGGAACCGGGCGCGGGAAAAGACGTATCCGCAGCACGTGCTGGAGAGGACCGCGCCGATGACGCAGAAGAAGGAGAGGAAGACGCTGTTTTTGGTATAGGTGGAAAAATCCGCCATCTGCCAGGCCTTGATATAGTTTTCCAGCACGAACTGCCGGGGAAACAGGCTGTTGCCGGTGGTCAGGATTTCCATGTTGCTCTTGAACGAGGACATGAAGGTAAACAGCACCGGAAAGAACGAGATCAGGAAAAACACCGTCAGGAACAGGTACACCGGCAGCTTTTTCAGGAGTTTCCGACGTTTCATTCCTTGACCCCTCCTTTGATGCGCCGGGTGCCCCGGACGTACACGAGCGTCACCAGCCCCAGGAATACGGCCGTGATCAGCGACATCGCGGAGGCGTAGCCGATTTCAATGTTCCGGCCGGATTTTCCGAAGAAAAACTTGTAGATGTAGGTCATGGCGACCTCCGTCTGGCCGCCCGGCTGGCCGTCCGTGAGCGAGATCACCAGGTCGCAGACCTTGAGGCTGCCGATGATCGCCATCAGCAGCACCGATTCGAAAATCGGCGCGATCATGGGCAGGGTGATGCCGAAAAACTTCCTGAGCCCCGCCGCGCCGTCCAGCTCCGCGCACTCGTCGATTTCCTGCGGGATGCTCTGCAGCGCCATCAGGAAAAACATCATGTTGATCCCGTAGTTCTGCCAGACCGAGGCGATGCCCAGCACCAGCATGGCGTTGCCCTTGGTGCCGAACCAGTTGATCGGCTTGCCGATCAGCCCGACGGTCTGCAGCATGGTATTGACCATGCCGTTGAACGCGGCGAACAGCAGCGAAAAAATCAGGCCGATGATCGCCGCGGAGATCACCGCCGGCAGGAACAGCGTGACCCTGAAAAAGCCGATGCCCTTGATTTTCTGGTTCAGCAGCACGGCCAGCAGCAGCGCCAGGGGGATTTCCGCCAGCAGCTTGAAAAACGACAGCGTCACCGTGTTCACCAGCGACATCCAAAAATCCGGGTCCTTGGTGAAGACGCGCTGGAAATTGTGCAGCCCGGTCCAGTTCGCCGCGGTATAGCCGTTGTAATCGGTGAACGCGTACCGGAGGATATAGATGATGGGGACATAGCTGAACAGGATGAAGCCCAGCAGAAAAGGCAGAATCATCAGCACTGCCTGCAGGTTGTCCTGCCTCAGCCCCCTGTTGCGGATAACCGCCGACGGGTGTTTCATGATGCCCTCCGTATGACTGAAAAGGGCTGCCGCGGATGGCGTGATCCGCGGCAGCCTGGGAGAAAATGACTTACTTTTCCCGGGTGACGGTGTAGCCGGGCTGCGCGATGTACGAAGCCTGGACCTCGGGATCAAGGGCCTTGAAGGCGTCGTTCAGGCGCTGGTCGAGGTCCCTGAGCACCGTTTCCGCGTCCTCGGTGTAGCCGCCGGCCAGCAGCTTGCCCAGCGTTTCGCGGGCGGAGAGGCCCTCGTACTTCAGCATGCCCTTGGGGTCGGCCATCCGGATGATGTACTGGTCGTCCGGGAAGGTGGAAAACTCCTTCCAGCCGTGCACGGCGGATTCCTTCGCCATTGCGACGACCTGGCTGCGGTACGGGATATACATGCCCTGCTCATACATTTCCACGAGGTTTTCGTCCGCGTAGAACCACTCGAGCACCTTGGCGACCTTGGCGGTATCCTTCTTGAGCGCCATTTTGGTCACGCCCAGCAGGTCCACGGCGGTGACCATTTCCTTGTACTGGTAGCCGTCCGCGGAGATGGCCGGCGGATCGCAGACCACCCAGTTGCAGACCGCCGGGAACTGGTCGGTATACACCGCCACGTCGAAGCTCGCGGCCATGACGATGCCGACGCGGCCGGCCGCGAACTGCGCGCGGGCGGTATCCGCGTCCAGGTTCTCAAAGCCGGGGAACATGCTGCCGTCTTCGATCATGCCCAGCAGGCTGTTGATGATGGGCAGGCCGTCCGCGTAGCGGTAGCTGCCGCTGACCGCGTCAAAACCGAAGTGTCCCAGGGAGGCGGAGTTGACGCTGTAGATGTAATGGTCCTGGCACCAGCCGCTCTTGAGCGCGAGGAAGTAGCCGAAGGCCTGTCCCTGCGACGCTTCCGTGATCTTTTTCGCGTCCTCTCGCACCTCGTCCCAGGTCCTGGGCGGCGCTTCGATGCCGGCCTGGTCAAACAGGTCCTGGTTGATGATCATCTTATAGGACTGCAGGCTGTACGGCAGCGTGTACACCTTGTCGTCGAAAATCTGATCCCCGACGACCAGCTCGTTCTTGTCGTAGAGGGAAAGCAGCTGCTCGCTGCCCTCCAGCTCGGAAATCGCGACGGCCTTGCCCGCCTGCACAAACTGCGCGAAGTTGTTGCTGGACGGACGGAACAGGTCCGGGCCGTCCTCCGCCTGCATCGCGACCTGGATGGTGTCGGCGTAGTCCGTGCCGTAAACCGTGTAGTCGATCACGATGCCCAGCTCCTTGCCGATGGTGGCGTTGAATTCCTCCACCTGCTTTTCACGGACGCTCTGCTCGTGCGCGTTGTCGCTCCATACGACGATGTGCTCTACCTGCGGCGCCTCCGCCAGGGCGAACACCGGCAGACAGCCAACGACCATGGCCGCGGCCAGCAGCAGGGCCAACCATTTCCTGTTCATACGTCATCCTCCTTGTGTTGTTGATGGTGAAAACGCGCCTGCGGCGCATTTCTGATATGGTGATTATACCACCACATCCGGCATCGGAAAAGATTGAAATTTTTTATACCCTCCGCCGCTTGACAACCTCCGCGCAAACCGCTATAACATAAACATACACAAATTGAAGGAGGCCGGCGGGCGTGGCGCTGAGCATCGTCATTCTGTTATTTGCCGCTTTTCTGCTGCTGCTGTTTTCGTTCCGCAGCCGGTACGGCCTGCCGTTTTTTCTGATGACGCTGGGCATGTGCGTCGCATCGGTCGCGGTGCTGCTGCAGAGCTATAACGCTTCCACCTATGCCCCGCCGAGGTTTTTCCCCTTCCGGGCGGCCGACCTGGCGCTGTACAGGTACATCGGCGGCTTTCGTTTGCCCCTGGCGTCGGCCCAGGCGCTGCGCAGCGCGGGCTGCCTGCTGTTTTTTGCCGGCGTGCCGGTGATGTGCGCGCTGGTGCGCGGCAACCTGAAGCCGCACGGGCGCCGGCGCAGGCGGGCATGGGGATGGGCCCTCGCGGCGGGCGCGTTCATGGCCGCGTACGCGCTGATGTACGCGCCGGGCACCGCTTACGCGGCCTACCTGCGCTATTACGGCGCGGCGCCGGCCCTCAGGGAGAGCGTCCGCCTCTGGGTCACCCGCGCGGACGACCTGATGCGGCTGCTGGTCCTCGTCTATATCCTGAGCCCGGTGTTCAGCCTGGCCGCGCATACCGCGCGGCGCGACCTGACCTACTTTTCGGACACGTTTTTCCTGCTGACCGGGCTGCTGCTCCTGTTTGACGGGATATTTTACGCGGTGTTCTTTACGGGGGCCTTCTGCCAGCGCGCGGCGTCGCTGTTCAGGAGCGGCTTCTGGTACTTCAGCAGCGCCGTGCGTGTGCCGGTGTCCATGGTGCTGCTCTTTTCCGTCTTCTCCGCGCTCATCCCCGTCATGATCCTGGCCTCGGTCAACCACGTCTTCAACGGCGAGCTGGTGCTGCTGTCGCGCAAGCGCGCCATGCGGCGCAGTATCGAAGAGCTGAACCGCAACCTGAAGGACGTGTTCCACTCCGAGAAAAACCTGATGTTCAGCATCCTGCTGCTGGCGGACGAGGTCCGCGCGGCGTACGGCACGCCCCAGGGCCTGGAAAAGCTGGACCGGCTGACCCAGGTCGCGCAGGGGCGGATGGATGCGATCGCCGCCTCGCTGAACCGCATCCGCGGGCTGCACCTGCGTCCCGCGCCGGTCGAGATGCGCGCGCTGGCCGACCACACGCTGTCGGAGATGGCGATCCCGGAAAACATCCTCTGTGTGCGGGAATACTGCGATTTCCCGGTCCGCTGCCTGGTCGACGAGTACCACACCGCCAGCGCGCTGAAGAACCTGTTTCAGAATGCCGTCGAGGCGCTGTCGCTGTCGGACCGGGAGGATAAGACCATCACCGTATCGGTGGACGCCAGCCGGGCCTGGGTCAGCCTGTCCGTGCGCGACAACGGGCCCGGCATCGCGCGGCAGGAGCGGCGGCGCATCATGCTGCCGTTTGTTTCCAGCAAGTCCAAGAGCACCAACTGGGGCATCGGCCTGCCGTACGCCTTCAGGGTCATCAACGCGCAGCTGGGGCAGATGCGCATCCGCAGCGCCGTTCAGCCGCGGCGCGCGTATACCGAGGTGGATATCCTGCTTCCGCGGGAAAGGAGTGGCAAGCCATGAGCCGGATCCGTGTCATGATGGCGGACGATCACGCCGAAATCTGCGGCTACTTCGAAGGCATCGTCTCGCGCGAGCCCGACATGGAATGGGTCGGCAGCGTGCGCTCCGGCGCGGCGGCGGTCAAAACGGCGCTTGAGGTGAAGCCGGACATCGTCCTGATGGACATCCAGATGGAGACCCGCACGGCGGGCATCACGGCCTCCCGGCAGATCCTGGCCGCGCTGCCGCAGACCAAGGTGATTATCCTGACCATCCTGGAGGACGACGACCTGCTCTTTCAGGCGTACTGCGCGGGCGCGATCGACTATATCATCAAAACGGACGCTGCCGGGCGCATCGTGGCCTCCATCCGCAACGCCTACAGCAACCAGCTGATCCTGCGCCCCGAATACGCGGAAAAAATCATCGATGAGCTCAAGCGCGTCCGCGAAGAACAGCACAGCCTGCTCTATTCGCTGAATACGCTGAGCAGGCTGTCCAACAGTGAATTTGAAGTTCTGAAAAGTCTGTACCAGGGCCTGAGCGCGCGGCAGATCGCCGAGGAGCGGTACGTATCCCTGGGCACCGTCAAGTCGCAGATCCACAGCATCCTGCAGAAATTCGGGCTGAAGTCCGTGCGTGAGGTCGTACGCAAGCTGCACGAAATCAATTTTGAGTACATCGTGGACGCCATGCCGCGCGGCTGAAGCATGGCGGCCTGATCAGCGCGCTTTGGCCGGGATAAACTCCTGCATCGCCCCGACGCCGGGGGTGTAGCCGTTGAGGCGCCAGAACTTGTTGGTGTCCAGCTGGATGTCCTTGATGCACGCCACCGCCTCATCGCCGGTGACGGTAAAGGGCTGGTATTCATTTGTTTCCACCTTCATCCCCAGCCGGCACGGGATAATGTTGAACCGTACGCCCAGGTAACGGTGCTGCTCGTCAAACGAAAGCGCGCACTGCAGGATGGCGGTGTAGCGCAGGTAGTCATGGTGGCGCTTGTGGTAGAAGCTGAAATTGCCGCCGAATACGAAATTCCCCAGCGAGTAGAACACCGGTACCCCGTCGATCATCTGGCAGCCCTGCAGCTGGTGCGGGTGACTGCCGATCACGATATCGACGCCGCGGGAGACAAAGTATTTGGCGAGGCGCTCCTGGTGATCGTCGTGCCGGGGCTCATATTCCACGCCGCCGTGCATGTAGGCGATGAGCACATCGACGCCCGCCCCGCGCACGCTCTCAATGGTTTCGTTGATCAGCGGGATATGCTCGCCGTTGTTGATGACCCAATATGAAATATAACAGCTGACCAGGCCGATGCGCGCGCCGTCAAGCTCGATCACGCAGCCCTTCGCGCCGTAGTCCGTGTTGCCGAACCATTCGATCCCGTGGCGGTCCAGCGTTTCCACCGTTTCCAGGTAGCCGGGCTCGCCGTAGTCGATGATATGGTTGTTGCCCAGCGCGACCGCCTCGATGCTCGCCCCGGTCAGCACCTCCGCGAGCGCCGGCATGGCGCGGAAATTGTACGCCTTCTTGGTCTGCGCCGTGAGCCCGCTGGAATCGCTGTGGAACGTGCCCTCGAGATTCGCGATGGTCAGGTCATCCTGCGCCAGCACGTAACTCACCTTGGCGAAGGGATAGCCGTATCCGTACCGGCCGATGAAGGAGGTGATGGACTGCGGCTTTTCATGGTCGACCTCGTTGCAGCCCAGCGTGACGTCGCCGATGAAGGACAGCAGCAGCTTCTGCGCCTCGCCCTCCTCCTGGGGGAAAGCGGCGCGGGTATTCAGGTAATCCGTGGGCACAAACGGCATTTCCGGCTCCGGGGTCGGGGAAGGCGCCGGCGTGGCTTCGGGCGGGAGCGTGGTTCCGCTGTACGGCGCCAGGAATTTCTGCATGATGTAACCCTCGCCGTCCCGGGCCCTTACGTAGGCCCAGTTTCCCGTTTCCGTGAGCACGGAGACGATCTCGCCTTTCGTGGCATGGCCGGTGGTCGTATAATCTTTGCCTGTCGTCATGGCGTCCCGCAGGTCGATAGACGCGTTTTTCGCCAGCTTGACGACCGCCAGCCTGATCACAGCAAAATTGTCTGCCTCCTCCGCCCCCGCGGGCAGGAAAAGGCAGACAGTCAGCGCAAGCAGCGCCAGGAGAGCAATGGGATGTCGGTTGATCCGCACAGATGAAGCTCCTTTGTGTACCGATGGTAACTTTTCAGTCATATCTTTATAATGGGACCAGCCTCTGTCCTCTGAGGCACGGAATCCCGGAGTCCGCCGATTCATTCGGCGGATGGCGAAGCGTCTCGTGCGCGGTGCGTGAGGCGCTTGCGCCCGCGGTGCGCGCGATTCCTATTGCGACTATGCCGAATTGAGGAGCAGGGGGGGACGCCAGTCCCCCTTGCGGTGACTGTTCAATCGAAGACTGAACAGTCACTTGAAAATCAGCGCGTCGCTGACCTGCCGGGAGGGGCTGGTCGGCTGATTGAGCAGCTGGCCGCACATGTACAGCTTGGTCGAGCCGCCCCCGTCCAGGTTGATGGCGGTCTGCGCGCCGCAGTCAATGAACATCTGCTGCAGCTCCTGCAGGGAATAGCCGTCCCACTTGCCGTTGGCGTGGCGCGTGCCGTCCGCGACGATGATCACATAGTGCAGCGGGCTGATCTGCCCGATGGCCGTGCGCGATTCGAGCTGGGACGAGCGCGTGGAGATCACATAGGTGTTCTTGTTGTCCTGCTTGGTCGTGAACGGCACGATCTGTCCGTCCTTCACCAGCGCCGGGCCAAACTCGATCGTCTGCCGGATGCCGCTGTTCAGCAACTGCTGGGCGAGCGCGTTGACGTCGTCCTGGCGGCGGCTGCCGTTGTGCAGGCTGAAGTTGCCTTCGCCGTCGATCATCAGCATGTCCAGCTTGTAGGTCTTTTCCGCGCGGTACAGCTGCCCGTTGCGGATGATCACGCCGCTGTCGTGGTCGCCGCAGAAATCGCAGTTGATGGCCAGGACCGCGTTATTGGCCTTGGCGATGTCCTCCAGCAGCCCGGTGCGCTTCATGTTATTGGGGTTATAAAACGCGGTCGACAGCGCGTCGGCGGACTTCACCTGGATGTCGCAGATAAAATACTGCCGTTCGCGCGCCGGGCGCTCGTCCACATGATGGACGCGGATTTTCAGGTGCCCGTCGGGGTTCGGGCTGTCGTCATACATGGCGTATATGTCGCCGGTAAAGCAGAGCGGCTCCTGTCCCCATCCCTCCTCCGCCTGCGCCGCAGCGCACAGCAGGCACAGGGCCAGCGTGCAAATAATGATCAAACGTTTCATTCAGCAATCAACCTCTTTTTTGGGACATTATTCAGTCGTATCGTAAAATGGAACCAGCATCGGTCCTTTTCAGCACGGAATCCCAGCGTCCGCCGATTCATTCGGCGGATGAGGCCGCAGGCCGAACCGTAGGGGGACGTAT
>CAMNEH010000056.1 GCA_946536315.1 uncultured Clostridia bacterium
GTGGGATTAGTAGGGCTCGAACCTATGACCTCCACGATGTCAACGTGGCGCTCTAACCAACTGAGCTATAATCCCGAGCGCTCAATTATATTATCACAGATTTTGAATTTGCGCAAGGGGGCTGGAGAGAAAAATTTTGAAAATGCGCAGCGATCCGGCGACATGAAAACCGCCCCGGCGGGCTGAACCGGGCCGGGGCGGGGGAGTGATGATTATTCCTCTTCTTCCTCTTCGGGAAGCTCTGCGTTATGGTAGACCTCAGAAACGTCGTCGTTGTCATCCAGCATGTCCAGCAGTTTCTGGATTTTCGCGACCGTGTCAGGATCGTCCACCTTGATGGTGTTCTGGGGCACCATCTGCTTGTCGGCGGAGAGGAAGGCCATGCCCTGCTGCTCAAGCGCCTCACGCACGGCGGAGAAGTCATTCGGCGCGGTGTAGATGATGAAGGCGTCGTCCTCTGTCTTCATGTCCTCGGCGCCGGCTTCCATCGCCTGCATCATGACCTCGTCCTCGTCCATATCGGGCTCGCGCTCGATCACGATGACACCTTTGTTGTCAAACTGATAACTGACCGAGCCGGTGGTGCCCAGGGAGCCGCCGTTCTTGTCAAAGATGTGGCGGATGTCGGAGGACGTGCGGTTGCGGTTGTCTGTGACCAGGTTCACGATCACGGCCACACCGCCGGGCGCGTAGCCCTCGTAGCTGAATTCCTCGTAATTGACGCCGCCGCCCTCGCCAGACGCCTTTTTGATACTGCGCTGGATATTGTCGTTCGGCATGTTGTTGGCCTTTGCCTTCGCGATAATATCACGAAGCTTGCCGTTGACGTTCGGGTCAGGGCCGCCTTCGCGCACCGCGATCGCGATCTCACGGCCGATCTTGGTGAAAATCTTACCGCGGGCCGCGTCCGCCTTGCCTTTTTTTGCCTGAATATTATGCCATTTGGAATGTCCGGACATAAGGAAACCCTCCTAAAATACGAATCGAGCTATTATAGCACGTGAATGCGCTGGCGTCAAACGATAATTTGGTAAGCCCTCGTTTCAACGCTGCCGTCCAGCGCCAGCACGCCCTGATCGTTGTCCGGACGCAGGGCCATGGTCTGGCTGGCTGCGCGCGAAAACCGCGCGTCTGCCTGTTCAGCGCCAATCAGAATGACCGACAGGCTGCCGCCCTCCTTGAAGGCGCGGCCGGTGGAAAAGGCGCGGAGCAGCTCAGCGTACAGTTCCTTTTCGAATGCGGACGGTGTGTCGGGGCAGCTGATCATCAGGACGGTATCCAGCTTGAGCTCGGTCAGACGCACCAGCCGCGAAACAGCCAGACGGATCACCTGGCACTGCTTGTCCAGGCAGGCCGACGGTTCTGCCGCGAGTACAGGCCACTGCGCGGCCGCGCGGACCATGGCGACTTCTTCCGGCGCGTCGTTCAATGACAGCAGCATGGGCCGGACACCGGGCTTGCCCTCGGTCAGGCGCTTGCCCAGCGCAAAGGCCAGCTGCAGGGGACTCGCGCCGTCTGCGCGCGCGTATACGCGCTGGCCCTGTGCCAGCGTGACGCTCGCGGATTCTCCGCGTTCGCCTTCGGACGTTCTCAGGGGCAGCGACATCAGGCGTTTGCTGGGCACAATCACATGCAGCGAGCCGAATGAGGCCCGGGTTTTGACGTCGTCGGCGGGAATGCCGTTGATCCCCGTCACATAGAGCATGAAGCGGTATTTGTCCCCGTCACGGCGGCTGCGGATCTTGCCGCTCACCCGGTCGCCGGTACGCAGCTGAAAACGCCGCACCTGCGCGGCGGTCAGGCAGATGATGGCTTCGTCATCCAGACAGTCGTCACTGTACAGGTAGGCAGCGCCATTTCGGAGCAGCACGCAGCTGCCCTCGGCGTCCTCGCTCTCGTCCTGCGCCAGCAGCTCATTGACGCTGGGCTTGCCAAGACTCTGGTAATCGCGCAGCGCGGCAGGCTGTGCCGAGGTGCGCGCATTCTGGTATGGCGAAGTATAGGGGGAGGCATCCGGCAGGTTTGGCACGGCCTCAGTGGGCGCGTCGTAGCGCGCGCCCGGCGCGGGCTCGGCCTGACGCGGAGATTCCGACGGGCCAAAACGCTGCGGCGCACCGCCGGGCGTGCGCGCCGCAGGGGAGCGGGTATCGGTCCGCGGCATGGGGGAACGGCCGGCGTCCGCCGGACGCTGCGGGTAGGAATGCGTCGCCTGCGCGCCCTGAGAGGACGGCGCGTGATAATTATTGGGCTGGAAACTGCGCGGATTGTGCCACGCCTTGGTCCCGCTGTCGATATGGAAAGCCGGCGCCTTGCTGGAAATGGAGTTCAGCACCTCAGTGCCACGCGGCGTCGCGGGCTGCGCGGGCCGGACCGGGTCCGACGAATAACGCGGGCGCTCCGACTGCGGACGGGAATAGCTGCTCATGCCATAGCCGATCTCGTTCGACTCATCGTCGTCGTCCGAGATGATGGACGCCTTCCGCACCGGTCGTTTGGATTCCTCCGCCGCCGGTTCAGCGGCTGGCGTGTCCTGCTGTTTGGCCGGCGCCGCAGTGTCCGCCAGCGTGACCTGCTCTGAGGCAGCGGCGATACGCTCGATGATGCCCTGCTTGTTGATGCCCGCGGACAGCGTGATGCCGTGATCACGCGCGTATTTTCTCAATTCCGCAACTGTCATGTCTTCCCAACCAGCTGTCATACGTTCTCCTCCGAATTAGTTCGACAATTGCACGAAACATCGCAATGATTCCGATACTTCTGTCTGACTGTGTCTAAGTATAACAGACAAATCCGCGCTTTGCAAGAAAAATAAAAGACTTTTCACCAATTTTTCCGGTTTTTTTTGATGTTTTCCGCGCGCTTGAGGTCAGCGGACCGCCTTGACACTGTCTTGTCCTCTCCAGTATAATCAGTATACAACTGAACAGCAGGCACAGGTGCGCGGCGACGCGCGACGGACAGCAGCGTTCTGTCCGCCACGGGAAGCGGATGAGAGTTCCGCACTGTCCCAGCAACCGTGAAGCAGACGAGGCGGCATGGGCCGACGGCCCGGTCACTGTGATCCTCTGTCAGCCGGGTGAGCGGCCGACGGAGCCATGGGAAGGCGTCCGCTGAGGATGAAGCCAAGTCGGGAGACCTGCCTGTACCGTGAGTGGATGCGGATCCCTGGGGCTGGAAACGCGGCCATGAATGGTTCCCTCCGCTGCTCTGTTGTCACTACGCCGCGAATCGCGGCGAATTGGAGGGATAATATGATGAAAAAAATCCTGAGCGCGGCGCTTGCGCTTGCTTTGCTGTGCATGGGCGCCATGGCGGAAACGGCCGCGGTCACTGACATGACCGGCCGCGACATCGTCCTGAACGGTCCGGCCCAGCGCATTGTGGCGCTGACGGCGTCCAATGTGGAAATCCTGTACGCCATCGGCGCGGGCGATCTGCTGGTGGGGCGCGGCGAATACTGCGACTATCCTGCCGAATGCCTGGCGCTGCCCGTGGTCAATTCCGGCGCGGAAACCAATATCGAACAGATCCTTGCCCTGCAGCCCGATGTGGTGCTGATGGACACGATGGCCCAGACTGTCGACCAGGTCCAGGCGCTTGAAGACGCCGGCATCCGTGTCGCCGTTACGAAGGAAGCGGGCATTCAGGGCGTGTATGACGCCATCGCGCTGATCGGCGCGCTGACCGGGCACACCGCGGAGGCGGACGCCCTGAGCGAGCGTATGCGGGCGGATTTTGCCGCGATCACCCCGATCGGTGAGGGGAAAACCGTATACTTCGAGGTCAGCCCGCTGCAGTGGGGGCTCTGGGCCGCCGGCGCCGGCACATTCATGGATGAAATCGCGGGCATGCTGGGCCTGACCAATGCCTTTGCGGATGTCGAAGGCTGGGCGGCCGTTTCGGAAGAGCAGGTGCTGAGCCGCGATCCCGATTATATCGTCACCACGACCATGTATTACGGCGAGGGACCGACCCCCGTTGAGGAAATCACCGGACGCGAAGGCTGGGATACACTCAAGGCGGTGCAGAATGGTCAGGTCTTCCAGGCAGACGCGGATGCGATCACGCGCCCCGGCCCGCGCCTGACGGACGCCGCTCAGGCGCTGTACAGGTTTATCCTGGAGCGCGAAGCGGAAGAACCCGCCGCGTAATCGCACGGAGAATCGGCCGATGAAGCATGCGCGCACTTTCGGATTCGTCCTTGCAGCGCTCTGCCTGACGAGTCTGACAGTCATGCTCTGCCTGTGCGTGGGCTCCGTGCCCATTGCTTTTCAGGACACGGTCGACGTCCTGCGCAGCGCACTCACCGGCGCTGCGCGGGACGATACCCTGGCCATGATCCTGCTTCGCCGACGGCTGCCGCGCGTGCTCTGCGCGGCGCTGATCGGCGCTTCGCTGTCCCTGTCCGGCGCGGTCATGCAGGGACTTCTGCGCAACGCGCTGGCCGATGGATCCACGCTGGGGGTGTCCTCCGGCGCGTCGCTCGGCGCGGCGGTCGCCATCGTGACCGGTGTCAGCTTCAGACTGGGCGGGCTGGCGGATACGACCGTCGTGGCCATCCTGTTCGCGGGGCTCTCGCTGGCGGGGGTACTCGGCATCGCCTACGCGCTGGACCACAGCCTGTCCACCCAGACCATTATCCTGCTGGGCGTCGTATTCGGCATGCTCGTCAGCGCGCTGCTGACGCTGCTGATCACGTTTTCCGGGGAAAAGCTGCGCTCCATCACCTTCTGGACGCTTGGCTCCCTCGCATCGGTCAACGACGCCAGTGTGCGCCTGCTGCTTGGCGCGCTCGTTCCGCTGGGCGGATTGCTGCTGGCGCACGCCGATATCCTGGACCTGTTCGCGCTGGGGGAGAGCCGTGCCGCACGGCTCGGCGTGCGTGTTCGACGGGTGAAGGCAGTGTGCATGGCGTCTGTCTGCGCGCTGTGTGGCGTCTGCGTTTCCGTCGGGGGCGGCATCGGCTTTGTCGGACTCGTCACTCCGCATATGGTCCGACTGGTGGTCGGGCCGTCGCACCGGCGGCTGCTTCCGGCGTGCGCGCTGGGGGGCGCCATTTTCCTGATGCTGTGCGATCTGGCGGCGCGCACCCTGTTCAGCCCGCGAGAGCTGCCGATCGGCGTCATCACGTCCATCATCGGCGCCGTCGTATTCGTGGCGCTGTATGCGCGGAGGGGACGGCAGCATGAAGACGCTTGAGGTGACCGGGCTGAGCGTGTTCCGGAGCGGAAAGGCACTGCTCATGGACCTGAGCTTTACCCTGAACGAAGGGGATTGGCTCGCGATTGTCGGGCCCAACGGCGCGGGCAAGTCCACACTGATGAAGGCCCTGTGCGGCGAGTGGCAGGCCGAGGGCAGTATACGTCTGGACGGGCGTTCGCTGGCCAGCATGTCCCCGCGGGAACGCTCGCGCGAAATCGGCCTGATGGATCAGACAGCCTTTGGACAGTTCGCCTTCACCGTGGAGGAAGTCGTTCGCATGGGCCGTTACCCGTACCGGCGCGGTCTGCTTCACGTCGGCGATCCCGGAGAGGATGAAGCGGTCGCCCGGGCGCTCACACAGACCGGGCTGACCGCACTGAAGGACCGGAGCGTGCTGACCCTGTCCGGCGGCGAGCGTCAGCGCGTGGCGCTGGCGCAGACGCTGTGCCAGCATCCGCCGCTGCTGCTGCTGGACGAGCCTGTCAACCATCTGGACCTGAGCTATCAGCAGTCACTGTACCGCCTCGCCGACGAATGGCGGCGCGTACCGGGACAGGCCGTCGTCACCGTTCTGCACGATCTGTCCGCCGCGCGGCGGTTCGCTACCCATGCCCTGCTGCTCTGCGGCGGCCGCGCGCTGGCCTTTGGCCCAGCCGCCGACGCGCTGACTGACAGCGCGCTGCAGGCGGCCTGGGGCGTGGATGTCGCCGGCTGGATACGTGAAATGTGCGGCGTTTGGAAGTGACCGCGGTATTCGCCAGCTTTCTTCTCCAAAAATCCGATTGACAACCGCTTCGCATTGTGATAGAATACCTACGTTGTCAATCGCGGCCATGGCGGAATTGGCATACGCGCACGTTTGAGGGGCGTGTCCTTAACCGGGTACGAGTTCAAGTCTCGTTGGCCGCACCAGACAGAAATCCCTGATTCTACAAAGGAATCAGGGATTTCTATAATGCGAACATGCCATGAATGGAGGGCAGGGCTGATGAACAGACGGCTGGAACACTGTACGCTCAGCATCCTGGGCGACAGCTATTCGACTTTTGAGGGAGAGGTACCCGAAGGCAACTACATTTTTTATCCGATGGCCGAGATCGACGACGTAACGGCTGCGAAGGACACATGGTGGTATCAGCTGATCCGGATGAGGGATATGCGGCTGCTGATCAACGACAGCTCGTCTGGCACGACAGTTTCGACCAGTGTACGCGAGCAGCACCGCGTGGAGGACGCCTTCGTGATGCGGATGCGCCGCAGCCTTTCCGCGTTGGGCATCAATGGGGAAAAGCCGGACTGTGTCCTTTTGTTCGGCGGCACCAATGACGACTGGCTGGACGTACCGCTGGGCGTCCCTCAGTACAGCGACTGGCAGGCGGCGGACCTGCGGCAGATCCTGCCCGCATACTGCTGCATGCTGGATTACGTGCAGAAGAACAATCCGGACGCTGCCATTTATGCGATCCTGAATACGGACATGAAGCCGGATGTCACGCGGGGGATCCGGGACGTCTGCGCGCACTATGGAATTCCCTGTATCGTGCTGGACGGCATCAGTAAAAAGTGCGGACATCCTGACCGCCTGGGCATGAGGCAGATCGCCGAGCAGGTCGACCGGGCCATGGCCTGACGGCAGTCCGATCCTGTCTGCGGCTGCGGCCGGACAGAGCCGCGCTCATGGGTGAGGCGGAGGGCGTTCGCCCGGATCGTGACGAAGCGGTCTGCGCCGCCTGATACAAACTGACGCGGCTGGAGACGGCGTAAAAAAATGGAGCCTTTTACTGCCGGTGATATGCCCGCTGACGTATATACTGATGTCAGATGGCGTGACGCCTTCTGAAGCGCATGGAAGGCCGGAAACCAACCGGCGCCGGCCTGAGAGGCGCATTGAAGCAGAACGAAATCATCCATGAAGGAGTGAAGCATCATGAGCACTTTAACAGGAAAAACACAGCCGAAGGAAAACACGCTGTTCCGTTCCAATCCAGTCCTGAAGCGCCTGAGCAAGGTGACCGAACGCGCGGCAGGCAACGTGGCGACTTACAGCGGCATCGCGACCAAGACCTGCTTTTTCCTCGCTCTGACCCTGGTCGGCATGCTCGCGCAGCTGCTGGTCCATGCCGCGTTTGCGAATCAGCCGGTCTGGCAGACCTTTGAGATCTACAAAAGCTTTACCGTTTCTCTGACCCTCAGTGAGACCATCGTCCTGGTGGCGGTGATGCTGGGCGGGTTTGTCATGGAACTGCTCGGCATCTTCGTCCGCAAAACGATCCCGGTGACCGGCAGCCTCTATGCCATGAGCGAGGGCTACGTCATCTCGTTCATCGTATTCAGGGTACTCAAAGGGTATGAATACCTGGGGATGGAAGCGCTGCTGATCACGATTGCGGTCATCGGGGTCATGTCCTGGCTCTATTCGGCCGGCATCATCAAGGCAAACAAAAAGTTCCACGCGATCTTGCTTGCTTTGGTCCTTGGCTCCATCGCGCTTGGCGTGCTGACCTTCGCCGGTTCCCTGATCCCCGCGACCCGGCCTTATGTGCAGGCCATGATGCAGAACACCGCGCTGACCATCGGTCTGGATGTCATCGGCATCGTCATCGCCGCGCTGTTCCTGATCAGCGATTTTTCCACGATCGATACCTGCGTCAGGGACGGCTACCCCAAAGAGTATGAATGGTCCGCCGCGTTCGGCCTGGTCTTCACGGTCCTCTGGCTGTATGTGAAAATCCTGGACCTGCTCATCCAGCTGGCCGGCAAGAAAAAAGACTGAGCGTACCCCGATCGCAGGCAAATCCGATCACAGCACAAAGCCGCTTCCCGACACGGGAAGCGGCTTTGTGATCAGATGATTACTTTGGCAGCGTGATGCCGGCTTCGGCGACGCACTCGGTCAGCTTGTTCAGCGCCTCGCGGATCTGTTCGGGGCGATGGCAGGCAGTCACGCAGAAGCGCAGCCGGGCCTTATCCCGCGGGACGGCCGGATAGACGGCGGGGGGAACAAACACGCCCTTCCGGCGCATCATGTTGCTGAGCAGGAAGGCGTCCTCGTCCTTGCCGATGAGTACGGGGATGATGGCGGTGCGTCCCGCGAGCCCGATATCGAAGCCGCGCGCCTGCGCCTCCTCCGCGAAGCACTGGATGTTGCGGCGAAGGTCCGCCATAATGCTGGGATCCTCGCGCAGCAGCTGCACCGCGCGGAGCGTGGCTGCGGCCAGCGGCGGGGAGATACCGACGGAAAACACAAACCCCGGCAGATTGTAGCGCAGATAATCGATCAGAACTTTCCGCCCGGCGAGGTATCCGCCGCACGTGCCCAGGCCCTTGGACAGGGTGCCCATCTTGATGTCGATATCGTCGGGCTGCAGCCCGAAGTATTCGTCCACGCCGCCGCCCGTTTCACCGATGACGCAGGCGGAGTGCGCCTCGTCCACCATCAGGAAGCAGCCGTATTCGCGTTTGAGCCGTACATACTCAGGGATCGGGGCGATGTCGCCGTCCATGGAATACACGCCCTCCACCACGATCAGCACTTTTTCATATTCGTGGCGGTTCAGCCGCAGCAACGCCTCCAGCGAGTGGGTGTCATTGTGGGGGAAGGGCAGGGCTTCCGCGTCTGACAGGCGCAGGCCCTCCATGATGGAATTGTGTACGATGGCGTCGTAGAGGATCAGGTCGTTCTTGCCGCAGAAGTTGCCCACGATGGTCACGTTGGTGGAGTGCCCGCCGACCAGCACCAGCGCGCTTTCGGCGTGCTTCCACTCGGCGATGGCCTGCTCCAGCTCCCGGTGCAGCTGCTTTTCTCCGGCCAGCAGGCGGCTGCCGGAGGCGGATGTGCCGTACTTGTCGATGGCGGCCTTGGCAGCTTCCATGGTTTCCTTGCGGCCGGACATGCCGGCATAGTTGTAGGAGCCGAAATTCAGCACCCACTGCCCGTCCATCAGGCTGCGGTCCGTCAGCGGGGATTCATGACACACGAAATAGGGATTGTCGTTTTCGTCCTGCATCAGCTTGCGCTGACGCTCCGCGAACGCGCGGTATTCCGGTGTATCCTCGAAGCGTGTGATCGGCTGGACGTGCTCGGGCTTCTTCTTTTCCTCTTCGCGGTCGCCGGTCTTCAGCCGCTGGATCAGACGCGCGGCGCCGCGCACGGTCGTGCATTCGCCATAGTCGCGGGGCTCGATGACGACGTGGAAGGTCTCCTCCGCCTTGACGGCGAGGGATACCAGGCCGAGGCTGTCGCCCTTCAGGTCCTCGCTGAACCGCGCGTCGTCGCTGATCTGTTCCGGCGGAATGCCCAGCACCTCGGCAAACAGGCCGCGCACCCAGTCCATGATGTCCTGGTCTGTCATCTGCACCGGCTGGACGGGGGCGCTCTTCACGGGTTCCCCGGTCAGGGGCAGGTCGCGGTAGCCGGGCTGGTTCTCGCTGATCGCCTGGCGCAGGCGGAAACGCTGCACCTTCATGCTGGCGGAGAGCGGCAGGGGAGATTCGGACTCGACCAGCCGCGTCACCTGCTTCATCATCGGCAGCCGTGTATTCAGGTCGTGCACCGTTTCCCTGAGCTCGCTCATGTCGCCTGGCGCCGCGCCGGGCTGGAAATGGACGACCAGGGTGATATCCTCATACTTGTCGCCCGGCTTGCGGCGCGTGCCGACGACGCTGAACGCGTCCACGTACGAAGGCGGCGCGTAAGCGGCTTCCAGCTCGTCCGGATAGACGTTTTCGCCTGATTCGTTGATGATCAGATCCTTTTTGCGGCCGACGATGTACAGGCGTTGGTCCTGGTCCATACTGACCAGATCGCCGGTCAGGAACCAGCCGTCCTCATCCAGCGCGGGCGGGAGCTCCTGGCCGTTTTCCAGACGCGCCGTATGCAGCGTGCCGCCGCGGATGGCCAATTCGCCGACGCCGTCGGGTCCGGGAGCGATGACCTTGTATTCGGCGCTGTCAAAGGGCCGGCCAACGGAGCCGGACAGGCGCACGTCGTAGCGCATGTCGCTTTCGACGGAGGTGACGCCTGTTTCCGTCATGCCGAAGCCGACGACGGTGTAATAGCCCAGCTGGTTGAACAGCCGCAGGTGCTCGGGCGGCGCAAAGCTGCCACCCACGATCACACAGCGGACCTGCCTGCCCAGCAGCTGCTTGAGCGTATCCGGGAACAGCTTGTCCACGGCCAGCGACAGTCCGCGCTCCGGATGGCGCTTCTGCTGCTCCTCCGACTTTTCAAGCGCTTGGCGGAACAATGCCCTCGCGCGGTCGTCCTGCAGGGCGAGCTGCCGCTGCAGTCCTGTGCAGAGATGATTGAGCAGCAGCGGCACGGTGATCAGCATCGTCACCTCGAAGGCCTGCGCTGTCATCAGGATCGTCTGCGGGCTGCGGTCACGCAGGTACACGTTTTCTCCGCCGATGAAGCTCATCCACAGCATGCATACGAGAAAACCGAAAATATGGTGGCAGGGGAGGAATACCAGATTGCGCGTGTGTTCTCCGTCGATGATGCGGCGGTTCAGGCGGTGCAGCAGCTCGGAATTGAGCAGCTGGTTGCACAGCGCCTGCTCGCCATACACGAAGATGCGGCTGGTTTGTGTGGTGCCGGAGGTACACAGCGCGACGCGGTCGCCGTAGCTTTCCAGCGAAAACGCCGGGGCAGGCGGCGCGGCATACAGGCCTTCGGCGGTGTACTGCCGTATCTCGTGCAGCTCGGGACGCGCCTTGGCGCCGATCAGCACGTGCGCGTCCGCCTGCCTGAGCAGGTAGGCGGTCAGCTGGTCAGGCGCGTTGGGGTCCAGCAGCAGGGCGTAATTGCCTGAGAGGATGATGGCAAAAAACAGCGTCAGCCATTCCGGACACGTGTCCAGCGAGAGGGCCATCCAGTGTCCGCTGCCGTGCGCTTCCCGCAGGCAGGCGGCGGCGTTCAGCGCCTTTTTCCGGCATTCGCCCCATGTTACGGTCTGCCGGTGCGCTTCGCGGTCCAGGTACAGCGCCTGAGGCACCTGTTCGTCCTCAAACAGAATTTCGTACAGCCGTTTCAGGGTCGGCTGTTCTCTGAGGGCGGCGCTGCGGCGTTCGATCAAGTCCATAGCGGTTCCTTTCTTGAATTATCGCGGCTGGAAGGTCGTCAGGGGATTGGTGATGTAGCCTTCCGTTCCGTCTTCGAGCCGGATCAGGTACCAGCCCGCGTCGGAAATGCCATAGCAGGGATAGGTGGCGCCTGCCTTGGCAGAGCCGACCTTTTTCGCGTCGGTGCTGTCGCCCTCGCGAACGTTGACCGGGCCGGATTTCCGAATGGTGACAGTGCCGATCTCCGGTCTCGGCGTGTTTTTGGGAACGACTGTCGGCACGGAGACCGGCGCCTGCGGGCGGTAATCGTACACCGCGCGGAAGGCGGGCTGCTTGTCTTGCCCGGCCAGATAGCCGGCCAGCGACATCGTCAGCGTGTCCGTCAGCGCGTCAGGCAGGCGGATTTCGCCATACTGCGCAGTCTGCGGCAGCGCCTGCAGGGCAACGCTCAGCCCGGTCAGCTGGCCGTCGGCCAGCGCGCGGTCGATGTGCAGGCGCAGCAGCCGGTCCGACTTGTTGTACAGCCAGAGCACGCGCCGACTGGGCTGCAGGCTGTCCGGCGTCAGGATCAGCAGGGTGGCCAGGTCGTTGTCCAGAGCAACCGTAGCGTCCGGATACCCGGCCGCGCTCAGACGCCTCACAGCGGCGTCGCCGTACGGCGCGGCCGTCAGTACCAGATCCTCCAGGACCGAACCGTCCGCGCTGAGCACCGTGACGCCCGCATCGCAGACGGTGACCGGGGTCAGCGTGGACCGGCGGAAGGTGACGCGCAGGGTGTCCGTTCCGGGACCGACGGTCTTCCGGGCGGAATAGCCGGTGCATTCGCCGCTCAGCGCGATCTCTTCTACGACGAATGTCAGCTCCTCCGCTGCGAGACGGTTTTCAAATGTGAGGACCGCCTCACTGGTCAGCCCGCGCCCGGACAGCGCCAGGCGGACTTCATAGTCTCCGTCCCCCGCCGCGTTGGAAGCCCCGGCGAACGCTGCCAGGCCAATCAGCGCTGACAGCACAGCGCACCTCAGCGCTTTCCATGCGTTCCGCAACCGCCCCATCACCTCCCACAAGTGGTCAGGTACGTATCATACCACAGATTGAAGATAATTGTATACTTTTTTTTTGAATTCTGTTAAAATACAACCTGCGGCCATCAGCCGCCAAAGAATCATGAATCAGGAGCGCCATTATGAGTGAACAGGCAAAACTGACCCTGCCCACGGAAATCCCGGAAGACATTCAATGGACGGACGAGGGCGGACTGAGCCAGGAGGAAGCGGAACGCCGGCTTCACGACGGACACGGCAACCGCGCGCCCCGCAACCAGGGAAAATCCGTCGGACGGATCCTGTTTGACAATATTTTCACTTTTTTTAACCTGCTGAACATTTTTCTGGGGCTGTGTCTGGCATTGGTCGGCTCATACCGGAATATGCTGTTTCTGGGTGTGGTCCTGACGAACACGGTCATCGGCACGGTGCAGGAGCTGCGCGCGCGCCGGACGGTGCAGCGGCTGGAACTGCTGAACGCTGTGCAATCCCACGTGCTGCGTGACGGCCGGGAGATCAGGATACCGCCGGAAATGCTGGTGGAGGGCGATATTATCGTCCTGCGCGCCGGTGACCAGGTGCCTGCGGATGCGGTGGTCGTCAGCGGGATCGGTTCGGCGGACGAGGCGATGCTCACCGGCGAGAGCGACCCCGTGCCCAAGCAGCGGCACGAGTGGCTGCTGTCGGGCAGCTACCTGACAGAGGGACGGCTCCTGGCGCAGCTGGTGCGTGTGGGCGGGGATTCCTACCTGAACCAGCTGACGCAGGCGGCCAAGCATATCCGACGTCCCAAGTCCGCACTGATGACCGATCTGAACCGCCTGGTGCGGTTGATCACCTATGTGCTGGTGCCCGTCGGCGCGCTGCTGATGGTGAAACAGTATTACATCCTGAAGCTGCCGCTGGAATCGGCGATCCCCAATGTGGTGGCGGCTGTGGTCGGCATGATCCCCGAGGGCCTGGTGCTGCTGTGCTCCACGGCGCTCGCGGTCGGCGTCGTCCGCCTGGGCAAACGCCAGCTGCTGGTATCCGAAATGTACGGCATTGAAACGCTCGCGCGCATTGACACGCTTTGCCTGGACAAAACGGGCACCCTGACCACCGGACAGATGGCCCTGGAGGCGCTGCTGCCGCAGGAGGCGAGCGAGGCGGAGATGCGGGAGGCGATCGCGCGCTTTGTCGGCGCGTTTGACGACGACAGCGCGACCCTGCGCGCGCTGCGCGCGGCGTGTCCGCCCCGGCAGCGTGAAGAGGCGGTCCTGCTGCCGTTCTCCTCCAAACGGAAAAAATCCGCCGCGACATTTGCGGACGGCGTGACGCTGATCCTCGGCGCGCCGGACTTTGTGCTGGAGGATGCGTCACCCTACGCCGGTCTGATCCATAACCAGACGACCCTCGGCCTGCGCGTGCTGGCGCTGTGTGAGGGCGACAGCGCGATGACCGGTCCGGAATGCCCGGACGTGAAGCGTGTGATGGGCTTTGTGTGCCTGCGGGACGAAATCCGCGACCACGCTAAGGAAACCCTCGACTATTTCGCCTCTCAGGACGTGCGTATCAAGGTGATCAGCGGTGACGACCCGCAGACGGTGGCCCGCATTGCCGCGCAGGCGGGGGTCCCGGAGGCGGAGAATTATATCGACCTGCATACGCTTTCGACAGAAGAAGAGGTCAGCGAGGCGGCCGGGCGATACACGGTCTTCGGCCGCGTGACGCCGCGGCAGAAGCAGCAGCTGGTGCAGGCGCTCAAAGCGGCGGAGCACGCGCCGGGCATGACCGGCGACGGCGTGAACGATATTCCCGCGCTGAAGGCGGCGGACTGCTCGATCGCCATCGGCTCCGAAGCGAGCGCGGCCAGGCACGTCGCGCAGATGACCCTGCTGAACGGCGATTTTGCCGTCCTGCCCCAGGCGGTCGCGGAGGGCCGGCGCGTGATCGGCAATATCCGCCGCACGTCCACGCTGTTCCTGGTCAAAACCATCTATTCCATCCTGCTGAGCGTCCTGACGCTGATCCTGCCGATCCGCTATCCCTTCCAGCCGATCCAGCTGTCGCTGATCAGCTCGCTGACCATCGGCATTCCGGGCTTTTTCCTCGCGCTGGAGCCGAATAAGGAGCGGGTGAAGGGGGATTTCCTGCGCAGCGTGCTCATCATGGCCGCCCCGGGCGGGATCGCCGCGGCGCTGTGCGCCGTCATGACCTCCGTGCTGGAGCGCACAGGCCTTTCGCCGGCTGATTGCTCCACCATGGCGGTGATGATGGCCGGCGCGATCGGGCTGGTACAGCTGTACACCGTCTGCCAGCCGATGACCCGCCTCCGCGCCGGCCTGCTGGCCGCGATGACCCTGGCGTTCGCCGCGGCCGTATTCTGGTTCGGCCAGGTCTTCTTCCTGACTGTCCGCACCATGCCCGTTGTCTGCTGGCTCTGGATGGCCGGCCTGCTCGCCATCAGCCTGAGCGTGATGGCGCTGTGCTTCCGCAAGGCGAAAAAAATGATCGCCAAGGGAACGGAAAAGGCGTAAAGACGCGGGCCCTGTTCTCAATGTACTTATTTTGGCGCTCATTCGTTCAAACAGCGAGTTAGCGCCATTATTATACCTTGCTGTTGATCAGTACAATGAAAAAGGCGCGGATGAACTAAAGGCTCTAAAAGATTATCGTGTGCCTTCTCTGCCCTCAGATATCAGCGAAATTGACTATCCTGGCAATCAACATCACAGGCGATATACTCATAGGGGTTGGATGGGACAATATATCTTCCTACCATTAAACCAGCCCATCCCGCAACACTTTGTTGACTTCATCCAGCCTTGGAGAGTGTACAATCTTGGATACTTGAAGCTGGTTAAGCGCGTTTTCGTAAACGCTGAGTGTGTGCTCGTCAAACAAAACCCAATCAACCAAATCAAGCTGGCCAGGGTGTTCTTCGATAAACTGATTGACCGTCGTAACGGCAATTTCTGCAGCTTCCTCTATCGGATAGCTGTATACTCCTGTGGAGATAGAAGGAAAAGCAACCTTGCGGATCTGATGGTCAATCGCAACCTGCAGTGAATTTCGATAGCAATCAGCCAGCAATTCTGCCTCTTTGTGTCTTCCACCGTGCCAAATTGGGCCCACAGTATGAATGATATAATTGCACGGAAGATTATATGCGCCGGTCAGCTTTGCTTCTCCGGTCTCACAGCCATGAAGTGTTTTGCATTCTTCAAGCAGCTTCGGCCCCGCTGCGCGATGGATCGCACCATCAACGCCACCGCCGCCAAGCAAAGAGTTATTCGCAGCGTTTACGATAGCGTCCACATCGGAAATCTTCGTGATGTCCCCTTGTACCATCCGTAAAACAGTATCAGGTGTTTCAGCCTTTTTCTGGGCAAAGTCTTCACGAAGCTCCATCAGGATCTTCCCCAAAAGATTCTGTCCCGGCCACTCAGATGGACTGGTTTCAGCAGCCGTAACAGCATCCAGACCAATTCCCCAAATCGTGTCTTTAGGACTTGCCTCAGCTAGAATGGCATCACCTGTCTCCAGAAGCTTTGCCATCAGATCCGGATTCTGCTCATATTTGGCGCTGTTAGCCTTTTTTACAATCTCATATTTCACCGCATCCCATGCCTTGGGATCAAACGGTTTTACCTGCTTCCCGAGATCTTTACATTCCCACGGCTGTGTTGCGCGAAGAATGGCTGTATATCGCTCAGAGTCATGGAATAATTTGGCTTTCCGGGCCATCATGTACTGCTCAACAAAAAGATATTCGAAATCGTCTATAACAAACTTTCTCCTGAACCAATTGGAGAAACAGCCATTCTCCTCGTCATCTTTCCAGAAGAAAACCATGGGCTGCTTCCTGACAGGGCGGTGCATGTACATATATTTCGAGATCCATTCCAGATCTTCATAATGACTGTATCCATACTGAAGTTGAAATGCTCCAGAAGTTCATCCTTTAGTGACTTGCCTTCCATGGAGATGATAAATCTCATAATCTCTCCAAATGACCATTTCTTGGTGCGGCTGAAATCTTTTTCTGCATTGCGAGTAAATAACCAGTGATAATGATCCAT
>CAMNEH010000057.1 GCA_946536315.1 uncultured Clostridia bacterium
GATGCGGTCCGGATCAATCCTGTCCTGCCCGGCAAGCAGCTGCACCGCGTTCACGCAATCCTCCAGGTATTCGTCTTCCAGGGTCATCTGCCTGTCGTCCATCAGCTCCGTGCCATACACATAGGTGCGCTTGTCAAAGCGGTATACGGCAATTCCTTTTGCGGCCAGGCCTTCCGCGAGATCCCGGAAGGGTTTTACATTGCCGATCGATTCATCCTTATCGCTGGGGCCCGAGCCCTGCAGGAGAATCACCGCAGGGAACGGTCCTTCGCCCTTCGGAACCGTCAGGATACCGGGCAGCTCACCAAGCGAAGGAACCGGCAAGGCCAACGTAAGGCCATCATACAGATCCGACCCGGATGTCTCCGTTCTGCTGCCACTGTACGGAGCCGTTTGCAGGCCGGCGATCATGCCATCCTGAACAGCGAGGAGCAGATCCACCTGCGCTGAGGAAAACGTGCAGGGGACAAAGAATACCTTCAGCCCACCCGCTTCACCTTCATACGCCGGCAAGATGCTTTCGGGCGATCCAAGCGCCGCCAACTGCTTCGCTAAACCGGCCATGCCGCCCAGCTGCCGGAGGGCAGCTGCCATCTGCGGGGAAAAGGCCCATGCGTCGTCCAGTTCTTCGGGCTGTTCTCCCAAAAATGCCGCGATGAAGGTATCCGCGTCCGCTGCGGATTCCATTTTTCTTTTCTCCTGCTCCGCCGAGGCGATCCCGCGGGCGGTCAGCGTCACGACCAATGCCAGAATGGCAAAAATAACCTTTTTCATCAAGCCTCTCCTCTCGTGCCACTTTCTCAGATTCCAGACGAACGTGATGATCCTGAGCCTGTCTGCCGAACGCACGTCCGCACTTTGGACACTTCCACATGGCCGCTTCGCCTCAGCATCTTGTCCATCGGCTTTCCCCTCGCCAGCTCGTCCAGCCAGCGGATCTCGATCATGACTTGATGTGTCCAGCGGCCCGGATACGGCTCCACCGCCGCGTCGATGCGTTTCGCTGTCACGCGATACGGCCAGCCGAAGGTCACGGTCAGGAAAGGCTCCGGGCGCTCTTTCACTTTCCGGACGGGCGTGAAGGATCCGCTGGCCGCTTCTGCCTGCTCCCTCGTAATGAATCCCGACGCGTGTATCTCAAGAGGCAGGCGCTTGAGATACTCATGACCCGGCAGTTTGATCACTTGACCAGTGGGTTCTGGCGATTCGCTCAAACCAAAAGCCTCCCCTGAGGGAGGTCTGTGAAGGAATGATGATTATTCGGGAGCGTTCGAACGGGCCAGGCGCATTTCCTCAGCGCGGATAGCGTTGCAGTTGACCTCATCGGGGGTGTGATAAGTGGGCACGACCCGCATCAGCGCCTCGCGGACTACGTGGTTGCTCTGCGATTGCAGTGCCTCGCGCAGGATGTCCAGCTTTTTGGCGATTTCTTCGGCGGGCAGCGGTTTGTCCCGCTCGACGAAAATCATGTCGTTCTCCGTTTTGTCCAGCTCTTCCGTTTTGATGAGCAGCTCCTCGTAGAGTTTTTCCCCCGGGCGCAGCCCCGTCTCCACGATATCGATATCCTTGTACGGCTCCAGCCCGCTCAGCCGGACCATGTTCTCGGCGAGGTCGAGGATCTTCACCGGGCTGCCCATGTCCAGCACATACAGCTCGCCGTTGCTGGCCATGGCGCCGCTGGTCATGACGAGCTGGGATGCCTCGGGGATCGTCATGAAGTAGCGGATGATGCGCTTGTCCGTGATGGTGATCGGCCCGCCGTTGGCGATCTGCCGCTTAAACAGCGGAATGACGGAGCCATTGCTGCCCAGCACGTTGCCAAAGCGCGTCGCGCTGAAGCTGGTGACCTGTCCGCTCCGGGACTGGACGATCATCTCGCACACGCGCTTGGTGGCGCCCATGACGTTGGTCGGGTTCACCGCCTTATCCGTGCTGATCATGATGAAGCGCCTGACGCCGTGGCGCTCGCACGCTTCGACCACATTCAGGGTGCCGAACACGTTGTTGCTGACCGCCTCACAGACATTGCGCTCCATGAGCGGCACATGCTTGTGCGCCGCGGCGTGCAGGACGATATCCGGCGTATTCTCGCGGAAGATCTTGTCAATTTTTCCGGCGTCGCAGATGCTCGCAATCTCGACTTTCAGGTTCAGCGTGTCACCGTAACGGATTTTCAGCTCCTGCTGCACGTCGTACGCGCCATTCTCGTACACGTCCAGGATCACGAGCCGCGACGGACCGCACCGCGCGATCTGGCGCGCGAGCTCCGAGCCGATGGAGCCGCCGCCGCCGGTGATCAGAACGCTCTTGCCGCGGTACCAGGCCATGGTCGCTTCGTTCAGGAAATGGCTGGCGCTCCTGAACAGCAGGTCTTCAATATTGAAGTCATGGATGCGGCGCTTGCCGCCCTCATCCGCGTCCAGGGTCGGATAATCGTACGCCTTGATTTTGTAGCCGAAGCCCTTGTACAGCTCGTACAGCGCCCGACGGCGCTCTGTGGAGAGATTGGGGAGCGCGAAGACGACCTCCTGCACACCGTAGCGGTCCAGCTGCGTGTGCAGCTCGCCCTCCGTGCTCAGCACGGGGATGCCGTAGATTTCGCGTCCGGCCTTCTCGCGGTCGATATCCACGAAGCAGACGGGGGCATAAATCGCCTTCGGATTCTGGATCAGCTCATCGGCCAGCATCGCGCCGACGCTGCCCGCGCCGACGATCGCTACCTTGATGCGGTTGCGCACCGGATGCTCGTCCGCAAAGCTGGTGCCGGTGAGACGGCGAAGCGCTCTCAGCGCCGCGCGCTCCAGCCAGGCCGTGCTGGTGCGTTTCTGGTATGCCAGCTGGTACATCAGCCGGGTGGAGATGCAGCACAGCAGGTCCATCATGATCAGCGCGACCGCGCGCATGAACATGATCGTCTGCGGAAAAAAGCCCCTGAGCAGCACAAACGCCAGGCAGCCGGCCGCGTCCGATACGATCAGGCGGATGTATTCCTGCGGACCTGCGTAGCGCCATATCTGCTCATAGATCTTGCCGAGCCAGCGCGCCGCGAATACGCAAACCAAACCCAGCACGACATGCGCGATGCCCAGCCCCGTATCCAGCCGATCCACGCCGGCCGGATATATGAACAGGATCACAAAGCAGCAGATCAGATAGACCTGCACATCATAGGCGACGAGCATCCAACGCGTTTTGCGTTTCATGAGAGGTCCACGTCCCCCTTACTCAGGCGAGCCTGGTTCACTCAATCCTGATACCGTACATATATGCACCACCCTTGGAGCAGGTGCCGATGACGAGCATGTTCTTGTAGACGGCCGGTGAAGCCTCGATCTTGCCATCGAGCTTCAGCGTGGACAGCTCTGCGCCGGAGCGCGCGTCCAGCATGTGCAGCGTGCCGTCCTCGTCACCCTGAATCAGCCAGGCGTCGCCGGCGTTGTTGTACACCGCGACCGGGGAGGAGATGGCGTTGGCGTCCATGCCGAATTCCCAGCGAACCTCGCCGGTCGCCTTTTCCAGCGCGACGATCTTGCTGCCGCCTTCGTTGAGCATGTTCACTGTAAAGATCACCAGGTCATCAATGGCGTTGGCGCCGACCACCGGGCTGGCCTTGCAGCCCGACTGCTCGGAATTGTCCTGCTTGCAGGCCACCTCCCAGGTCCAGTCGACCTCGCCGGTCATGGCGTTCAGGCGGCGGATGCTCACGTTTTTCTTTTTGCCCAGGCGGTAGCTGTTGGTGTTGCCCGTGTACAGCCACAGTCGGCCCTGGTCGTCAAAGTCCAGCGCGATGGCGGCGTCGGTATTGTCCCCGGTGTCAAACGCCCAGACGGTTTTCATGGTGGTGGTGTCCACACAGCGCAGCGCGCCGTAGCTGTCGGCCATGAACACATACTGGTTATACATGGCGATGCTGCTTTCGATCCCCACGCGGGTATCGCGGGCATCCTTGGCCTTGCTCTTCAGGTAGACGGTCTGCGGGGTCACGGTCAGGGTGTTGGTCACCTTGAAATCCACATTCAGGTCGATGGTATACAGCAGGCCGTTTTCGCCTGCGAGGATCATGTGATCGCCGTTCCAGAGGGTCAGGTCCGTGCCGTCGAAGGCGCCGTTGGTGGAATACTGCGACTGCGTATCGGACTGGCGGCCGTTCAGGAACATCAGCTGGGACTGATCGAGCAGGTTATACAGGAAGTAGCCGATCTTGCCGGACTGATTCTTCAGCTTGGAGATGCCCTGGCCGAAGCTGACGAGCGGATAGCCGCGCGAGCTGACCGACACGCTGCCCTTGAGCGGGTAGCCGATATTGATCGGCTCGCGGGTCTCCTCGCCGTCCGTCAGATCCAGGAAATAGACCTTGCCGTCCTGGGCGGAGAAGATGACCTCGCGCAGGGCGGACACGTTCTTCTTGCTCTCGTTCAGGTTCATCAGGCCGCGGATTTCCTTGGACCACTTGACGATCGCGGGCTGACCGGTCCAGCCGACGCCATAGACGGTGCCGTTTTCCGCCGTGCGCAGGGAGCCCAGCTCCTTCTTCCAGACGACGCTCATCTTGTCATCCGCGATTTCGGCCGTGCCGAAGGCCGCGTTGCGGCGGAAGTTATCGCCGCGGAAGGTCAGCACGCCCGCGTCCCAGCAGGCGTAATCGTCCGGGTTCGGGGCGGAAAGGGGCGTTTCGCGCTCATAGGATTTCTGCGTCTTCGCGCCGATATACACATTCTCCGTCATCGTCAGGCCGCTGTGCTCCGCCGACGCGGTGAGCGCGGGCAGCGGGGTCGGCGTCGGCTGGGGCGTCGGTGTCGGTTCGGGCGTGGGCGTAGGCACCGGCGTCGCTGTCGGCTCCGGCGTATCGGTGGGCTCTGCCGTCACGACGGGCGCCATCTTTTCCGGCGCGTCCCCGGGCAGGTCCTCCCATTCATCCGCAGTCGCGTCCTCGGGCAGGTCCTCCCATTCGTCCGCCGTCGCGTCCGGATCATCGGGCTCGCTCATTTCGGGTGCCGCCGTGGCCACGACAAACGCGGTCGGGATCACGAACGGGCCGCCCGTGGGCGTGTTGTCTCCCTCGTCCTCCGGAGAGACGACGTCGGACGGTTCGTCCTCCACATCCAGCGTCTGCACGATCACGATCGGCGCCTGCGTCGGCTGCGGGGAGGTATAGGCGACCGTCACGTATTTGTCCGAGGTCACCCATACGTTGCTGCCCTGCTGAATGGACGCGAAAATATCGCCGGTATACGGCTTGTCAAAAATGACGGAAAGCTCCCAGATGCGGAGATTATCATCGCTGGTGAGGGCTTTGGTGATATTGCTGGTGATGCGCCCGCCGTCAGAATCGCACAGGGCGACGCCGGTCACGTTCTGCGAGGTGGTCATATTGAACAGGCACACATCGCCGACAGTGCCGTTCGGCGTGACGCAGGTCAGCGTTTTGACCTGCGCCGGCTCCTCCGTGGGCCGGATCAGACCGGTCAGGCGGGTCACCGTGCCCTCGATGCCCGATTTGACATTGTTCAGGGTGCCGATGATGCCGCTGTTGCCCTCCGGCAGCAGGAAGTACAGTCCCGCCAGCAGCAGTACCAGCACCAGTACCGCGATCAGGATCACTTTCGCGAACAGCGGGAAACGCTCGCTGTCGTCCGATTTCTCCGTCAGGTCATCCTCCGGCTCCGGGGGACGGCGGCGCGGTTCTGTCACGGTGCCCGGCGCAGGGCGCTGATTGGTGCGCCCGACCGGACGGTCGTACGCGCCGCGGTAACCGGCCGCGCCGGTGTCCGACGCCTGATTGGCCGCGTCGCCCCGGTAGCCGGCGCCGCGCGGATAGGCAGTCCCCATCTGGCGGGCCGCACCCGCCGCGCGGGCAGAAGGCTCGTACTCCTCATACTGCCCGTTGCGCGGGGTGTCGCTGTCGCCCTGCGCAGGCGCGGCATAGTCGTTCGCGCGCTGGGACTGGCGGATGGTCTGATGATAGCCCGTCTGCGTCATCCGTGTGTAGACGCCCGTATGCTGCGCCTGCTTCTCGAACGCGCGGCTGCGCTGCTGCAGCAGCACGTCGTTCTCGCTGGCAGACGCGCGTGCCGCGGCCTCCGTTTCGCGGTAGCCGTCATATACGCGCGGCGCGCGGGTCGTTTCAGCCGGCGCCTGCTGCGTGGATTCCGGCTGCGCTTCCACCGGCTCCGCGTCATAGCGCGACATCCGGCGGTGGCGCGGCTCCGAACCGAAACGCATTTGTGCCTGATCGTAATTGCTCATGTTTCCTCCTGTAGAGTACGCGCCGACGCCCTCAGACCTGCCGCTGGATCACCGCGGGTCCGACCGGGCGCACATCCAAAGTGTGACAGCATCCGGCGCCAAAACAGTTCTCCATGGCGGCGATAAACGCGGGCACGCGATCCTGCGGGACAAAATTGAGTGTCGTCCCGGCAAACCCGCCGCCGTGCACCCGCCATGCGCCGCTATCCCCCAGCAGCGTCCGCGCGAGCGCGAGCGCCACGCTGACCGGCTGGGTCACACCGGGCATGTGCACATTCTGCAGCAGCATCCAGCTGCTGTCGCCCGAAGCGATGATGCCCTTCAGGAACGCGTTCAGATCGCCGTTCCGAAGATCGCGCACCAGCGCGGAAACGCGCTCGTTTTCCTCAAAGAAATGCAGCGCGCGCAGCACCGCGCGGTCGCCGCACGCCTCCCGCAGCGCGCCGATCCCGGCAAGCACCTGCTCGCGGCTGACCCGCCGGAGCGTTCCCTCGCCGAAATACCGCGCCACGGCGGTCATCTCCTCGCGGATGGCCGCGTACTCGCCGGTCAGCTGATCATGGGACCCGCGGGTGTTGACCACGATGATGCTGTAGCCCACCTGCTCAAAGCTGAACTGCAGCGGCTCCACCACCGGATCGGCATGCTTGAAATCAATCGCCGTCAGCCCGCCGACGCTGGAAGCCATCTGATCCATCAGTCCGCTGGGCTTGCCGAAAAACACATTCTCCGCATACTGTGAAATGACCGCGCGTCGCACCGCGTCCAGCGGCTGCTCCGCCGGATAGAGCGCGTCGAAAATCGCGGCGGTCAGCACCTCGAACGCCGCGGACGAAGACAGGCCGCTGCCGCTGAGCACGTCGGACTGCACCATCGCGTCAAAGCCGCCCACCGGATGTCCCTGGTCGCGCAGCCCCCGCGCCACGCCGCGGATCAGCGCGGCCGTGGTATTGCGTTCTTCTTCGACCGGGTCCAGCGCGTCCAAGGACAGCGTCAGCAGCGGATATCCCTCTGACTGCAGGCGCACCTGCTGATCCGCGCGCGGAGAGACCACCGCGATCATGTCCATGTTCACGGCGGCCGCCAGGACGCGGCCGTTCTGATGGTCGGTATGATTGCCGACGATCTCCACGCGTCCCGGCGCGCTCACCACCGTGAGCGGCCCCTGGGACTGGAACAGGTCCATATGCGCCTTGACCGTCTTGCCGTAGCGCAGCAGCTGCCGCTGCAGCACGCCTTCCCGCGTGCCATACAGGCGGCTGAAGCATTCCATGGTTTCACCGGTCTGCAGCTCGCGGAGCAGCCGTGCGTATGCGTTCATTGTCCGTTACCTCCGATTTCGTCCAGCCGCTGCTGCCAGAAGCGCATAAACCTGTCCAGGCCCAGCGCGTCCAGCTGCTCGCGGAACGCCGCGACGCTCGCGTCGTCCAGTTCGTCCTCGCCCAGGACCCAGCGGCTGGCCTGCAGGTCCGTCGCCAGGCCGATCTGCTGCTGGAGCGGCGATATTTCATCCTGCTGCGCCTGCGTCAGCCGAACCTGCGGGAACGGCAGCTCACAGCATTCGTTGACCCTGAGGGTATCCGCCACCACGCGGGCGACCTTCTGGTCCGAGTACTTCAGCTGAAATTCGTCCGAGCTGACGCCCGGATGCGCGATGCCCGTATTGATCAGCTCCTGCGCGGCGTACACCGTCCCGGCGTTAAAGCGGTCCGTCAGGCGCCAGGTGCCGTCTCCGTCGATGACATAATCCACGTTCTCCCGCCCCAGCGAGGCGAGGATCGCCCCGTCCAGCGAATAGAGCGTGTCCACCCACTTGAGCAGGGTTTCCGGCGAGGCGCACGCCGACGTGATGGCAAATGTGCCGGTCATGGTGCTGCCCCACAGGTCGCGGTAGCGCTGCTGCCCGTCCGCCGTCAAGGGCATCAGCAGCTGGTAATCGCCCAGCCAGTCCGCGGGCACCAGATTGGTCAGCGAAGGATTGAAGAACATGCCGTACACCTGCGCACTGTCCGAGCTGGTCACGGCGCGGAGCGTGTCGCTGGTATAAAAGCCGTTGTTATCCAGCAGCCCCTCGGCGTACATTTCACGCAGCCAGCGGATCATCGCCATGTATTCGTCGGTCAGCGGCGCGTACACCGCCTGCCCGTCCTTCGCGTAGATATGATAGTCGTTCATCAGGAAGCCGAACGCGTGCGAGAGGAAGTTCAGGTCAAAAATGCCGAGAAAGGACAGCGGGATTTCGTCCTGCCGGCCGTTCTGGTTCGGGTCGCGGGTCTTGAAGGCGCGCAGCGCCGCCTCCAGCCCCTCGAGGTCCGTCGGCATCTCCAGCTTGAGCTGGTTCAGCCATTTGACGTTGATCCACATGCAGTTCTGCGCAGCGGCGAACGTGACGTAGGGCAGCGAAACGATCTGCCCCCCGGGCAGGGTGATCCGGTCCCGGATGTCCGGGTGCGCCGCGAGCAGCGCGCTCAGGTTCGGGCAGTTTTCCTCCAGCAGCGGAGCAAGGTCGATCAGCGCGCCCGCGTCAAACAGCGCCTGCTCCTCCGCGCGGGTCAGCCCAGCCTTGAACAGCACGTCCGGGAGATCGGCCGGGCGGCTGAGCATGTCCGCCTTCGCGGCCGTCCAGCTGGCCTGGGTATCGTACTGCCTGAACTGGAAGCTCACCTGGGTGCGCGCCTGCATTTCGGTAAAGAACGCGTTATCGGCCCACTGCCGGCCCGTGTCCTGCCCGTCAAAGCCCGCCATCACATAGGAGGCGGGCGCTTCCTCCGCCCGGACCGCCGCGCAGCCCGTCAGCGCCAGCAGCGCCGACAGTCCGCCGCAGAGCAGGCGGGTCATCATCCTCCGCAATTTCACCATTCGCCCCCTCAGCCCTTCAGGCCGTCCTCCTGACGCTGCATGTTCTCCACCACGATGTCGTAAATATCGCCCAGGGTCGAACAGTATTCGAGCACCTGCCAGGGCTCGTTGGTATGGTAGTGGATTTTGATCAGCTCATCATCGCCGACCGCCAGCAGGCAATCGCCCTTGATGTGCTCGCGGATATAATCGTTGATCTGATCCTCGTCCAGGTCATGGCCTTCGATCAGCAACTGCGTGTCAAACCGGTATTCAAGCATGGTGACAAACCTCTCTTTTGTTGATATTCAGGCGGCTCACAGCAGGATGACCCCGCGCTCCGCGCAGATGCGCCGCGTATCCGCGTCCCAGTAGGACGACTGGACCTCGCCGATGTGCGCCTTGTTAAGCAGCAGCATGCACAGCCTGCTCTGCCCGATGCCGCCGCCGATGGTCAGCGGAAGCTCGCCGTTCAGGAGCATCCGGTGGAACGGCAGGCTGCGCCGGTCGTCGGCGTGCGCGGCGGTCAGCTGCGTATCCAGCGACGCCGGCGACACGCGGATGCCCATGGAGGAAATCTCCATCGCACAGTCCAGCACCTCGTGATAGAAGAAGATATCCCCGTTCAGTGCCCAGTCGTCATAGTCCGGTGCGCGGCCGTCGTGCGGGCGTCCGGACTTGAGCGGCGCGCCGATCTGCGTGATGCAGGCGGTCGGATGCGCGCGCACATAGCGGTATTCGCGCTCCTTGGGCGTCAGCGACGGATACATATCCTCCAGCTCCTGGGAGCTGATAAAGGACACGTTCCGGTCCAGGCGCACGGGCAGCTGCGGGTAGGTCCAGCGCAGCATGTCCAAGGTCACGCAGATCGCGGAAACGATGCGCTCCACTGTTTCCCTGAAGGTTTCCGGCGTCCTGTCCTCCTCAGCGATGACCTTTTCCCAGTCCCACTGGTCCACGTACACCGAGTGCAGGTTGTCCAGCGCTTCGTCCCGCCGGATCGCGTTCATATCGGTGTACAGCCCTTCCCCCACAGGGAAGGAATAGCGCTTGAGCGCCAGGCGCTTCCACTTGGCCAGGGAATGCACGACCTCCGCGATCTCGCCCGTTTCCAGCACATCAAACGCGACCGGGCGCTCCACGCCGTTCAGGTTGTCATTCAAACCGGAGGCCTCGTCCACGAACAGCGGGGCGGACACACGCTTGAGGTTCAGCGCGTGGCTCAGGTTGCCCTGGAACAGCTTTTTGATGGTCTGGATGGCTTCCTGGGTTTCATACAGGTTCAGCACCGAGCTGTATCCCTGCGGTATGATCGTCGAGCTCATCAGCCGTCTTCCCCTCTCTCCGCCGTCCGCCGGACAGCGTGAAATACCTTACTATGATAGTACAAACTCAGAATTTGTCAAGCCGGTCACTCGAGGGTGAACGCTTTGACGCCGCCCGGTAATGCGAGCAGCAGCACACCGTCGCTCCATCTGCTGATGATGCGATTGGTCGGGAGCACCTGCAGATCCTCCGGTCCGATACCGGCCACTTCCACCGCGCGCATATCGCTCAGGCGGACCAGGCGAAGGTGCCACGCGCCCTGCAGCACCGTCCGGAAAAGCCCGTAGCGCCCGTCCGGGGACAGGATAGCGTCCAAGATGCTTTCGCGGACGAGTTCAGTCGATCGCGGATCGGTTCGCATCCCGCGGCCGGCCTCCTCCGCAGACACGCTGGTCAGCCGGCCGTCCTCGCCGAAGCACCAGTACCGGTTCATCCCCTCGAAGCCCCGGTCCGGCCGGAAGCTCAGGAAAAAAATATCGCTGCCCCCGACGGAACGGATCATGCCCAGCGCTTCGCCGGACGCCTCAGAATAGTACAGCCGGCGCGCATAGCCCGCAGTATAGGGAATGGACAGCTTCTGTTCAAACCGCATCCAGCCGGCGCCGGTGCGCACATAGCGCGCGATCCCCGCGCGTCCGCCGGTTTTCCTGCGGTCAGCCGCGACGTCCACGAGCGTCATCAGCGAGCCGTCCCGCAGCTCCCACAGTTCCCCGAGATAGTCGGTATCTGTCACGGAAAGGCAGGTTTCCATCGCGTCCGTTTCGAGATCAAACCTGACCAGCGCGCTGCGGTGCCCGCCGACATTGCCGTAAAGCATGTAGCAGACGTAGCGTCCGTCCCGGCTGAAGCAGGCGCCCACCGGCGCGCCAGATATATCACCGTTGAAAAACTTGTCGCTGTACGCGGCCAGCTGAATGATCTCTCCCGTCGTGACGTCAATCAGGAAGGGATCGATGAACAGCTTTATATTGATGATCGCCATCGTCACGTTGCCCGCGGCGGCGTAACGCCCGTCGGGCGACCAGGCGATGCGGTCGCCGTTGACAAACAGGGTGTGGTAGGGCACACGCATGACCGTGGCCAGGTTGCCGTACACGTCCTCCACGCCGCGTTCCGACGACGGCCGCAGCTCACGGGCCTTTTCGCCGTCCCAGGTCAGCACCCTGGCGCCGTCCGTCAGCAGCGCGCTTCGCCCGTCAGGGGACACGCTGAACGGGAACACCGTTTCCAGCCAGGCGGAGAAATCCTCGGATGGCGCCGGATTCCCGTTGGACAGCGTCTCCTCTGACAGCTCCACGTTCTCCTCTGTCAGGACGATGCCCGCCATCGGGAATTCCCTGAGGGTGACCCGGCCGGCTTCAAAGGCCGCGTCCAGAGCAGCGTCCGCCAGGCACGTGCCCGGCAGCAGACAGGCGCAAAGCGCAAAAATGACGGCGATTTTCAGCGTTTTCATGTGCTGTAAAGCTCCTTTCAGGCAGGCCATGGATCAGAAAACGATGTCCCCCGCGCGGTATCCGGCCGGCAGCGGCTCCTCGGCCACGAAGGGCAGGGTATCGTCCTCCAGTGCGGGCAGAAAAGCGGCGAACGGGAACGCGTCGAACTCCATGCCGTAGGTCGTGCGGCCGAACCAGCCGCCTTCCTTGGCGCAGAGGTTCAGGTCGCGGGCAAACTTGGTCATGTTGGAGCAGTCATGCACGACGACGGGCCAGTCCTCCGCCTCTGCCTGAAGCATCATCCGCAGCGTGATCTCCCGGCTCCAGACCGGGGAAATATAGCCCGCGCGGCACGCGTAGAGCGACTCGCCCCAGTAATTGACGATATTGTTTTCGTTCAGGTGCAGCTCGGCGCAATTGATGAAATCCAGGTCCGTGGCCAGGATATCCGCCTTCTTCTGGCGGAAGATCTTTTCAAACGCGGGCGTCATCGGCGTCTCGACCCCGACCTGGGGGATATACCGGCGCGCTGCCGCCATCATGCGCAGTACATGGTCCGAAGCGCCGGACGCGCCGAGATTGAAGCGGATTTCGTCCAGCCCGCTCTCCCCCAGCCGCGCCAGGATATCCTCGGTGCATTTGATCCCGTTGGTATACAGGTGCTGATGCACGCCCGCCTCGCGGAAGGCGCGCATGACAGGGTAATACTGGTCAATTTCCAGCATCGGCTCCAGGTAGACATAGGCGACGCCGGTGGGCTTGTTGCTCAGCTTCAGCATGAGCGGCAGGTCCTCCGCGTAACAGCGGCCGCCGCCGATTTCCCACAGGCCGTCGCCGATGGGCGGCTGCTCGTTCAGATGCCCGTAATCGTAGCAAAACGGGCAGTTCGCGTCGCAGCGGTTGGTGCGGCGCACCGCGGACAGTCCCGTGCCCTGCAGGCAGGACCGGCAGCCCGCGGGGAACCGCTCGTCCGGCCCGACGTACAGCGTACGGCCGTCCAGCGTTTTCGGGGCCCTGAGCTTCGCCCTGAGCGGCTCGAGCCGCGCGCGCGCCGCGTCCTCCAGCTGGCGCAGAACAGCATACTTCAGTTCCTCCTGCCGGGGAGAAAGCGCCTCCTCCTCCGGCAGGCCAGCAAAAAAGCGGAACCAGCTGAGCGCGTCTTTTTTCGGGATACGCATAGGCTCAGCCGTTCGCCCAGTCTTCGGACTCGGTATCCTCCAGGCCGAGATCGCCGTTCAGCACAAATCCGCGCGCGACCTTGCCGTTAAACGTGAACTCGATATAGTCCCAGAGGTGGCTGCTGGTCGAGAAGGACGCCAGCCACGTCACCGTCGCGCCTTCGGGCAGCGTGGTGATGGGCGTCATCGCGACGGGATCGTCCGTGACCTGCACGGCCTGGCCGAGCGTGACGGGCACGGCGCTGAAGCCGGCGACCGCCGTCTCGGGCACTTTGCCCCTGACGCCGCTCAGGTCGACCCAGCCGACGCGCACGGCGTTGGTGGAGGCGTTGGCCTCATACATGACCATCAGCCAGTTGTTTTCCCGCGCGTAGGCATACACCCGTCCGCTGGTGGAAACGCTCGCCCGCCCGTTCGCGCCGCGCCAGGAAGCGGTGGACGGCGCGGAATAAACCGCCAGGGTCTGCTTTTCCTGCAGCTTGATGTATTCAAATCCGCTCAGCACGTCAAATTTGAGTGGGGGCATCGGCAGGGACCTGCCCTGGTTGGCCAGGCCGTACGCGCGCTTATAGCTCATGACGTCCTTGATCAGGTGATAGTTGTCCCATTCCAGCTGAGACGCCTTGGGCAGGACGTTTTTCTCATTGGTGCCGGACGTGATGGGATGATACCATTCCTGCTGGGAAAACCAGTTGTAGCACGCGCCGCCCACACGGAAAACGTAGCCGTGGCGAGCCCAGATCTCGTTGAAGCCGATGTTCAGCGCCTCGACGTTCCATGCCTCGACCTCGTCCCACGTCAGATGCCGCTTATTGCTGTCCGGAAAGATATACTGCGTCTCCGCCCACGCCACGGGCATGACCGCCAGGAGCAGCGCAGCGCACAGCGCCAATGATATGATGTGTTTCATGGCCAGGACCTCCTTCAATCCGTCAGGATGCGTCTATTGTACTCATTATGGCGCCGGGTGTCAATGTTCAGCATGTCTAAAATAGGTAAACATTTTTGCGGGCAGCCCCGGCGCGGCTATTGACATCCGTTTTTTGCTGTGATACATTTTCGGGTGGAGAAGTGCCCCAGAACACATGGCGCATGATCTGATTCTGACACACGATGACGAGGGTTTTCACAGGCATGAGGGTGATCAATACCGACGAGCTGTCTGAGCGGCTGCCCGCAAGCGCGATCTGTCTCGGCTATTTCGACGGTGTCCACCGCGGACACCTGGCGCTGATCGCGGCCGCCAGGACGATCGCCGGTCCTCACGGATGGACGGTGTGCGCGCACGCGCTCGACCGTTCGCCCGCGCAGGCGCTGCACCCAGAGCGCCAGGTCCCTCAGCTGACCGCGCCGGATGAAAAGATCAGGCTCTTCGGACAGGCAGGCGTGGATGTGCTGGCCATCACCCCGTTTGACGACCGCGTCCGCCGCATGCCCGGCCGGGTGTTCTTTGAGAAGATCCTGTTGGATAAGCTTGGCGCCAGGGCGATCATCGTCGGTGACGACCACCGTTTCGGCTACATGGGCGATACCGGCAGCGCCGAGCTCGCGCAGCTGTGCGCCGGGCGGGGAATCCTGCTGAAGGTCGTTCCCCGCGTACGGCTCAGCGACGGTTCCGTCATTTCCAGCAGCGGCATCCGCAGCGCGATTATCGAAGGGGATTTTCACCGGGCACAGGAAATGCTTGGCAGAGCGCCGGACGACGCCATGATCCGGCGCTGCCTGAGCGGACAAAGAGAGGCAGGACAGACGCTATGAAAAAAACGTACGCGGCATGGGTCGTATTGCTGGCCATCACGCTGGTCGCCAGCCTGGCGCTGGGAATGACCAACGCTGTCACCAAGGGTCCCATCGCCGAGCAGGAGAGGCTGTCGGCGGAAAAGACACGCCAGGAGCTGCTGCCATCGGCGGTCAGCTTTGACGTGATCACCGCCGATGGCGAAACGCCGGTCTATCAGGGCACGGACGATGCCGGCGCCGCGGTGGGCTATGTTTCCACGGGCACGGTGCTGGGCTTTGGCGGCCAGGTGGACGTGACGGTGGGCATGGATCCGGCGGGCACGCTGACCGGCGTGCGCGTGGGCGGCGCCAATTTCAGCGAAACCGCCGGTCTGGGCGCAAAATCCAAGGACGAGGCCTTCTACGGCCAGTTCTCGGGCAAGGCCTATCCCGTCAGTCTGAGCAAGAACGGCGGCGAGATCGACGCCATCACCGCGGCCACTATCACCTCCAGCGCCGTCGTGCGCGGGACGAACGAGACCGCGAAGTACATTGCGGAGGCCGCGGACATCCGTCTGGCGGAGCCCGAAGTGGCCATCGAGGAGCTGGGCGATCATCGCTACCAGATCGCCGGCCAGGGCGTCAGCGGCCCCTTCCCCATCGTCATCACGCTGGATGAGAGCGGCGCGGTGACCGCGGTAGAGGTGCAGGACACCTTCTCCGCCAACGATATCGCCTTCCTGTCCAAGGTGCAGGGCGACGCGGCGTACCTGAGCCAGTTTGTCGGCCAGACCGCGGTGGACGCTGCCGGGCTGGACACCGTTTCCGGCGCGACTGTTTCCTCCGGCTCTGTCAACGACGCGGTCAGCAAGGTGCTGCTGTACGTCAATGACCCTGCCGCATATGCCGCTCAGGCGGCCGCCGCCGCGGACGTGCCCGACGTGGCCATCCCCGAGGGCGCGAAGACGGTCGCCGTCGAGGGCAAGGGCCTCACCGGCACCTTCCCCGTGACCGTCGGTATCGATGAGAATAACACGGTCTGCGGCATCGAGATCGGCGACGCCAGCACGAACGAAGACGCGGCTTTCCTTGCCAACGTCAAAGATAACGCGGCTTTCCTCGCCCAGTTCATCGGCGTGCGGGGAGGGATCAACCCGGAAGAGATCGACGCCGTCGCCGGCGCGACCACCAGCAGCCTGGGCGTCGCCAACGCCGTCAATGCAGCGCTGCGCCCCGCGGAAACCCCCGCCGAGCCGGAAGCGCCTGCCGAAACTCCGGCGGCACCGGAAGCTCCCGCCGCTGAGCCAGCCAGCGTGGCCATTCCCGAAGGCTCGAAGACCGTCGCCGCTGAAGGCAAGGGCCTGACCGGCACCTTCCCCGTGACCGTCGGTATCGATGAGAACGGCGCGGTCTGCGGCATCGAGATCGGCGACGCCAGCACGAACGAAGACGCGACTTTCCTTGCCAACGTCAAAGATAACGCGGCTTTCCTCGCCCAGTTCATCGGCGCGAAGGAAGCTGTCGACCCCAGCGCCATTGATA
>CAMNEH010000058.1 GCA_946536315.1 uncultured Clostridia bacterium
GCAGCCCTGAGACCGCCAGGATATGCGCGATGCCGACGCGGGTAAAGGCGGCGCGGTCCTCGTCCGTCATCGCGTCGCGTTCGCCCAGCAGCAGCGCCATGGGAAGGGCGGCGTGCTCCCGGAACACCAGGGCGATCTGATCGAGCAGGCGGTATCTGAGCCGGATGATCCGGGCGCGCAGCGAGGGCGGCGTCCCGTCGGTCACGGTATATTCGCCGCTGTTGTAAAAGCCGGCGGACATATGATTCTGCTTCAGATAGAGCCGGAAATCGAAGCCGTACGGATTGCGCTGGCCGCTGGGGGCATACAGCCGCCCGCTGGCCGATATGGCGCTGCCGGGCGTGGGCAGCGGCGCTTCCGGGTCGACATAGGCGGTCCAGTACAGACCGTCCAGGGAAAACACCGAGCCATCCCCGCCGGTCAGCGTGACATCGCGCAGCTGCACGGCGATATGCCGCCCGTCGTCCCGGAGGCGCGGCGTCTGCTGGACAATGCCCTGGGCGGTATAGCTGCCCTCGGGCGGGAGCGTATCGCGCATGACCGCGCCTGTCCGCGCGCAGAAGAGCAGCGCGGTGACGCAGGCGGCCGCCAGCGCCGCCATCGCGCCGCGCGGCCTCAGCAGCAGCGTCAGGGCGAGCAGCGCGCCGGCGATGGCCAGCCACAGCGCCGTATAGGCCGCGGACACGCGCATGCCCAGCAGGACGCCGGCGCAGCCGCCAACGGCGCACCAGACCGCCGGGCGCCGGCAGCGGGCCGGACGCCGGCTTCGGACCGGACGCCGGCAGCGGGCCGGGCCCCGGCGTTCATTCGATGCGGTAAGTCTGTCCCACATGGTCGCGCCAAGCCATATACAGGCCCATATCCTGACCGACGGCGATGCCGCGCGCTTCGAGAATCCGCAGGGAGGTGTCCATCGCCAGCTCGGGCGTATTGTTTTCGCCGCTCAGATGGCCTAAAATCACGTGGCGGACGCCGCTGTCGGCGAGCAGGCAGATGCCCTGCCCGCAGGCTTCGTTGCTCAGGTGCCCGTGCCGGCCGAGAATCCGCTGCTTGAGCGCGCTGGAATAGTGCGGGTTGCGCAGCAGCATGTCCGGATCATGGTTGCTTTCAAACAGCACCATATCCGCGCCGCGCAGCGCTTCGAGCACGTCCCTGCGGACATAGCCCATGTCCGTGGCGGCGGCGACGCTCCTCGCCCCGGCGTATACGCGGAAGCCGACGGGGTCATTCGCATCGTGCGGAATGGAAAACGGGTGGACGGCCAGGCCGTCGATATAAAAATCCTGTCCGGTTTCAAACGACCGGCTGAGGCCGGCGGGCACAGCGCCGACCTGCCGCGCCATGCCCTGCCAGGTGCCGTCGTTGGCGTAAATGGGCAGATGATAGCGGCGGCTGAGGATGCCCGCGCCCTTGACGTGATCACTGTGCTCGTGCGTGATGATGATGCCGGCAAGGGTTTCGGGCAGGACGCCGATCTGGCTGAGCGCGTCCACGATCTGCCTGCCGGAAAGACCGGCGTCGATCAGGATGCCGGTCTTTCCGTCGCTCACATATGCGCAGTTGCCGCTGGACCCGCTGTACAGCGGGCAAAATATCATCGCCACGGCTCAGGAAAGCGCGGCCTTCAGCGCGCCGTCCAGCCAGTCGCCCTCGAACAGCTCGATCAGGCCGGCGTCGCACGCGGCCGCCAGCTTGGGGTTGATGGGGATACGCCCGAGCAGCGGCAGGCTGTACTTGGCGGCCACCTCCCCGACGTGGCTCTCGCCAAACACGGGAATATGCTTTCCGCAGTCCGGACATACGGCATAGCTCATGTTTTCCACCAGGCCGAGCACGGGGATGTTCATCAGGCCGGCCATATTGACGGCCTTCTCTACGATCATGCCCACCAGCTCCTGCGGGGAGGTGACCACGATGATCCCGTCCACGGGAATGCTCTGGAATACGGTCAGCGGCACGTCCCCCGTTCCGGGCGGCATATCAATGAACATGACGTCGTTCTTGCCCCAGGCGACGTCGGTCCAGAACTGCTTGACCGTGCCGGCGATCACAGGCCCGCGCCAGACGACGGGAGCGGTTTCATCCTCTAAAAGCAGGTTCAGGGACATGGTTTTGATGCCCGTTTTGGTGAGCACGGGGAAGATTTCGTTCTCGTTGCCCATGGCCTTTTCCCGGAGGCCGAACATCCGCGGTACGGAAGGCCCGGTCACATCGGCGTCCAGAATGGCGGTCTGGTATCCGGCGCGCTGCGCGGACACTGACAGCAGTCCGGTCACCAGCGATTTGCCGACGCCGCCTTTGCCGCTGACGACCGCGATGACCTTATCAAATGCAGCGCCGGCGTGGGGCGGGGCGAGCAGGGACTTTGGGTCCCTGTCGGCGCAGGACTGCGAGCAGGAAGAGCAGTCGTGATTGCATTCACTCATAAATCGGAATCCTCTTTTCTGTATGATGCGGCGTAAACCCGCCGACAGCGGTATTCTACCCTGAAACGGGAAAAAAGACAAGGGGGATCAAAGCGCCTGCCGGGCCTCCGCCTGCGCTTTGGAATACACACAGCCGCAGTAGTCCTGGCGGTACAGGCCGTATTCTGCGCTCAGGCGGATCGAACGCAGGTAGCCGTCGCGTTTCTTGAAGTCCGAAAAGAGATACCTGACGCCCCAGGTCTCTGCCAGGGCCGCGCCGATCGTGTTCAGCTTTTCCGCGTTCTTGTAGGGGCTGACGGAGAGCGTGGTCGTGAAGTAATCGTATCCGTGGGCCTTCGCCGCGCGCGCGGTTTCCTCCAGGCGCAGGCGGTAGCATTTTTCACAGCGCGCCCCGCCCTCGGGCTCGGCCTCCAGGCCCAGGGCGATGGCCTCAAAGCGTTCCGGCTCATACGCGCAGGGCAGCAGGTCCGGCCTGGCGCGCAGCGGGAGCTCCTTCAGCAGGCGGTCAAGCTCCTGCAGACGGCGCTCGTATTCCTCCTGAGGGGAGATGTTCGGGTTGCAGTAAAAGCATGTGACGTCGAACACGTCCGTCAGCAGCTCCAGACAGGCGGTGGAGCAGGGTGCGCAGCACACGTGCAGCAGCAGCCTGGGCCGCCGCCCCTGTTCCTTCAGCCGCGCGATATCCTCGCGCATCAGCTCGTCGTATCGAATCCGGTTCATATCCACTCCAAATGTAACAAGAGTATTAAAAGAGTCGAAACAATTGTTAAATCGGGATAAAACGGGGCCTGTCCCGCGTTATAATAGTGTACCGGTTCAACCGGTCCGGGAGGGAAGGCAAATGATGAAAGGTGCCAGAAAGCTGTGCCTGTGGATCGCCCTGTGTCTGCTGGTAACGTGCGCGCTGCCCCTGGCGGCGGCCGATGAGGAGCTGCAGGTCGGGGACTATTACTGGGGGACTCCGGCCGCCGCGTCAAACGGGGACGCGCCGACGCTGACCTCGCTGACGCACAATTGCCCGAATACGGGAAAAATGCTGCCCGCGTACTTCAGCCCGACAGTGACCACCTACCTGCTCACCGTCGCCAGCTGGGTGAGCCGCGTCCAGTTTACGCCCGTGTCGGGCGATCTGTACGCGACCATCTATGTGAACGGCGCCGTCGTGCGCAGCGGCTCGGCCTCCAGCTATATCAAAATGACGGACAATCCTCAGCAGGTCACCATCGAAGTGGCCGGCAGCGGCGGGCGTACCGTGTATACCGTGTTCCTGCAGCGCAGGCCCAGCGAAAAACGCACGCGCGTTTCAGCCGGCAGCATCGACAATATCTACCAGAAGAGCGGAAAATGGTATATCGACGCGGACCTGGGCACCGTCACCTATCTAGACGGCAACGTGTCGACCTATGTGAACAAAACGGCGGACCATTACCGCTACGCCTGCGCGGAGAACTGCGTGTTCTACTACGGCACGATGTCCTCGCCCCAGCGCGCGCGCAACATCGGGGAATTTACCGCCAACGTTTCCATCGGCGGCCTCTACCGTTTCATCTATATTGAGGACGAAATCGTCGCCGTGATGCCGTATTCGCCCGATTACTGAGCGTCCAGCAGCGAAAGCAGCCGCTCCGGCGTCTCCGCGGTCACGTACAGGCGGTCCCATTCCGGGGCCAGGAAGCCCTCCGCGCGCATCGTGTCAAAAAAGCGGAGCAGCCCGTCGTAATATCCCGCAACATTGAGCAGGCCGACCGGTCGGGCGATCTCGCCCAGCTGCGACGCGGCGAAGACGTCGGTCAGCTCGTCCAGCGTCCCGAAACCGCCCGGCAGCGCGACGCACGCGTCGCAGTGCGAAATCAGCCCGCGCTTGCGCTCGCGCACGTTGTCGTAAATGTATTCCTGAGCGCCGGGCAGGCGGTCGGACGCGCCGTACAGGCCGCGCACAAACTCACTGCTGATGGCCGCGCCGTGCGCCGCCGCGCTCTTCGCGACGGCCGCCATCAGCCCGTCCAGACAGCCGCCGAATACCAGCGTGCGCCCCTGCGCCCCTATGAGCGCGCCCAGCGCGGACGCCGCGGCGGCGTATTCGGGCCGCGTCCCCGCGCTGGAGCCGCAGAACACCGCAATCCGCTGATGAAATCCCATCCATGTCATTCCTTTCTTCAAGACCCCGCGCCTGGCGCGGCGTCTTTTTTTGTCGGACAGACATCGCTATTATACTTGCGCGGGAAGCTTCTGGCAACCTCGAATCACGGTGTTTCTGATGAAAAATTCCCAAAAACAGTTGACCATCTTTTATAAATGCAATAAAATGATATAAAGCTGTGAAAAAGAAGGAGGGGGGTCTCTTGGCCAAGGAACACGTAGACATGAGTACACCAGTGATCGAGATGCGCAATATTGTCAAAAAGTTTGGGGATTTCGTCGCGAACGACGGCATCAACCTGACAGTGCATAAGGGAGAAATCCACGCGATCCTGGGAGAGAACGGCGCCGGGAAGTCCACGCTGATGAACCAGCTGTACGGCTTGCTGAAGCCGACCTCGGGCGACATCCTGGTGAACGGCAAAAAAATCGTCATGAATTCCCCGCGTGAGGCGATCGAAGCCGGCATCGGCATGGTGCACCAGCACTTTATGCTCGTGCAGCCCTTCACAGTCACTGAAAACATCATCCTTGGCACGGAGCCGCTCAAGGGCACGACGCTGGATATGGAGACCGCGCGGAAAAACGTCGTGGAGATCTCCGAGCGTTATGGCCTGTCCATCGATCCGGACGCGAAGATCGAGGACATTTCCGTGGGCATGCAGCAGCGCGTGGAAATCCTCAAGGCGCTGTACCGCGGCGCGGACATCCTGATCCTGGATGAGCCGACGTCCTCGCTGACGCCCCAGGAAATCGTCGAGCTGATCGAAATCATGCATAACCTGACCGCCGACGGGAAGAGCATCATCCTGATCACGCACAAGCTGAAGGAGATCAAGGAGTCCGCCGATTTCTGCACCATCATCCGCATGGGCAAGTATATCGATACTGTGGACGTTGAAAAGGTCGACGAGAACGACCTGGCCAGCATGATGGTGGGCCGCAAGGTGACCTTTAAGGTGGATAAACCGGAGCAGGCGCCCGGGCAGGTGGTGCTGGACGTGCGCGACCTGCACGGCGTCGATTACCGCGGCGTCGAGATCCTGAAGGGACTCAGCCTGCAGGTGCACGCCGGGGAAATCGTCGGCATCGCCGGCATCGACGGCAACGGCCAGACCGAGCTGGTGGAGATCCTGACCGGGCTCAAGAAGGGCACCTCCGGCGATGCGACCATCAACGGCGTGAGCATCTTCAACAAACCCCCGCACTTCGGTTTCGAGCACGGCGTATCCAGCATCCCCGCGGACCGGCAGAAGCATGGCCTCGTGCTCGACTTTTCCATCGAGGACAACCTGATCCTGCAGAACTACGACCGGAACCCGTTCTCCGAAAAGCATATTTTAAAGCGCGATCCCATCTTCAGGCACGCGAGCGATTCGATCGCGACCTATGACATCCGTCCGGACCACAGCGAAAAACGCCCGGCGGGCACGCTGTCAGGCGGCAATCAGCAAAAGGTCATCATTGCCCGGGAGGTGCAGAACGACAAGGACCTTCTGATCGCGGTGAACCCGACCCGCGGACTGGACGTCGGCGCGATCGAGTACGTGCATAATTACATCGTCGGTCTGAGGAACAAGGGCAAGGCTGTCCTGCTCGTATCGTTCGAGCTGGACGAGATCATGAGCCTCTCGGACGTGATCGATGTCATTTTTGACGGCCAGATCGTGGCGAGCATCCCGGGGAAGGACGCCAACGAGAACGAACTCGGCCTCATGATGGCGGGAGGGAAAAAGGCATGACGAAGAAAAAATCCGTACTGGATTTCCTGTCTGAAAACACGTTTATCCATATCCTGCTTTCGATCCTGCTGGGCTTCCTGGTCGGCGCGATCTTCCTGCTGATCATGGGACTCTCGCCGGAAAAGGCTTACGGCCGGCTGCTGGACAGCGTGACCAACCTGAAGGGCTTCTCCTATGTCGTCGTGTATTCCGTGCCGTATATCGTCGCGGGACTGTCCGTGGCCTTTTCGTTCAAGACCGGTGTGTTCAATATCGGCGCAGAGGGCCAGTTTGTCGTCGGCGCCATGACGGCCGCGGTCATCGGCATCCTGCTGCCGGACGTGCCCAAGCCCATCCTGATCCCGCTGTGCTTCATCGGCAGCATGGTGGTCGGCGCGCTGTGGGGAATGATCGTCGCCTTCTTCAAGATCAAATGGGGCATCAACGAGGTGCTCAGCATGATCATGTTCAACTGGATCGCCTTTTACCTGTCCAACTTCATCGCGGGGCTTCCGGGCATCCACAGCGACGGCAGCGCGGAGGCGACCAAAAACATCTCTGACAACGCCAGCATGGTGCTGAGCAAGGATTTCATCAAGCAGGCCGGCCTGGCCACGACGGCCAACTGGGGCATCCTGGTGGCGATCGTGATCATGCTGATCATCTGGTTCGTCATCGAGAAGACGACCCTCGGCTACGAGCTCAAGGCGGTGGGCGCCAACAAGTACGCCGCGGAGTACGGCGGCATCAACGTCAACCGCTCCATCCTGACGGCCCTGGCCATCTCCGGCGCGCTGGCAGGCCTCGCGGGCGCGCTGCAGCTGATGGGCATGGGCCGGCGCATCAGTATCTTCTCCTCCCAGGAGGGCTTCGGCTTTGCGGGCATCGTGGTCGCGCTGATGGGCTGCTCCAATCCGTTCGGCGTGTTTGTCGCCGGACTGTTCTATGGCGCGCTGGTGTACGGCGGCAGCAAGCTGAACCTGGTCGGCGCCCCGACGCAGCTGATCAACGTCATCGTCGGCACCGTCGTCTTCTTCATCGCCATTTCCGTCATTTTCCGTTACCTGAAGTATCTGAAGCGCGCACCGAAATCGTCCGCGCAGCCCAGAAAGGGGGACGTCCGCTCATGACCGGATTTATCAACAGCCTGGGCGTAGTGCTGTATGCTACGCTGGTCTATACGACGCCGCTGCTGTACGCCGCGCTGGGCTCCTGCTTTTCCGAGGTTTCCGGCGTGGTCAACATCGGTATTGAGGGCATGATGACCGCCGGCGCGTTCACCGGAACGGTGGTCGCGTGGGCGACGGGCAGTCCCTGGATCGGCTTCCTCTGCGGCGGCCTCGCCGGCGCGCTGTTCGGCGCGCTGCACGCGCTGGCCACGGTCAAGCTCGGCGCGGACCAGACCATCGCCGGCACCGCGATCAACATGCTGGGCCCCGGCATCGTGATCATGATCTCGAAGGTCATGTTCAACTCCACCGACACCATCCCGCTGACGGCGACGCAGAAGATCCCCAAGCTCTTCACCGGTCTGTTCGATACGACCACGGTGTTCGGGCGGTTCATGGATAACGTGTTCGCTACCTACGCCTCGACCTATCTGGTATTCATCGCGGTGGTGGTGGTATGGTTCGTCTTCTATAAGACGCGCTTCGGCCTGCGCCTGCGCGCCTGCGGCGAGCATCCCCAGGCCTGCGAAACGCTGGGCATCAACGTGATCGGGATGCGCCTGGGCTGCGTCACGATTTCCGGCTTCCTGGCGGGGCTGGGCGGCGCGTGCGTCACCATGGCCATCTCTACACAGTTCCGCCCAATCTCGATCGTGGGCCAGGGCTTTATCGCGATCGCGGCCGTCATCTTCGGCAAGTTCCGTCCGCAGGGCGCGCTGATCGGCTGCCTGCTGTTCGGCTTCTGCTCCGGACTCAAGGTGGTGCTCGGCGGCTCGTCGGGCGTCAACATGCAGCTGCTGTCCATGATCCCGTATGTGGTAACGGTCATCACGCTGGTGCTGTTCGTAGGCCGGTCGCATGTGCCCTCGGCCAATGGCAAGCCGTATATCAAGAGTAAGTAACAATCGATAGGAAACGGGGGACCGCAATATGCTCACGACGCAGGAAATCAACGGCATCGCGAAGCTGGGCTTTGGACTGATGCGGCTGCCGAAGCGGCCGGACGGGACCATGGACGTCGAGCAGATTGCTGCCATGACCGACCTGTTCCTGGACAGCGGGTTCAGCTATTTTGACACAGCCTACGTCTACGATGGCGGAAAATCAGAGGAGGCGGCGCGCGACGCGCTGGTCCGGCGGCACCCCCGCGAGCGGTTCCTGCTGGCGACCAAGCTGAACGCGCGCGTCGCGGAGGACGCCGCCGCGGCGGAGCGCCAGCTGACCACCAGCCTGGACCGCACGGAGGCCGGGTACTTTGACTTTTACCTGCTGCACGCGATCGGCAAGGGCAACCTGCCCAAATATGACGGGTACGGCCTGTGGGACTTCGTCGCGCGGATGAAAGACAAGGGCCTGATCAGGCACTGGGGCTTCTCGTTCCATGACAGTCCGGAGCTGCTGGAGCAGCTGCTCGCGGCGCATCCGGAGGCGGAGTTCGTGCAGCTCCAGCTGAATTACGCCGACTGGGAGGACAGCCGCGTGGCGTCGCGGCGCTGCTATGAGGTGGCGCGGGCGCACGGCAAGCCGGTCGTCGTCATGGAGCCGGTGAAGGGCGGTACGCTGGCGAACCCGCCGGCGCGCGTGCGGGAGGTGCTTTCCGCCGCGGAGCCGGACGCCTCCCCGGCGAGCTGGGCCATCCGCTTCGCGGCATCGCAGCCCGGCGTGCTCACGGTGCTGTCGGGCATGTCCAGCCTGGATCAGATGCGCGATAATCTGCGGACGATGCGGGGCTTTGCCGGTTTGACCGCCGCCCAGCGCGAGGTGATCGAGCGCGCGCGTCAGGCGCTGGTGAGCGTGGAAAGCATCGGCTGTACCGCCTGCCGCTACTGTGTGGACGGCTGCCCCATGGGCATCCCGATCCCCGACATCTTCCGGTGCATGAACCAGCACCTGATCTTTGATGAAACGGCGGCCGCCCGCGAGCGCTATCAGCACACGGTCGAGGGCCGCGGTCAGGCCGCTGACTGCGTGGCCTGCGGACAGTGCGAGGCGGCCTGCCCGCAGCAGCTGCCGGTGATCCGACTGCTGAAGGACTGCGCGGCGGCCCTTTCGCCGCAGTGAGCGGCCTGAATACAGAACGCTGAGGAGGAACGCTGAAATGAATACGACACTGCTGATCATGGCCGCCGGGCTGGGCTCACGGTACGGCGGCAACAAACAGATCGACCAGATCGGTCCGCACGGCGAGATCCTGATGGAGTATTCCATCTATGACGCGCTCGAGGCGGGGTTTGACAAGGTGGTCTTTGTCATTCGCCGCTCGATGGACGACACCTTCCGCCGGATGATCGGCGACAGGATCGCGAAAAAGGTGGAGGTGCGCTACGCCTATCAGGAATATGACAGCCTGCCCGGCGGCTTCGTCCCCCCGGCGGAGCGCAGCAAGCCCTACGGCACTGTCCACGCCGTGCTGGTGGCGAAGGACCAGATCCATGAGCCGTTCGCGGTCATCAACGCGGATGATTACTACGGCAAGGACGCTTTCAGGGCCATGGCGGACAGCCTGCGGCGCATGCGGGGGGAAACGGTCCGCGCGTCCATGGTCGCCTATTACCTGAAAAACACGATCTCGGAAAACGGCACCGTCACCCGCGGCGTCTGCGCGACCGATGAAGTCGGTCATCTTCAGAAAGTGACCGAAACCTATAAGATCAAGCGCGATACGGACGGTGTGATCAAGGACTTTGAGCAGGATCCCCGGGGCGTCGCGCTGGCGGAAAATGCGCTGGTGTCCATGAACTTCTGGGGCTTCACGCCATGGTTCTTCGAGGCGGCCGAAACGCGCCTGGCGGCCTTCCTTCGCGACGGGGCGGGCGATCCGCTCAAGAAGGAGTATGTCCTCCCGGCGCTGGTGGACCAGCTGATGCATGAAGCCGGCCTGCAGGTCGAGGTGCTCGAAACGAACGCGGTCTGGTTCGGCATCACCTATCACGAGGACAAGGCGACGGTGCAGGCCTCGCTCAAGGCGCTGCATGACCGGGGCGATTACCCGGCCTCGATCGATTGACGCATGCGGTTCCTGGAATTGCCGAAAGCGGAGTTCGCGGGCGGCGAGCTCCGGTACATCTTTGACACCTCCGCCTGCTACCTGCCAGAGGTGATGCAGACGGGGGAGGGGTTTGAGGTCCGGCTGACCGCGGCGGCCACGCCGCGGCGGCATGTGGACTATATTACCAAAATCTATGATCCCAGGCTGACGGACCCGCATGTCTGGACGCTGATCGACAACGAGGGCGAACGCGTTGGGTATATGGAGCTGGCGGCGGAGCAGGACGGCCGGGTCGTCCGCGTCACCAACCTGATGGTGGAGGACGGCTACCGCCGCCGCGGGTACGGCTCGCTGCTGATGTCCAAGGCGCGCGCCCAGGCCAAGGCGGCCGGTGCTGTGTCCCTGCGCGCCTATGTATCCGGCGCGAACGTCGGCGCGGTGCGCTTCCTGCTCAGGCAGGGCATGACGCTGACCGGCTTCAGCGCGCTGGAGGACGAGCTGCGGCTGGAGCTGGGCATGAGGGTTTGACCGTCGGAACACGCTGACACTGGACCGGTGACGAAGGAGGACAGGAGGGATTCGGATGAGAACGCGTATTTTGATTCTGAGTATGGTGCTGCTTCTGCTCCTCTCTGCGGGAGCGCTGGCGGACGACCTGTCTGTGGACACCAGGCACCGCGTGACGGCCTACGCCGGCCCGGGCGGCGACGTCGTCATCCCGGGCGTGCTGGACGGGACAGAGGTATGGGGCCTGAACCGGCGCGCGCTGATGGACAACGCCAGCATCGAAACGCTGACGCTGGAAGAGGGCGTCCAGTACCTGGGCAAGTCTGCGACGTACCGGATGACCGCGCTGAGCGCCGTCCGCCTGCCGGACAGCCTGGGCGCGATCGACGAGGCGAACTTTAACGGCTGCCCGCTCCTGACGGAGGTCATCCTTCCGCCCGGCCTGGCGTACATCGGACAGAGCAGCTTTTCTTTTGACGAAGCGCTCCGTTCGGTCACCTTCACCGGCCCCGCGCCGCTGATCTCCCCGGACGCGTTCCGCTCCACTATCGAAGGCTTTACCGCCTACGTGCCGGACGACCTCGTGGCGGATTACCGCGCGGCGCTGCCGGCGCATGTGCTGGTCGCTCCGAGCGGCGCCCTGTCCGCCGCGGGGGCGGAGGCCGCGCCGGAAACGGACTTCTCGTTTGACCCGGAGCGCGGGATGATCACGGCTTACTACGGTCACGCCGCCCACCTGGTCATCCCCGGAGACATCGGGGGCGTGCCGGTTACAACGATCGACGAGGACGCGCTGGACGACGCCGACGATACCTATTCAGTCACGCTGCCGGACAGCATCGAAGCGCTGGAGCACGGTCTGTTCTCGTCCATGCTCTGTCTCGCGCGGATCGAGCTGCCGGCCACACTCCGGCGCGTCGGTGAGGAAACCTTCAAAAGCGTCGTGCTGGACAGCCTGACGCTGCCTGCCAGCGTGAAAGTCATCGAAGAGGAAGCCTTTGAAAGGGCGAAAATCGGCACGCTGATCTTCAACAGCGCCAGGATCCCCGTATTCGACCCGGAGGCTTTTTCGGACGCGTCCATCGGCCGGGTCCTGATCGCCTGGGACAGCACGGACGACGAACTGACCGCCGCGGCGAATGCCCTGCGCGTCGCCGGACTCTCTGCCGCGGTCGAGCGCGCTGAACCGCCGCTCACGGCCGCGCCTGCGGTGACCGCCGCGCCCGCGCCGGAGATGACGGAGGCCCCGCGGGTCGTGCCGTCGTTCCCGTCGACGCCCGCGCCACGGGAACGGAGAACGCCTGCGTTGACTGCCGCTCCCGCGCCGGAGATGACGGAGGCCCCGTCAGCGACGGAAGCGCCGACAGTTACGGAAGCGCCGACGCCTGTGCCGACAGTCATCGCTTTACCGATGCCAGAGATGACAGAAGCGCCGTCAGCGACGGAAGCCCCGCAGGAACGGGTCATGCCGTCGTTCCCGTCGACGCCCGCGCCGCGGGAACGGAAAGCGCCGGTGATCATCATTGCGCCGGCCACGCCCGCGCCGACCGCTGTACCGGTCACGCCCGCGCCGACCGCAACGCCGGCCACTGTCCCGGATGACCCGACGAGGGCGTATCTGGGATACTGGCAGGGGGAGAGCCTCATCCTGTGGGGACAGGCGCTGTCGCCGGAGGAGATCGGGATCACGCTGTCGCTGACGCTGAACGCGGACGGGACGGGCGAGCTCGATTATGCGCTGCCGGACGGCGGGAAGACCTGGCGCTGGGAAAACGGGACGATGTACTATGACGGCCAGCCGCTCAAGCTGACGGACGACGGCCGGCTGCAGTACGGCGACGAATCGGAGGGCATTCTGGTATTCCGGCGCGATCCCGACCGGTCTGCGCCGGACGGCGACGCGCAGACACCGGCTTCGGCGCTGATCGGCGAGTGGGTTGGCACGGGCATCGTCATGGACGGCAAGCCGCTGGATCCCGTGGCGCTGGGCATTCCGCTGCGCCTGACGCTGAACGCCGATTACACGGGCGAGCTGTGCTATATGGTCTCCGATGGCGGCGGCCACTGGTCCGCGGAAAACGGCGAGGCGTACTATGAGGGCATGCGCCTGATCCTCCAGGAGAATGGAGAGCTGCGCCTTTGCCCTTCAGTAGAAAGCTACATGGTGTTCTCGGCAGAAAAGGCGAATAATGAATAATATGAAACGTTATGTGATAGGTCTGGATTTCGGCACGCTCAGCGCGAGGGGCGTGCTGATGGACGTGTCGGATGGCCGCGTGATCGCCGAGGCGTCAGAAAGCTATATTCACGGCGTGATGGACAGGACGCTGCCGGACGGAACGCCGCTTCCGCCGGAATGGGCGCTGCAGGACCCATCGGATTACGTGGCGGCGCTGGATCGCGTGATGCCGCCGTTAGCCGAAGCGGCCGCGGGGGGCGAGGTGATCGGGATCGGCGTGGACACGACCACCTCGACCTGCACCCCGCTGGACGCGCAGGGGGTGCCGCTCTCTGTGCGCTATCCCGACCGGCCCCATGCCTATACCGTGCTCTGGAAGCACCACGCGGCGGGCCGACAGGCGGTGGATTTCGAGCGCGCCGCGCGGGAGAAGCATGCGCCCTGGCTGCAGTATTACGGGGACACGGTCAATCTGGAGGGCTTCTGGCCCAAGCTGCTGCAGCTGTATGATGAAGCGCCGGACCTTTATGCCCAGGCGGATACGTATGTGGATTTTCCGGACCTGATGGTCCTGTATCTGACCGGCCGGCTGACGCGCTCGGAAATGGTGCTCGCCCTGAAGGTATACTATTCGCAGGGGGAGTGCCCCTCGCGGGAGGTGCTGTCGGCGGCCCGCCCGGGCTTTGAGTCCGCGCTGGAGAAGCTTCGCGGAGACATCGTTCCCGCGTCCCGGCCTGCGGGACGCCTGAGGGACAAGCTGGCGGCGCGGTGGGGCCTGAATGGCGGGATCACCGTGGCCAGCGGCATCCTGGACGCCCATGCGGGCCTGCTCAGCGCGGGCGTGATCAGCCCGGAAACCTGCCTTGCGGCGCTGGGCACATCCGGCTGCTATATCTGCCCGGCGGAGAAGCTGGTCCCCGTACCCGGGATCACCGGCTCGCTCAGCCGGGGATTGGTGAACATGCCGTTGTATGAAGCGGGACAAAGCTGCGTAGGCGACGGTTTTGCGTGGTTCGAGCGGCAGCTGGTGCCGGACGATGTGCGCGTCCGGGCGGCGGAAGCCGGCTTGGGCGTCCAGTCGTACCTGACCGATCTGGCCAGGAAGCTGGCCCCGGGGCAGACCGGCCTGATCGCCCTGGACTGGTGGAACGGCAACCGGAGCATCCTGAACGACGCCTCGCTGACCGGCCTGATCATCGGCCTGACCCTCCGCACCCGCCCCGAAGAAATCTACCGCGCCTTCCTGGAAAGCGCGGCGTTCGGCGCGCGTATGATCATCGAAAACTATCAGCGCCATGGCGTACCTGTCAAGCGGCTGGTCCTGGGCGGGGGAATCCCGCAGAAGAACACGCTGCTGTGCCAGCTGTATGCGGATGTCCTGCATATGGAATGCCTGGTGCCGGATGGCGGCCAGAGCACGGCAGCCGGCAGCGCCATCTCGGCGGCGATTGCCGCCGGGGCGTACCCCGACGAGCCGGCCGCGGTCCGCGCGATGGTCCCGGAGCGCTATACCGTGTACGCCCCCGATCCCGCCGACGGCGCCGTGTATGACCGCCTGTATGCGGTCTATGCGGAGCTGAGCGCGCAGTACGGCCAGACCGCCCGGAATGCCATGCGGCAGCTCAGACAGATACAGGAAAACCCCTGATAGATCACGACGTCATTCCGCCTCTATCTCTGCAGAGACGCAGAGATAGAAGCGGAATGACGGGACGGGCGGGACTGATCGTGACGGTGACTACGGCCCGCAGCCCAGATCATGCATTCTCTGCGCAAAATGTGCGGCCTGGGACGGACATTTTTGGGCTCTGGGCAGGCGGTCGAGTATTTGTCCACCCCGGATTGCCGCCTGAAAATGACGGCGCTGGAACGTGCTTTTTGCGCGTCAACGGCATGTCGGGAAAAAGGGGACCGTGGCGGCGCAGGCGTCGGCGCTGCGGCGAACTGCGCTCTGCCGGTGCCCCTGTGGCCGTTTCTTCTGCGCTGGACAGTTACCGTTGCTCTCCTCGACAGTAGGAATGACTGACTCAAGGAAGTCATTCCTACTTCGGGAGTGTAACGACGACTATTGACAATTCTTCTTCTATCTCTATATATAAGAGTGAGAAGAAGAATTTTCGGGTGAGGGAAAGCAAGAATAATCCGTGCTGTTGTAACTACTTTTGCAGACAGCAGGGTAAGCCCTAACTCATGACAGAGGATAGAAATCTGACCGACATTCTTTCCGACATTGCGATGATGGATTGGGGGATCAACTCTTCCTGCAAGTTCACTGTATGTAACGTACATTTCCTTGCGCAGTACAGATAAGAGTAACTGCTCCGCCAGCTTCACCTGCAATTCGGTTCATTCTGTCATGATCATACATCCTTGTTATCTATTGATTGCCTGATACCTTGTCCAGCTGCTGTTCCGGGCGACTGCCCTGGCATATTCCCGGGCGTCAAGCCATCTGATTTGCTTTGTCTGCTGTATCGGATCAGAAGCTATGCTTAAGCGTAAACAGCGTTCTTCCGTTGTCCGTCTTGCTGCTCAGTTCCATAATGTCTTCCTGATTCAGCATCAATCCCGAGGGGTTCCTGCCGATCAGGATATACTGGTTTTTTCCGTCCGTGGCGATATGCCAGCGCATGTCATCATCCAGCAGGATATCCGCGTTGTCGATGATCAACAGCTTGCCTTTTGCATTTTTTATTGCTGATTTATACCCCGTTTTCTTGTCAAGATAATTGTAGCACTTGATGGCCTTGTTTTCCGCTGCCAGCTCCTGCAGGAAGGAGAAAACAGCCGATTTTCCCGTGCCGGAATCGCCGACGATGAAGGTAACGTTGGCTTCCAGAACGAAATCTACCACATAAGAGGTGTGCTGTGTTTGAATGCGATCGCGTACGACCGGTTTAATCCTCATGGCTCCACCACTCCTTCAAAGCATCGTAGGAGTCGATTTCCCGCTTTCCTTTTTTCTCATATACCAGCACTTTATCCATATCAAAGGAAATCAGCGGGTAATCGCAATAGATATTTCCCTCGGGCAGTGAATAAATCACGTCCAGCGCGTTATCGCCGCACTCCCGGATATCGAAAACCTTGTCCGGGTTATACAGCACGTTCAGCGCCGTTTTGCAGCCGGTGGAGAGCTTGTC
>CAMNEH010000059.1 GCA_946536315.1 uncultured Clostridia bacterium
CGAAGCCGATGCCGCCGCGCACGGCGCGCACGTATTCGTCCTCGATCCAGATGCCGACCGGGTTCAAGCCGCTGGCGTAATATGCGCCGGAGGGGGAGAGGATGATGATGAACAGGTAGGTTTTGCTCGGGGCAACGCCCAGGAATTCGTCCGTGGCGATGATGAACGGGCGCACATACAGGGAGGTGCCGGGATCCGTGGGGATCCAGTCTTCATCGATTTTGACCACGGCCTTGATCGCCTGCACGAAATCCTCCTCCGGAATGCGGGGGATGCAGAGGCGGTCGTTGGAGGCGTTGGCGCGCTTGGCGTTCATATCCGGCCGGAACAGGTAGGCCTTGCCGTCAACGCCCTTGTACGCCTTCAGGCCCTCGAACATCGTCTGGCCATAGTGAAACACCATGGCGCTGGGCTCCAGCGAAATCGGCTGGTAGGGCACGATGCGCGCGTCGTGCCAGCCCTGGCCCTCGGTGTAGTTCATGATAAACATATGATCGGTGAAAATCTTGCCAAACCCGAGGGCCTGACCCTGGGCGGGTTTCTGCTTGGGGTGCGCGGTGCGCTCGATGCGGATATTCAGCATGATGTTTCCTCCTTGATTACGCCTTGTAGTTGACGCCCAGCTGCAGGGCCTCAATGTTTTTCTCGAGCAGGTCGGCGTGCCGCGCGGACACGACCTTTTGCATGGCGGGCCGGATCATCGTGTTCGGAATGACCTGCGTGTGGGCGATCACGTGACCCATCAGGATCATGTTGGCGAGGGTGTCGTAGCCCTTTTCCGTCGAGATGGCGGTGGCGGGGATGGGGTAGACCCGGACGTCGCTGCGGTCCACCGGGCGCTTGACCAGCGAGCTGTCCACAAAGATACAGCCGCCGACGGGCACTTCGTGCTCATATTTTTCCAGAGAGGGCAGGTTCATGGCGATCAGGATGTCCGGATGGCTGACAATGGGGGAGCCGACCTGCGTGTCGCTCAGGATGACCGAGCAGTTGGCTGTGCCGCCGCGCATTTCTGGGCCGTAGGAGGGCAGCCAGGATACGTTGCGCCCCTGCAGCAGCCCCGCGTACGCAAGAAATTTACCGGCGAACAGGATGCCCTGACCGCCAAAGCCCGCGATCAATACCTGCGTGGTGCTCATTTGGCCGCCTCCTCACTGTATTTATCCTTGTACACGCCGAGCGGGTAATAGGGGATCATGTTCTGCTCCGCCCATTCCAGCGCGGCCTGCGGGGTCTTGCCCCAGTTGGTCGGACAGGTGGAGATGACCTCGATCAGCGAAAAGCCCTTTTTCTCTACCTGGCGGCGGAACGCCTTTTCGATGGCCTTTTTGGCGTTGCGGACATTTTTGACGTTGTTGACGGCGACGCGCTCGATATAGCCCGCGCCGTCGAGCGTGGACAGCAGCTCGCAGATGCGCACGGGATAGCCCACGGTGTTCACGTCACGGCCGTAAGGGCTGGTCTGCGTGACCTGGCCGGGCAGGGAGGTGGGGGCCATCTGGCCGCCGGTCATGCCGTAAATCGCGTTATTGACGAAAATGATTGTGATATTCTCGCCGCGCGCGGCGGAATGCACCGTTTCCGCGGTGCCGATGGAGGCCAGGTCGCCGTCGCCCTGGTAGGTGAAGATGATCTTGTCCGGGTCGGCGCGCTTGAGACCGGTCGCGACTGCCGGGGCGCGCCCGTGCGCGGCCTGGACCATGTCACAGTTGAAGTAATTATACGTGAATACGGAGCAGCCGACCGAAGCGACGCCGATGGTCTTTCCGGCGATGTCCAGGCTGTCGATGGCTTCCGCGACCAGGCGGTGAATGATGCCGTGGGTGCAGCCGGGGCAGTAGTGCAGCGGCGCGTCTGTAAGGGCCTTCGGTTTTTTAAATACGATCATGCCTGTTTCCCTCCCTGGTGGACGTTGACGATGGCCTGGACGACCTCTTCCGGCGTCGGAATCATACCGCCGGTGCGGCAGCAGAGGCTGACGGGCTTTTTGCATTCGATGGACAGACGGACGTCTTCGATCATCTGCCCCATGTTCAGCTCGACCGAGACAAATGCCTTGCAGTGTTCCGCGGCCGCCTTGAGCGCTTTTTCTGGGAAGGGCCACAGGGTGATGGGACGGATCATGCCGGCGCGAATGCCCATCGCGCGGGCGGTGTCCACGGCGTTCTGGCTGACGCGCGCGGCGATGCCGAAGGCGACCACGCAGATCTCTGCGTCCTCCATGAGGTAGGATTCGCTCATCTGCTCTTGCTCCTGCACGGTCGCGTAGCGCTGGAAACGGACCTGGTTCCAGGCCTCCAGCTCATGCGGCGCGAGCGCGAGGGAGTTGATAATGTTGGGCTTGCGCTGGCCGTTGGTGCCGGTCAGGGCCCAGGGCTTGCTGACCGTTTCCGGCGTGCGCTCCGGCAGGGAGACGGGCTCCATCATCTGGCCCATGGTGCCGTCCGCCAGCAGCATGCAGGGAATGCGGTATTTTTCGCTCAGCTCAAAGCCCTTGAAGACGAGGTCCGCCATTTCCTGCACCGAGGACGGCGCGAGCACCAGAAGGTGATAATCGCCGTGTCCGCCGCCGCGCGTGGCCTGGAAGTAGTCGGACTGGGAGGGCTGAATGCCGCCCAGGCCGGGGCCGCCGCGCTGCACGTTGACGATCAGGCCGGGCAGGTCGCAGCCGGCCATGTAGGAAATGCCTTCGCTCTTCAGTGAAATGCCCGGGCTGGAGGAGGAGGTCATGGCGCGCTTGCCGGCCGCGGCGGCGCCGATCACCATGTTGATGGCGGCGATTTCGCTCTCCGCCTGCAGGAAGGTGCCGCCGATCTTGGGCATACGCTTGGCCATGTACGCGGCGACCTCGGTCTGGGGGGTGATCGGGTAACCGAAGTAGTGACGGCAGCCCGCCATGATCGCGGCTTCGGCCAGCGCTTCGTTGCCCTTCATCAGGATTTTTTCAGCCATATCGTTCACCTCACTTTTCTACGGTAATGACGCAGTCCGGGCACATCGTGGCGCAGAACGCGCAGGCGATGCATTTGGACTGGTCCGTCATCTGGGCGGGATGGTGGCCCTTCTGGTTGATCTCATCCCGGCTGAGCTCCAGGATCCCTTTCGGACAGGCGGCGACGCACAGGCCGCAGCCCTTGCACAGATCCTTTTCGAAAGTAACCTTTGCCATGTCGTTGACTCCTTCACCAAATGGTTTTTTGAAGCGTAATAGGGAAGATTTCGCCGAGCTGATCCGGCAGGAGCGGCGCAATGTCGCTCCTGGCCGCGGTGAAAACGAGGGGGAGGCCGCTCAGCTGGGTGAGCTCGCGCACGGCGCCGAGCGCGGACAGGACCGTATCCGGGGTCGTTTCCCTGCCCAAGTTGGTATTGTGCACGATGCCGGTGAAGCGCAGGCCGCAGGCGTCCTCGATCTCGCGCAGCACGCCCATGGCGCTGTCCGCGTCGCGGGTGAGCGGGCGGGAACGGTTGAATACGAACAGGAAGTCGTAGTCGTTTTCCTCCACGATGGCCGGTATGTAGCGCCCTAGCGCAAGCGCGCCGCGGTCGTCCCCACCGATGTCCATGACCGCGAAGGTGGAGCGGTCCTCCGTCAGCGCGTACATTTCCTGCGGCAGGGCCGGCACGTCGACGTTGCTGTTGGCGTACGCGGACGCGATCAGGCGAACACCCGCGGCCTGCAGCTCGCGCTCCGAATCCTTGGCGCGATAGTAGGGGTTGACGATGTCCAGGTCGCCCAGCGCGACGCGCCTGCCGCTGGCGGCCAGGTACAGCGCGTAATTGACGGCGATGTTGGTTTTGCCGCTGCCGTAATGTCCGGCAAACAGCGTCATGCGTTTCGGGGTCATGAGGCTCCTTTGTGATACGGACCGGGGGATTACAGCAGGTTGCGCTGGATCTTGCCGGAGGTGGTTTTGGGCAGCGCGTCGCGGAATACCACGATGCGGGGGTACTTGTACGGCGCCGTGTGGGACTTGACGTAATCCTGGATTTCCTTCTTGAGCGCCTCGGTGCCTTCCGTGCCCTTGGTGAGCACGATGCTCGCCTTGACCACCTGACCGCGCACCTCGTCCGGCGCGGCGGACACGCCGCACTCGAGCACGTAGGGAAGCTCCATGATCACGTTTTCAATTTCAAACGGGCCGATGCGGTAGCCGCTGGACTTGATGACGTCGTCGATGCGGCTCACATACCAGTAGTAGCCGTCCTCGTCCTTGTAGGCGACGTCGCCGGTGTGGTAGAGTCCGTTGCGGAAGGTTTCCGCCGTTTTTTCCGGATCGCGGTAGTATTCGCGTACGAGGCCGTTGGGGTGGCCTTTGTCCATGCGGATGCAGATTTCCCCGGCCGTGCCGATGGGCACCGGGTGACCGTCGGGATCGAAGATGTCGATGTCATAGCTGGCGACGGGCTTGCCCATGGAGCCCAGCTTGGGCGTCATGCCCACGGTGTTGGCCACCAGCACCGTACCCTCCGACTGGCCGAAGCCCTCCATGATGCTCAGGCCGGTCGCCTCCTGGAAGCGGCGGAACACCTCCGGATTCAGCGCTTCGCCGGCCGTGGTCATGTGCTTGACGGAGGAGAGGTCGTACTTGTTGATGTCCTCCTTGATCATCATGCGCAGCATGGTCGGCGGAGCGCAGAAGGTGGTGATATTGTACTTGGCGAACATCGGCAGGATCTTGTCGGCGTGAAAGCGGTCGAAGTCGTAGATGAACAGCGGCGCTTCGCACAGCCATTGGCCGTACAGCTTGCCCCACATGGATTTGGCCCAGCCGGTGTCGGAAATGGACAGGTGCAGGCCGTTGGGGTCCACCTGGTGCCAGTAATGCGCCGTCACGAAATGTCCCAGGGGATACTTGAAGCTGTGCAGCGCGATCTTGGGATAACCGGAGGTGCCGGAGGTGAAGAACATCAGCATCGGGTCGTCGCCGCCTGGCGCGTCGTCCGGGCGCGGATAGTGGCTGGAGAAGACCTTGTACTCCTCGTCGAAGCAGTGCCAGCCGTCCTTTTTGCCGTTGACAACGACGCGCAGCAGCGGGGAATCATACTGCGCGGCGGCCTTGTCGGCCTCCGCGGCGACCCCGCCGTCCGCAGTGCAGAGGATGGCGCGTACCCCGGCCGCCTTGTAGCGGTAGAGGATGTCCTTTTCCAGCAGCTGGTTCGGCGCGAGGATGGCGACGGCGCCCAGGCGGTGCAGCGCGTTGATGATGAACCAGAACTGGTAGTGCCGCTTGAGGATCAGCATGACCTTGTCGCCCCGGCGGATGCCGAGGGACTGGAGATAATTGGCCGCGCGGCAGCTCTCGTGGCGCACGTCGGTGAAGGTGAAACGGCGCTCCTCGCCGTCGTTGCTGACATGCAGGAAGGCGAGCTTCTCCGGATCCTTGTGCGAGATCTCGTCGACCACGTCGAAGGCGAAGTTGAAATGCTCGTCGTCATGATACGTGAGGCTCAGCAGCGCGCCGTGATCGTCCTCGACCGGCGTGATGAAGTTCTCGTACACGCGATGCTGATCATCCGCGGTGCGGGTGCCTGTGGCGGCGACGGCCTGGCCGCCGCGATGCGCGATGTATTCGGTCGGGTTCAGCACCACCGCGTAAAACTCGCAGTCCTTGCCGTCCACGGCGATCATGCCGTGGGGCGTGCTCGAATCGTAATAGATCGTGTCGCCGGGGCCGAGGACCTCCTGATGCGTGCCGACCTGTACGCGCAGATGCCCGCTGATCACCAGGTCGAACTCCTGGCCTTCGTGGGTCGTCAGCGGGATTTCCTGGCGCTGGGCGGCCTCATCGTACGCGGCGACGGTATACAGCGGCTCTGCGATCCTGTTTTTGTAGGAGGAGGCCATGTTGTAGTACGTCATGCCGTGCGCCTTTTCGATGCGCTGCCCGTCGCCGGCGCGCGTCAGCGCGTAGGTCGTCAGCGTAGGGCTGCTGCCCTGGATCAGGTCGGTCACGTCCACGCCGAAGGCCAGCGCGCAGCGGTAGAGGAAAGCGAAGTTCAGGTCGCTCTCACCCGATTCGCACTTCAGGTATTCGGCGGCGGTGATGCCCGTCTTTTCGGCCATCTGGGCGGGGCTCAGGCCCTCGACCTGACGCAGCTCGCGGATGCGCGCCGCCATTTCCCGTATGGTCAGGTCCAGTCCGGTGATGTTCGCCATAGAATGCTGCTCCATTTCCGGGACGGATAAAAAAACCGTCCCAAAGAATCGTTCTTTGAGACGGGAACTAACGCCCCGCGGTACCACTCAAATTGCGCGTATCGCGCCACTCACGCCCGGCGGCTTCGCCGGCCGTTCAGCCTTCACGCGGCCATACGGGAAAGGTCTACTGGTCCGGGAAAGCGGACGTTCTTCTTTCCGACTCGGAAGCGACGGCACCCGGCGTGCCCAGACGGCTTTTCACCACCCGCCGCCTCTCTGCGTGGACACTGCAGCCTGTGCCTTCTTCGTCACAGTCTTTACAAAGAATGATGATACCACGAATCTCAAAGAATGACTGTTTTTCTTTTGTATTTTTCCCGGACAATTCCCCGGCGGTTACAGCAGGTTCCGCTGGATCTTGCCGGAAATCGTCTTGGGCAGGCTGTCGCGGAAAACCACGATGCGGGGATACTTGTACGGCGCGGTATGCGTCTTGACGTAGTTCTGGATGTCCTTCTTCAGCTCGTCGGAGGGCTCGGTGCCCTTGGTGAGCACGATGCTGGCCTTGACGACCTGGCCGCGCACCTCGTCCTTGACCGCGGATACGCCGCACTCGAGCACGTAGGGCAGCTCCATGATCACGTTTTCGATTTCGAACGGCCCGATGCGGTAGCCGCTGGACTTGATGACGTCGTCCACACGGCCGACATACCAGAAGTAGCCGTCCTCATCCCGCCAGGCGGTGTCGCCGGTATGGTACATGCCGTCGTGCCAGACATCCCGCGTGTGCGCTTCGTCATGGTAGTAGCCCTTGAACAGGCCGCACGGCGCGCCATGCTCGGTATGGATGACGATCTCGCCGGTTTCGCCGACGGCGACAGGCTGGCCGTTCTCATCGACGATGTCCACATCGTACAGGGGCGAAGGCTTGCCCATCGCGCCGGGGCGCGGCTTCATCCCGCAGAAGGTGCCGACGGTCAGCGTGGTTTCGGTCTGCCCGAAGCCCTCCATGATGCTCAGGCCCGTCGCCTCGCGGAAGATGCGGTGCACCTCCGGATTCAGCGCTTCGCCCGCGGTGGTCATGTTGCGGATGGAGCTCAGGTTGTACTGGGAAATGTCCTCGCGGATCAGCATTCTCAGCATGGTCGGCGGAGCGCAGAAGGTGGTGATATGGTAACGCGCGAACATCGGCAGGATCCGGTGCGCATCGAAGCGGTCGAAGTCATACACGAACACCGCGCCCTCGCACAGCCACTGACCGTAAAATTTGCCCCACAGCGCCTTGCCCCAGCCGGTTTCTGAAATCGTGAAATGCAGGCCGTCGCGCTCGCACTGGTGCCAGTAGCGCGCCGTCAGGAAGTGGCCGAGTGCGTATTTGTAGGAATGCTCGGCGATCTTGGGATACCCGGTCGTGCCGCTGGTGAAAAACATGAGCGCGGAGTCATCGCCGCAGGGGGCGTCCTCCGTGCGGTCGAAGTGGCCGCTGAACAGGCTGTATTCGCTGTCAAAATCACGCCAGCCTTCGCGCGCGCCGCCGACCAGCACCTTGATGCGGACGTCCGGGCAGGTCTGAATGGCCGCCTCCACATGCTCGGCCGCCTGCCCCTTCGCGGTGCAGACGATGGCGGAGACCCCCGCGGCGTTGAAGCGGTACTCATAATCGTGCGCCTGCAGCTGGTCGGTGGCGGGAATGGCGATGGCGCCCAGCTTGTGCAGGGCCAGCATGCTGAACCAGAACTGGTAGTGCCGCCTGAGGACCAGCATGACGCGGTCGCCGCGCCGGATGCCGAGCGAGCGGAAATAATTGGCGGTCTGGCTGGAGGCGCGCTTGATCTCGGCGAAGGTGAAGCGGCGCTCCGTCATATCCTCGCCGACGTGCAAAAGCGCCAGCTTGTCCGGATAGGCGCGGCCGAGCGCGTCCACGGTATCGAAGGCGAAATTGTATTTCTCCGCGTTGGTGAACGAGATGGACGTCGGTGTGCCGTCAGGGGTTTCTGTGCAGTGCACAAAACTTTCGCACAGCAGGCGCTCGCTGGTGCGCGCGCGCACGATCGTCCGGCTCGACTCCTCCTCCTCGGGCTTTTCGCCCGCCAGGATCATGGCCAGGAAGGAGCAGGGCGCGCCGTTGACGGCGATCATGCCATGCGGCGTGCCGGAATCGTACAGGATGGAATCGCCGGCGTTCAGCACCTCCACATGGCTGCCGATCTGCACCTTCAGGCTGCCGGAGAGGATATAGTCAAACTCCTGCCCGCCGTGCACGTCAGTGTGGATCGGCTTGTGCTGCTGCTCCTCGTCGTACGCGTAGGTGACAAAGTAGGGCTCGCCCAGCTTGCCGCTGAACCGCGGCGCGAGGTCGCGGATCAGGATGCCGTCGTCGTCGACAGTCGTGCGCCCCTGCCCGCCGCGCGTCACCTGATAGTGCCGCAGCATCGGCGCGTGGCCCTCCAGCAGCTCGGCCATATCGACGTCAAAGGCGAGGGCGCAGTTGTGGATAAAGGAGAAGGGCAGATCCTGCTTGCCCTCTTCGTAGGTCGCGTATTCTTTGAGGGTGAGCCCCGTCATGCCGGCGGCTTCCTCCTGGCTGATGCCCAGGATCGTCCGCAGCTCGCGGATTCTTTCCCCGACCTCTGTCAGGCGTTTTTCCATCGTTTCGACCATACCGTCATCCTCCTTTGGAAGCTTTGCAAAAAAATGACCCGTCTCAACTTACATTGAGACGGGATTGCCCGCGGTACCACTCAACTTGCACTTTCGTGCCCCTTACGCTCCATCAAGCGTTATGCACTGACGCGGCATGCACGGGTCAGACTACTGGCACTCGTTCGCCCGACCGGCTCGGAAGGGATAAGCCTGAGACGCCGCCTGTCTGCTCGCACCACCCGCAGACTCTCTGTCAGCCGGCCTGTCTCCGCCGTCTTCGTCACAGCCTTTGATATGAACTTGTCCGGGATCATAGCACGTTATTGGCGTTCCGTCAAGAGGCAAATCCAAAAAATGAAAAACTATTCCTGCCGAAGGTAGCTGAGGAACGCGCTGACGCTGCGCTCCGCCAACGGCACTTTGACCTCTGCCTCCAGAATATCGCCCAGGTAGTGCGCGTCTGAGGAGTGCAGGACGACGCGCCCGCTCTGCGCGGAATGCGAGCAGGGCAGCGCCCGCCACACCTCCACGGCGGTGAAGGCGATATCGTCCGGAACGAAGCCCAGGTTGACCAGCAGGCCGTTGGATCCGCGGTTGATGTGCGCGGGAACCGGCACGCCGCCAAAGTCGCGTACGGCCTGGGCGGCCGCCTTCAGCGTCAGGTCGCTGGCGCCCATCAGCAGGGTCTCTTCCTCCCGCAGCACCTCGCTGTCCTCGTTCATGACCCACTGGTGCCCGAAAAAGTCCGGCCTGTTTTTGCCCTTCGGCATGTGCGGACGGAGAAAATCGCCAAAGGCGACCGCTGTCGGCACGTCGGGGAAGTAGCCCAGCATGTGCACCTCTTCTTTGGTGGTGATTTCCATGCCGGGAATCAGCAGCAGCCCGTAAAAATCGGCGGCGGTCTGCACGTAGGGCAGGTTGGCGGAGGCGTTGTGGTCCGTCACCGCGATCATTTCCAGGCCCTTCAGCTTCGCCATGCCGCAGATGTCTGCTGGCGTCATGTCGTTGTCCCCGCAGGGAGACAGGCAGGAATGAATATGCAGGTCGGCAAACAGCTCCACGCCCATGGCGGTATTACGCGCCGGCGGGTACGCCCTGGGCGTACAGCCGCCCGCAAATCTCATAGGCGGGCAAGGGGGAGCGCAGCACGGTCATGCCCTCCGCGCGGGCCTTGTCCAGGCTCTCCTGCTCCATATCGATGGATTCGGGCAGGATCACGCAGGCCATTTCGCTCAGCACCGCGACGGCGATCACGTTCAGGTGCGTTTGCACCGTGACCCAGGCCATGCCTGGCGCGCCATGCGCCATCACCCAGCTCAGCAGGTCGCAGGTATAGCCGCAGGCGATCTCGGGGTCGGCGTCGGTCCCGGCCAGCACGGTCGCGTCGATCAGGGGGATGAGTTCACTCAGCTTCATTGGGTCAGTCCTCCGGTTTATTCTCTCTTGGTTTGGGCCAGTTCCACCATTTGCTGGGCCATGGTGCGGATGCGGTCCTTCAGCAGGTGGATGCAGTCCAGTTCGCCGCAGTACCCGCGGACGATGTCCTCAGCGAAGGTGCGGCAGGTGGGGGAGCCGCAGGACCCGCAGTCGTATCCGGGCAGGCGCTCCATGATCTCGTTCATGCGGTCCATTTTCTGTATGGCGACGGCCAGGTTTTCATCCAGCTGCATGGCGCTGTTCGGGTCGATGGGCTCGTCGTTGAACAGGGGATACCGCTGCATCAGCCCGCGCGACACACGCTGCGCGGGATCGGATTTCGGCATCGAGGCGACGAGCTGGCGCAGGCTGTTTTTCGCGACGTAATTATTTTCAAACATCAGCGGGCCGCCCACGCAGCCGCCCATGCACGCGTTGCCCTCAAAGTAGACCAGGTCGCTCAGCTTGTCGTTTTCAATTTCCTCCAGCACACGGCTGACGTTCTGAATGCCGTCCACACAGAGGCTGTTGCCGGGGCAGACGGCCGCGGCCTCGCCGCTGGAGGTGCCCCAGCCGACCCCCAGCTGGGTGGCGTCGCTCTCGGGCGGATCCGTCAGCTGCTCGTTGATGTAGGGGCGCAGCTTCCCGTAAATGTCCAGGACGGAAATCGCGCCCGCGAAGGCGGACACCTTATGCCCGATGGGCGTGTGGATGGCCGTCATCTTGGCGGGGCACGGCGTGATGAAAAAGCATCCGACCTCTTCCGGCGCGCAGCCCTGCTTTTTGCAGAACTCGTCTTTGGCGACCATGCCGGCGATCTCCATCGGCTGGCGGACGTCCACGATGTTGTCGATCAGCGACGGGAAGCGCACCTGAATCAGCCGCACCACCGTGGGGCAGGCGGAGGAAATCAGCGGCCGCGGCGCGTCGGGCTTCTCCAGCCGGTCGCGGATGGCGCGCGTGGCGATATCCGCCCCGCGGGCGACCTCGAACACGTCGGTAAACCCGATCTTTTTGAGGGCCTCCAGGATGACCGCGCGGTTCTTGATGTGCTTGAACTGGCTGTACAGGGACGGCGCGGGCAGGGCGATGGTGTATTTATATTTTTCCAGCGCGGACAGCGGGTCAGTGACGGCAATTTTGGCGTGGTATTCGCAGATGCGGATGCATTCGCCGCAGTCGATGCAGCGCTCGTCAATGATATGCGCCCGGCCGCCGCGCACGCGGATGGCCTCTGTCGGGCAGTGCTTCAGACAGTTGGTGCAGCCGCGGCACTGGCTTTTGTCCAGCCGGACCGAATGGTAGCGTTTTTCTTCCATAGGATGGCCTCACAGCAAAAAGCGCATGGTGATGGTGGTGCCGACCCCGGGCTGGCTTTCGATGGAAAACTCGTCGGCGTTGCGCTTCATATTGGGCAGGCCCATGCCCGCGCCGAATCCGAGGGAGCGGGCTTCGTCGTTGGCGGTCGAGTAGCCCTCGCGCATCGCCATCTCGATATCCGGGATGCCGGGCCCCTTGTCGGTGGAAATCAGGGTCACGCCCGTCGAGTCCACGTCAAAAATCAGCTTGCCGCCCAGCGAGTGAATCACCAGATTCAGCTCCACCTCATAGCTGGCGACCGCCAGGCGTCTGAGCACCAGCGCGGAAACGCCGAGCTGGCGCAGCTTGCGCTTCATATCGGCGCTGGCGCTGCCGGCGGTCACGTAATCGCCCTTATTGACGTAATACTCTTCGTGAATCAAGCCTTCCATGATTTAATTGCCCCCCTGACCTCGCATGGTGATGCCCCTGAGTCCCGCAGCGTACAGCTGTCCGCAGGTGGTGAACGCGCTTTCAGTGGTGGAAAGCACCACCAGTCCCATCTCTTCCGCCGCTTCCAGGATATCCGCCTGCGGCGTCTTCCCGCGGACAAACAGGATGCATTTCAGGTCCAGCATTTCGCTGGTGCGGATGACATGCGGGTTCATCAGCCCGGTGATGAGCACGGTGTCCTCGGTGACGAAGGCTAATACGTCGCTCATCAGGTCGGAGCAGAAGGCGCTCGAGATCTGGCGATCCAGCTGATCGGCGCCCAGGAGTACTTTGGCATGGGTGACTTGAATCATATCTGCGACCGTCATAAAGGCCTCCCTGCGTATGGCGCGGCAACATCATTGTCCGGGAAATTTGCAATACGGTTCATTATAGCATTTTGGCCCCGATCACGCAAGTGTGAAATCGTCACTGTTTACGGGGCGAACGATGACCTTGACAAATCGATGCCGTGGTCTTAGAATGCTTCACGGACAGGCGGGGTGGCGCGTCTGGCGCGCCGGCGGCTGTCCGTTCGCGGGGGAGGGAAGCTCTGCGCGCCGTGCCGGCGATGGACCGGCTTTTCTTTGACCAGATAGTTAGATATGCCTAACTGCAAAACGCGTCCGCCGGAGCGGTGGGGCAGAGGTCATCCTGACCCCGGCATGACGCGTGATTCTGAGCAGATCGGAGGAACAGTTGATGAATCTACAGATTGCGGAGGGAATCCTGATTCCCTTTCTGGGCACCAGCCTGGGCGCAGCCATGGTGTTTTTCCTGAAAAAGCAGATCTCGTCCGGCTTGCAGAAGGCGCTGACAGGCTTTGCCGCGGGCGTCATGGTGGCGGCGTCGTTCTGGAGCCTGCTGCAGCCGGCGCTGGAGAGCAGCGCGGACATGGGCACGCTGGCGTTTCTGCCCGCGGCGGTCGGGTTTTTGGTGGGCGCGGGCTTCCTGCTGGCGCTGGATACGCTGACCCCGCACACGCACATGGACCGGCAGCAGGAAGGCCCGCGCAGCGGCTTCAAGCGCACGACCAAGCTGATCCTGGCCGTGACGCTGCACAACATCCCAGAGGGCATGGCGGTCGGCGTGGTGTACGCGGGCTTCCTGGCCGGCGGGACGGGCATCACCGCCGCCGGCGCGCTGGCCCTGGCGCTGGGCATCGCCATTCAGAATTTCCCTGAGGGGGCGATCGTGTCCATGCCGCTGCTGGCTGAAGGCATGCCGAGACAAAAGACCTTCTGGATGGGCGTGCTCTCCGGCGCGGTGGAGCCGGTCGCCGCGTGCCTGACGCTGCTGGCGGCCGGCCTGGTGACGCCCGTGATGCCATATTTTCTCTCTTTTGCCGCGGGCGCGATGATGTATGTGGTCGTGGAGGAGCTGATCCCGGAAATGTCGGATGGCCGGCATTCCAATATCGGCACGATCGCGTTCTCGCTGGGATTTGTACTGATGATGATCCTGGATGTGGCGCTGGGATAACTGCCTGAGCGTGGTTCAGCGCCTGAGTGACGGCGGATCAACGCAGTTGGTCGGGATATAATCCAGCCCCATCGCCGCCATGCGCAGTACGGCGTCGACGGTATCGCCCGCGCGCAGGCACAATTGCAGCCCATGCGCATGGACACGCTCCACCCACACCGGATCAAAGGCGTCCAGGTCCGGCTGATTCAGGGAGCATCCCGCAGGCTTCATATCCGCCAGTTCCCGGATGGACGTCTCATCCGAAAAAATGTGATGCAGGAACGCTGTCCTCGACAGGCGTCGCGCCAGTCGCAAATGCTCCATGCGCGCGCTGGAAATGACGAGCTCACTGTCACTGAAATATAGCCGGGCTTCGTCCAGCACAGCTTCCGCGTCCATGGTTTTCAGCTCAATAAAGGGCACTGCGCCATAGGCCTTACAAATGGCCAGATAGGTGCGAAACAAAGGCATCCCCTCATCGCGTGAGGAGGATGCTTTTTTGTCTTCCCGGAACTTCAGCGCCTGCAGCGTATGCCAGGGAAGTTCGCTGATTTTGCCGCTTCCGCGGAACATGCTGTCCACCGTTGCGTCATGACGGCATACAGCATGACTTTGCAGATTTTATATCTGACGGCATGCTTTTCTGACATCAACAGCGGCCGCATCACGGAGATTCCCGGCAACGTCCGCGGCCTGCGGGAGTATGTCGATCAACACTTTCAATCCGTACAGACCGTCAGCGATATCGCCGGCCATTTTTATTACAGCCGGGAATACGTCAGCAAGCTGTTCAAACAATACTATTGGTCCACCAATGAATTCGTGAATCAAGATACGGCGTGATAAGTGGTGGGAGACAAGGAACGGAACCGAAGGCGTACCCGCAGGTACGGCGAGGTTTCGTGACGCAGTATACCGCCGCTTAGCACGTCGCAGATGATTCGGGAATTTGTTGGTGGATCAATATAATATCCAGCTGTCCGAATACCTCCTGAATAAGAAGATCAATTGCGCGAAGGCGCTTCTGGAGAAAGGCAAGAGCGTATCCTTCGCCTTCGACGCCAGCGGCTTTCGGAGCATGTCGTCCTTTATCAACGCGTTTAGGCAGCGGACGGGCATGACGCCGTCGGAGTACAAGCGCGCCCATCGGGCGTAGGGGGATATTTCGGGCAACATACGATGCGGCCCCGGCGCTTCGGATAACGCGTTCTTGTTCACGCCATGAACAGTGACGATCAAAATTAGGACTTGAATTCTGTCACAAATGTGACTATAATGAATTATTCCGTTGCATAACGGTTTTTCGCACGGAACACGGTGTCCGCGCTTTCAGCGTGTCTCTCGCAGCCTGTGCTGTTCTGAGAAAACAGCGGCCTATGCCGCTGAATAAAAAAGGAGGAAACCCCATGAAGAAGACCTGCGCTTTACTGCTGGCGCTGGCACTGTTCCTGAGCGTGGTCCCGGTTCTGGCCGAGAGCACCGCCTGGGACGGCGCCTACATGGAAGCCGATGAGTTCAAGGCTTACATCAAGCATGACCTCGACGTGCTGCTGAGCGCCATCGAGGATCAGCTGGACGACGACGCTTACGACGCCGTCATCGCCGCCAAGGAAGCCGGCGACGCCGCCATCGACCAGGCGGGCACCGTCGCGGACGTCAAGGCCGCGTATGACGCCGCCTTCAAGGCCATGAGCGAAGCGATCCCGCTGGCTGACGGCCTGTATAACCTCAAAAAGTCCGGCAACGCCGAGCGCACCAACATCCTGGGCCTGCTCGAGCAGTACGCCGTGCTGAACGGCATCACCGGCATCACCATGACCGAGAGCGGCAGCTACGTGATGTACAACCCCCGCGTCACCCTGGGCACGGAGAATTACATCCCCGGCTATGGCTTCGGCGTGCTGGCCGAGGGCAACATCACCGCGGACCTCGACTACGAGACCAACGAAGCCTGGAAGCGCTACTATCATATCTCCAACGCCTCTGACCCCGGCTCCATGAACGTCATGAACGACCAGGGCGCCGATATTTCCGACCTCGCCAGCTACATGTTCGCGGATCACTTCACCACGTTCATGAACGAGACCAAGGACGGCTATGACTGGGTGCCCGAGCTGGCCAAGGAAAAGCCCCAGCCCGTCAACGACGAGGACGGCGACGGCTTCTGCACCACCTGGCGCTGGGAAGTCCGCACCGGCAAGGACGGCCTCAAGTACAAGACCGCCTCTGAGATCGAGAGCCGCCAGGCCTTCAACGACCGGCCCGTGGAGCTGGCCGACTACGAAGTGCCGTGGAAGGTGATGCTGACCCAGAAGAACGGCTTCTACCGCGGCACCGAGTCCGCCAACAAGACCAACGGCGGCATCGCCGGCATGAAGGAGTTCTACCAGGGCACTGAGAAGGGCTACAGCGAGGACCTGTGGAAGAACGTCGGCATCAAGACCTACGAGGAAGACGGCAAGTGCTACTTTGAGGTCACCTACCTCGAGGAGCAGGAGCGCTTCTACGCCATGTACTACCTGCTGACCTTCGGCGTCTGCC
>CAMNEH010000060.1 GCA_946536315.1 uncultured Clostridia bacterium
CTCGGCGAGGCCGCGACGCTCTACCGCACAGTATTTGACGCGGCGCTCCCGCCGCCGGGCCAGCGGGTCTTCCTTCATTTCGACGGCGTGGACTACAAGGCCCAGGTATTTGTCAACGGCGCGCTGACCGGCACGCACGAGGGCTTCTTCGCGCCATTCGAGTTCGACATCACCCCGTGCCTGCGGGAGGGGGAAAACACGCTGGTCGTCCGGGTGGAAAACGACTTCGTGATGAAGCGCAGTCCCGCCGCGTATGGCGGGGAGCAGTACGGCGGGGACAAGCTCTACGCCGCCACCGGTCCCGGCTATGACGAGCCGCTGATGGGCTGGCACCACTGCCCGCCCGGCATGGGGATTTACCAGAGGGTGTACCTGGAGACCCGGAACGAATGCCACCTGTCCGGCGTTTACGTGCGTCCGCTCCCGGAGGAAGGCCGGGCGGAGGCCTGGGTGCGGGTCCGCCTGTGCCGCCCGGGCTTTGAAAACGTGTCCCTGCGCCTGTCCGTATATGGGCGCAACCATGCGCAGACGGTGTTCGAGGGGAAAGTATTCACCCCCCGGACAGGCCGCCAGATCGGCCTGGGCGACACCTATACCGAGGCCGTCCTCCGCGCGTCGGGCGAAATGGACCTGCCCGTGCCGCTGTACGCGGAAAAGGGCTTCAACGAGTTCAAAATCCCCCTGGACATGCCGGACTTCCGCTGGTGGTCGCCGGAAGCGCCGTGGCTGTATGAGCTCCACGCGGTCCTCCTGGGGCCGGACGGGCAGGCGCTGGACGCGCAGGCGGAGACCTTCGGCATGCGCTCGTTCACCATGGAAACAGCGCGCGAGCCCAAAGGCACGCTGTACCTGAACGGCCGGAAAATCCGCCTGCGCGGGGCGAACACCATGGGTCATGAGCAGCAGTGCGTGCTGAAGGGCGACCTTGAGCAGTTAGAGGAAGACCTCCTCCTGGCGCGCATCTGCCACATGAATTTCCTGCGCCTGACCCAGCGCCCGGTGCAGGAGGAGGTCTACGAGCTGTGCGACTGCCTGGGGCTGATGACGCAGACAGACCTGCCGCTGTTCGGAGTGCTCCGCATCAACGCCTTCACCGAGGCGCTGCGGCAGACCGAGGAGATGATCGACCTCGTGCGCAGGCACCCGTGCAACGTGATGGTCACCTATATCAACGAGCCGTTCCCGAACGCGAACAACCAGCCGCACCGCCAGCTGACCCGCGACGGGCTGGAGGCGTTCTTCGCCTGCGCGGACCGCGTAGTGAGAATGCGCCATCCGGAGCAGGTCATCAAGCAGGTGGACGGGGATTACGATCCGCCCTGCCCGTCGCTGCCGGACAATCACTGCTATACGCTGTGGTACAACGGCTGCGGCATCCCGGTGGGCGCGCTGCACAAGGGCTGGTGGCTGCCGGTGAAGGAGGGGTGGAACTGCGGCTGCGGCGAATTCGGCGTCGAAGGCCTGGATTTCGCGGACCTGATGCGCCGCCGGTATCCCGCCGACTGGCTGCCGCAGACCCCGGAGGAGGAGCAGCACTGGTCGCCCGCCCGGATCGTGGGCGCGCAGACCGCCAACTTCCACTATTTTTTCTATGAGACGCCGCACACGCTGGAAGACTGGGCCGAGGCGTCCCAGCGCCACCAGGCCGAAGCCATCCGCCTGATGACGGAGAGCTTCCGCCGCTGCCGGCGCATGGTGTCCTTCGCGGTCCACCTGTTCATCGACGCGTTCCCCGCGGGCTGGATGAAGGCGATCATGGACTGCGAGCGCCGGCCCAAGCCCGCGTATTTCGCCTACCAGCGCGCGCTGACGCCGGTGATGGCCAGCCTGCGCACCGACCGGCTGCACCTGTGGCGCGACGAGCGGCTGACCGTGGAGGTATGGGGCTGCAACGACCTGGACCGGGACGTGCCGGCGCTGCTCCGTTATGAAGTGAGCGCGGACGGCGCGGTGTTCTTGCGTGGCGAAACGGGCGTGACGCTCCCGGCCTCGGACAGCGTGTACCTCGGCAGTGTGGCAACGGCGCTGCCCCCGGGCGTCCCGGGGCCGGTCACCGTCGCCGCGCAGCTGCGCGCGCCGGACGGAGAAATCCTGTACGCGAACGACCTGCAGGTGAAGGTCAGCGACAGGCTGCCCGCCGCGCGGGACACGGTCCAGATCGCGCCGGAGGCCGACCGGGCCCGCGCCCTTTGCGAGGAGCTGGGCCTGCCCTGGGAGCCGCTGACGGACACCCCCGGGGTGATCCTGCTGGATCGCTATGAGCAGTACGACCGCCGCCGGGAAGCGCTGGACGCCCAGGTCGCGGCCGGCAGCCGCCTTGTCATGCTGGAGCTGCCCGACGGGGAATACCGGTTCGGGGCTACGATGTGCAGGGTCAAAACCAGCTGCATGATGCCCATGAATTTCGTCTCCCGCGACACGGGCCATCCCTTTGTCCGCGGGTTCGCCCCGGACGACTTCAGATACTGGGTTGATCCCGCGGCGGACCGGATCGAGCCGCTCCTGGAGCGCACCTTCACCGCCGACCATTGCCGGGAGATCCTGACCAGCGGCAACACGGACGAGGCGGGCCACTGGGGCCGCGTCCTGGCCGCCGGCGAGCTCCCCTGGGGGCAGGGCAGCTTTGTCCTCTGCCAGCTGAAGCTGAACGGACGAACCACCCACAATCCGGCCGCCGCGCGGTTTGCCCGCCGGCTGCTGGACCCGACCGAATGAATGATGATCATGGGAAAGGAAGCGAAGCAAGTGCTGCAGGAAAAACTGAACGCGCGCCGGCTGCCCGCCCTGATGACCATGCACAATGGTCAGCCGGTGCAAACCCCCGACGGCTGGCGCGAACGCCGGCGTGAGCTCATGGACCTGCTCAGCCGGGAGGAGTACGGCGTCACGCCCGCGCCGCCCACTGCCGTCAGCGCTGCCGTCGACCCCGCCTCCGGGCAGGGGAACAGCATCTGTGCCGGCAAGGCGGTGAGACAGCTGATCCGCCTGTCGTTTGACACCCCTGGCGGGCCCTTCACCTTCACGCTGACGCTGATCACGCCCACCCGCGTGCCCCGCGCGCCCGCCTTTGTCTATATGGATTTTCAGGCGAATCCCCCCTCCGCCAATGTCCCGGTGGAGGAGATCATCGACCACGGCTTTGCGCTGGCGGCGTTCTCCTACCAGGACATCACGTCGGACGGGCCGGCGAGTGACGGGCTGGCGGCGCTGTACCCCCGGGACGAAAAAACGGGCTGGGGCAAGCTGGGCATGGGGGCCTTCGCCGCGAGCCGCGTACTGGACTACCTGGAGACCCGCGGGGACATCGACGAAGCGCGCGTCGGCGTGACCGGGCATTCCCGCCTGGGGAAGGCCGCGCTGTGGTGCGGGGCGCAGGACGAGCGCTTCTCGATGACTGTCGCCAATGACTCGGGCTGCTCCGGGGCGGCGATTTCCCGGGGCAAGACCGGGGAGAGCATCGATATCATCGCGAAGCGCTTTCCGTTCTGGTTCTGCGGCAATTATCAGGCCTGGCGCGGTCGCGAGGAGGAAGCGCCGTTCGACCAGCACATGGTGGTCGCGCTGTGCGCGCCGAGGCGGGTCTATGTCTGCTCGGCCTCCATGGACGACTGGGCGGACCCAGAGAGCGAGTTTCTGAGCTGCGCCGCGGCCAGCCCCGCGTGGACGGCGCACCGCGTGCCGGGCCTGATCACGCCCGACGCGCTGCCCGAAACCGACGTCCCGCTCACGGAGGGCGGCGTATGCTACCACAAGCGGTGGGGCACGCATGATTACAGCCGGACGGACTGGCTGTGGCAGATGGCGTGCCGCGAACGTTTCCACGTTTGAGGAGGAACCAATATGCTGGAAGACGCTCTATGGATCAGTCCCCCCGCGGACCCCGGCGACGGCGCGGTCGCCTTCCGCCGGCGCTTTCCCGGACGGCCCGGCCGGAAGGCCACGCTGACGCTGACCTGCCTCGGCGTGTATGACGCTTATCTGAACGGGCAGCGCGTCGGGGATTGCCTCCTCGCGCCGGGATGCACCGAATATGAAAAGCGCCTGCAGGCGCAGACCTATGACATCTCTGACATGATCAGGGCGGAGAACGAGCTGACGGTCACCGTCGCCAAGGGCTGGCACCGCAGCCGGATGATGCGCAAGCGCGAAAGGCTGTACAGCGCGCCATGCGCCCTGATCGCCCGGCTGGACATGGACGGCGAGGTCCTGGTCACGGACAGCGCCTGGGAGGCCGGGCCCTCCAGCGTCGTCTTCAGCGACATCTGGGACGGGGAAGCCTGCGACGCCACGATGGACACCACGGCCTATGGGCCTGTCCGGACCGTCGACTGGCCCCGCGACGTCATCGTGCCGCAGGAGGGGCCGTATGTCAGGGAGCAGGAAACGCTGTCCCCCCGCGCGCTGTTCGTCACGCCCCGCGGCGAGCGCGTGATCGATTTCGGGCAGGAAATCACCGGTTACGCGGAAATCACGCTGACCGCCCGCCGGGGCGACCGCGTGGTCCTCACCTGCGCGGAGATGCTGGACAGGGACGGGAATTTTTACAACGAGAACTACCGCACAGCCCAGTCCCGCATGACCTATATCTGCCGGGACGGACAGCAGACCTGGAAGCCGCGCTTCACCTTTTTCGGCTTCCGCTACCTCCGCGTGGACGAATGGCCGGGTGAGCCGCGCATGGACAGCATCCGCGCCATCGCCGTGTACTCGGAGATGGCACGGACCGGCTTCCTGCGCACGACGCACGCCAAACTGAACCGGCTGATCGAGAACACGCTGTGGTCACAGCGCGGCAACTTCGTGGACATCCCCACCGACTGCCCCCAGCGGGATGAGCGCATGGGCTGGACGGGCGACGCGCAGGTGTTCTGCAAGGCGGCCTGCTACCACTACAACACGCAGCGCTTTTTCGAAAAATGGATGAACGACCTGCGGGCCAGTCAGCGGCCCGACGGCTCCATCCCGGACACGGTACCCAACTTCTGGGGCATCCGGCGCTCCTCCGCCGCCTGGGGCGACGTAATGACGGTGCTGCCGTGGCAGGTGTTCCTGATGTACGGGGATCGGGGCACGCTCGCACGGAATGTTGACGCCATGAAGCGCTGGGTCGATTACATCACCGCGGACACCCTGGAGCGAGACCTCTGGATCGGGCCGGACGACGCCGACATCATGTGGCAGAAGCATTACGGGGACTGGCTTGCGCTGGACGCGGCGGAGGGCAGCTACCACGGCGCCACGCCCAATGACCTGATCGCCAGCGCGTACTACGCGCGCTCCACCCTTCTGCTGGTCAAGGCCGGGAAGGCGCTCGGCCGGGACATGGCGGCGTATGAAGTCCTGTATGAGCGCATCCGGGCGGCCTTCCGAGATCGCTTTGACCTGACGACCCAGACCGCCTGCGTGCTGGCCCTCGCGTTTGATCTGACAGACGACAGGCCGGCCGTCGCGGCGCGGCTGAACCGCATGATCCGCGACAACGGGACGCGGCTCAGTACCGGCTTCGTCGGCACGCCGCACCTGCTGTACGCCCTGAGCGACAACGGGTACGCCGGCACGGCCTACGACCTGCTGCTGCAGGAGGCCTATCCGTCCTGGCTGTACGAGGTCGATCACGGGGCGACCACCATCTGGGAGCACTGGGACGGCCGGAAGGAGAACGGCACGTTCTGGAGCGCGGATATGAATTCCTTCAACCACTACGCCTACGGCGCGGTCGCGGACTGGCTGTACGCCGTCGCGGGCGGCATCCGTCCCGACGAGGACGCGCCCGGCTTTGAGCGCGTGGTGATCGCGCCCGTCCCCTCCGGGCGGATCCAGGGCTTTGAAGCGGAATACCGCAGCGTCCGCGGCACGATCCTGTCCCGGTGGACGAACACGGAAGAGGGCGTGCGCCATGAAATCAGCACCCCCGTCCCCGCCGACATCATCCTTGATGGCGAACGCCATCCGGTCGGTCCCGGAACATACATATTCTATGATCAACGGAAGGAGCAATGATCATGATCTACCAGGATTACGCGTTTCATGTGCCGCCTGAAAAGCAGGTGCGCGTCATTACGGATACCGACGCGAAAAACGAGGCGGACGACCAGTTCTGCATCGTGCAGACGCTGCTTTCCCCCAAGCTGGACAACGTGGGCTTCATCGGCGCGCACTTCGGTGCCCGCGTGCCGGACGGCATGGAACGCAGCTGCAGGGAGCTGGAGCTGATTTTCGATACCATGGGCTTTGACAAAGCCGGGATGATCCACCGCGGCGCGCCGCATGCCCTGGGCGCTGACGGCGAGCCGGTCGACTCGGAGGGCGCGCGGCTGATCATCCGGGAGGCGATGAAGGACGATCCCCGCCCGCTGTTCGTCACCTTCTTAGGGCCGCTGACCGACCTGGCCTCCGCGCTGCTGATCGAGCCGCGCATCGTGAACCGCCTGACCGCTATCTGGATCGGCGGCGGGCCGTACCCCCACGGCGGCGTCGAATTCAACTGCGGGAACGACATCCGCGCGGCGAACGTCGTGTTCCGTTCAAAGGTCCCGCTCTGGCAGGTGCCGAAAAATGTGTACGAGATGATGCCCGTTTCGCTGGCGGAGCTGGAATACCGCGTGCGGCCCTGCGGCAGAATCGGCGCGTACCTGTGCGACCAGCTGGACGCGCACGCGCAGGAGCCCGGCCCCCGCGCCAGCGATTTCCGCACCGGCGAAAGCTGGGTGCTGGGCGACAGTCCCGCGGTCGGCCTGCTCCTGTACGAGCACCGGTTCGAATTCGACTGGATCCAGGCCCCCTGCGTGACGCAGGACGGCGCGTATGTGCAGGACGTCCGCAACCGCCCCATCCGGGTCTACCGGCACATCGACAGCCGTCTGATCCTCGAGGACCTGTACGCCAAGCTCGCGCTGTTTCACCAAAGACACGGTGATGCTTTCTGTTAATCCGCCTTCCACATGGAAATCATCGGCTGCGGTGCGGACCACCCCATCTGATTGTACAGCCCGATCAACGCCAGAAGAAACATGTTTTCCTGATCCTTGGGAAGCCGATGACCGTTTCCTTCAATAGAAGATGCAGATGTACCTTGCAAATGAACGCTGTCCCAAAACAGGCTGGAGCCGTTTGCCATGACTGAGGCGGCAATGCCAACGTCTTCTTGGTACACACCGTCTGTCAAAGGATTGGAGGATTGATCATAATAGTTGTCGTACCACAGCTTGTTCAGAGAAGGGCTTTCATAAACCGCCCAGTTGATCGTCCCCCGCTCCACCCTGATCAGTTCTGCATCCTGAAACAATTCAAAATTCTCCAGCGTTCCTTTGTCCGTTTGTCTGGCTGCAGCCAGTACCACCGTGGCGTCCTGCCGCGTACAGCGCTCCTGAATATAAAAATATACGTGATAGCCGCTCAGCCATGAGAACTCAAGGTCTACATTGAACCATTTCTTTGGCTCATCCGTTTGCTCGTTCGAGAACCAGCTTTGCTTCTCCATCGCCAGGTTATGGAACAGTGCTTCCCCGTTGGGATGCAGGTACTCATCCAGCTGCGCGGCTATCTGTTCAAAATTGCTGTCATCCTTGTCCCGAAGTATCTCATGCAGCAGCTGCAGGTACAGAGTCAGCGGCTCGTAGATGGGCGGCAGCTCCGTCTTTCGGGCTTCCTTCAGGGCGTTGTTGTAGGCGGTACGCTCCGCTTTCTGCGCTCTGGTCAATCCAGCTGGTATTTCCAGCAGCTGGACCGGTGCCTCCCAGGCTGCGTTCAAATTTCGCTGCTTTTGGATCAGAACAGGCAATTGCGCGCGGAGCACTTGAACCGCAGAAATGATGTAGACGAAGCGGCCCCAGCCATCAGACATCAGCTCCGAGATTTGCAGCAGCGTTAACGCACTGCACAGCGAGAGCCGCCAGTCGTCGTCCGGCATATTCTTGAAGAGCAGGTGAAGGTAGGGTGTCACCTGCTCAATGTATTTTTCGCCGTCAGAGGTCAGATGGCCCACTGCGTCGATGGCCAGGGGAATGGCGTTGGCCAGCCCCAAATTCCGGCGAAAGATGCCGATATTGAGCTTCTGATATTGATCGATGGCATTCAGGCAGTCCTGCCATCTGCCCAACGCATGATAGCTTTCCGCCAGCATCAGCCAATATCCGCCGTAAAAATCATAGGTTTTCCGGCGCGTCTCCAGAAAACTCACGCGCAGGGCATGATTCGTTTCATCCTCCATTGACACCAGCGCCTGGACGGCGTTTTCGTTGAGTGTCTGATTGGCCGTCAGACCAAATTGGCGGGCAATCTTGACCATATAGCTGAAGGCTGACTGCCGCAGGAGATGCAGTTGGTTTTCTTCCTCAGCGTCCAGGGCCCAGTTGCTTTGAATGGCAGTGAGCCGCGCGTCAGATACTTCCTGCTGATAATGAAGGCCCGTTTTGACCGCACTGGCGACGGCGGTGATGGTGCTGGCAGTGGTCAGCCCGGAAATAAGGCTGGCTATTTTCGATCCATTTTGCCCGGCAGATGAATCGTCGGAGGACTGAACCGCGCCGGACAGCATGCCGCTCAGGTTGTCGACCTGGGAGGACAGCGCGTCCCAGACGGCCTGCGCCTCTGCCTGCTCCCGCAGATATTCTGCGTGGTTCCGCTTGACTTCCAGCATACGGAAAGCCTGGATCGTGTCCTGCAGGTCGGTCATATGTGTCAAGGTCATATCATCCACAGAGCCCGGATCCACGTCGTTCACCATCTCAGTATAAATGTCCTCCAGCACCAGACGGCTGCTGCGGGAGGAGCTGATTCGCTGGCTCATGACGGTCAGCCAATTCAGCATAGCAATGGCGTTGAGCTGCTGCCCGGTCAGCGCTGTTTGCCCCATCGAGACTGGCGAGCAGGTGAACAGCAAAGCCAGCGCCAGGAATATACTCCATCGTTTTTTCACGCGTGTTTCCTCCGCAGCGAAAACCAGAAAACTGAACAATGAAAAGCATTATACAATAAAGTCGGTGGTGGATCGTTTTCCAGGACACCCACCTTGTCATCGGCGCAACGGCTACGCGAAGATCGCCCTGTCTCGGGGGATCGGCGACCGGTCTCTGCAGCCCATGAACGTATCCGAAATCCGCCTGGGCCTATATTTGCTGCCCGCTATTATCAGATGAACATAGTCATCTGGGGCCTTCTGACCATGAAGGGCACCCTCTTCGCCGACTTTGAGTATCTGCCGGGCGCGGTCACTGTTCCCATACGAAACGCACGGCCACTTGCATAAAAAGCGTAATGATGATAAAATAATGCTGTGAATGTTGAGAGGAGCGTGATGGTCATGTCTGAAATTCGGCCTGTTTCTGACTTACGGAATCATTTTTCGGAAATCTCCCGCACTGTACACGAAACAAGAGAACCCGTGATCCTGACCAGGAATGGATATGGTGATATGGTGGTCATATCGTATGAGGAATATCAGAACATACAATATGATTTGATGGTCATGCGTGAGCTCCGCGCCGCAGAATTGGAGTCTGAAAGCACAACGGAAAGATCCACTCACGACGAGGTGATGAGCGACATCCGGAGCAAAATCCAGGCGGTGAGCAATACCAATGTATGAGATAGTATATCTGCCCACAGCCAAAAACCAGCTTACGAACGCTGCCATTTACATCGCTACGGAGCTGTCAGCGCCGGATGCCGCTATGAATCTTCTGAATGCGGTGGATGAGGAGATCAGTCAGCTTGGTATGCATCCATACAGGCATCCTGTATACCCTGCTATGTATGCCATGAAGCATGAGATCCGATTCTTTCCGGTGAAGAACTACCTCATTTTTTATGTTGTGAAAGAAGAACAGAAGACGGTTGAAATCTGGCGCTTCCTGCATCAACGCCAGAATGTGGGCCTGCACCTGCAGCATTGATCGACATGAATCTTTTACTCAACACGTCCTTCAGACGGTAGCATGGAACTGTTGTTGCTTTGTTTCTCGTGTGTTGATCCTTGCACCGTGGGATTATGATGATAAATCTGGAATTCAATCCCAGATTTGCCGAAAGCGAGGCCTTGAATGAAATCAAGGCAGGCAATCAAAGCGTCATCGCACCTGCGAATCTCTGAGAAAGATCAGCATATTTCCCAGACCACGGTCACGGTATCGGAAACCTCAATATCATCCGGCTCAATGTCCATATTGTAGCTGGCGCTGTCAGAAGCCATGGGAGCGCAGCCATCCATGAGCATATTTCTGTTCATGGGGTGAACCTCAAAATCGATCTGTCCCCAGGAGTAGTCGATGGTTTGAATATCCTTCAGGGTCATCCCTGCGGCCTCTGTCAGTACGGCTGCCTTTTGCTTCGCGTCTGCGACAGCCTTCCCAAGCAGTGTGTTCCTGACAGCTTCCGGATCCTTGACCGTATAGCTGATCCCGAATTCCGGTCTGAGCGGACCATTCGCGAGAGCGTAAAGCACCTTGCCCAGCAGCTCGTTATCCGATTCGAATTCGATTTTCAGGATGTGCTGGAACCTGTAACCTGTCAGACGCTGTTGATAAACGCCCTTTTCCCGATAGTGTTCAAACTCAGGATCGATGCTGAAGTTCAGCGTTTTCATGTCGCTGCGCGTAAAGCCAAAGGGTGACAGGATATCCTTCAGACGTTCTGTATCCTCCGATGAATGACGAAGCGTATCCGCATACTCTGGATACGTTCCTTCCAGTGTCATGGTGATTCTCGTCATATCGGGATGAACTTTGATCATGCCTTTGCCGGTGACCCGGATCGTTCTCATATTACTCATGCGATTCTCCTCTTTTACGCCTATCATAGGGAAACGCTGATTTAATGAAGTGGTTGGATGGCAGATGAATTTTTCGGGCTGATGAAGCCGTATGGAGGGAGGCGTAATTGAATCGCGCGCGCACCGCGGACGCAAGCGTTTCGCGCACCGCGCACGAGATGCTAGGCTACGACGACCGGAATGAGGCAAAATCAGCACGGAAAAGACATTTGCCAGACATGCCGCTGAATTAATCAGCGGTTCCATAGCATTTCCAACAGGCCCCGCTCACCTGAGTCTCCATTCCCCTGCTTTTCCGGCCCCGATCACCCATTCGCAGGCGTGGGCCCGCAGACGGACGGGCGCGCCGCCGGCGCGGCGGACCGTGAGGCGCGTCAGGCGGCCGTCGGCGACGTCAAAATCGACCGTGACATCGCCGGGCGCGCGCAGGCCGCGGACGCTGCCGGTGTCCCAGGCGCGGGGCCAGGCGGGCAGGAGCACGATCCAGCCGTCCCGCTCCTGCAGGAGCATCTGCCCGATCGCCGCGCACGCGCCGAAATTGCCGTCGATCTGGAACGGCGGATGCGCGTCCAGGAGGCTGATATAGCTGCCGCCATGGTTCAGGTTGCAGGCAGTGCCCGCCTCTACGGGCTGCAGCTGGCGGCGCAGCAGGCGCAGCGCGTGGCCGCCCTCCCCCAGGCGCGCCCACGCGGCGGCCTTCCAGGCCAGGCTCCAGCCCGTGCCCTCGTCCCCACGCAGCGTGAGCGACTGCCGGGCCGCCGCCTGCAGGGCCGGATCTGTGCTTTCCCCCGGATACAGGGCGTACAGGTGGGAGATATGCCGGTGGTCCGGCTCCGCCTCCTCATATTCCCGTTCCCACTCCAGCGCCTGGCCGCGTCTGCCGGTCTGCAGCGGGGCCAGCTTTTTCAGGGCCGCCTCCGCCTCGCGGGCCATGGGCTCGTCCAGGCCCAGGCGGCGCAGGATGCGCAGGTAGTTTTCCCACACCTCGCGCATGATCTGGGTGGTCATGGCGGCGCGGGCGGATACCCGGCACTGCCGCCCCTGATCCATGAACTGGTTTTCCGGCGAGACCGCCGGGGCGATGGTGAGGTATCCGTCGCGGTCCGGGACCGCCGTATCCAGGAAAAACCTCGCGGCGAGCCGGTGAGGTTCCAGCGCCCGCTCGCGCAGGAACGCGTCGTCCGGATGATAGCGGTCGTGCTCCATCAGGTGCCGCAGCAGCCAGCCCAGCCCCAGCGGCCAGAGCGCGCAGCCGGCGAAGCCGCGGTACTGCTCGCCTACCGGATTGGCCAGCCGCCACAGGTCCGTGTTGTGGTGCGCCGCCGCCCCGCTCGCCCCGTAGTGCGTCCGGGCGGCGCGCCGGCCCGTTTCGCACAAGCCGTCGATCAGCCGGAACAGCGGCTCGCACAGCTCGGGCAGCGCCCCTTGCTCCGCGGGCCAGTAATTCATCTGCGTATTGATGTTGATCGTATAGTTGCAGCTCCAGATCGCGCGGGCGTCCTGATTCCAGATTCCCTGGAGATTGGCCGGCTCCCCGCCGGGCCTGGAGCAGGCGATGAGCAGGTACCGCCCGAAGTGATACAGCAGGGCGTACAGCCCGATATCATCCTCGCGCCCGGCATTGAGCCGCTCGTCGGTGGGCAGGTCTTCGTACCGGCCGTCGCCCAGGCTCAGCGACACCCGGCGGAACATGGCCTGGTGATCCGCCACATGGCGGGACAGCGCCGTCCCCCAATCGAGTCCGGCGATCCGCGCAAGGTCCTCCTCGCACAGGCGCTTTTCATCCAGGCCATCCACATAGGGCTGACGGTCGAAGCCATGAAAGCTGGTGCGCGCCACCAGCCGGATCAGGACGGCGTCCGCGCCTTCCACGCGCAGCCCGCCGGGGCAGACCGACACCCTGCCCCCCTCCGCCGTCACTGTGATCAGCGCCCGCGCCCGCATGCCCTTTTTTTCCGGCGTGTCCTCATAGCGGATGGGCTCATCGCAGTCGATATAGGAGGGCGTCACGTCGGACGGGGCCTGCAGATCCATCCAGGCCCGGTCATCCCGCGAGGCCGTTTCGCCCCGGACGGGCGAGCTGAGCAGCGCTTCCAGCTTCAGCGCGCCCGGCCGGTCCGCCGTCACCCGGATGAACATCGCCTGGTCCGGCGCGGAAATAAAGGCCGTCCGGGTACAGCGTACGCCATCGATCTCATATTCTGTTTCGTGCACGCCACGGTCCAGGTCCAGCTGCCGGACCAGCGTGCGCGACTGCACAGCCCCGGGGTGACGGAGCGTCAGGTCGCCCAGGGGCAGATAGCTCTGGGTGAAATGGCCCAGCAGCCTGTCCTCCGCCAGCGCCTGAGCGCTCGCAAATTGCCCCTCCAGGGCCAGGTCACGAGCCTGCGGATAACAGTCCGCCGCGCCGGGGCGGTCCGTTTCCCTGGGGTAGCCGGACCAGAACGTTTCCTCGTTCAGGGCGATCCGCTCTTCTCCGCTGCCGCCGAACAGCATGGCGCCCAGCCGCCCGTTGCCCAGCGGCAGCGCCTCCTCCCAGTGCTTCGCCGGCCTACGCATCCAGATCCGCTCTTCCATGTTCTCCGCTCCTCCCGCCTGCGCGAGGCAGGCTGATGATAGAAAGTGACTGTTCAGTCTATGACTGAACAGCCACTTTTGCTTTAGCCTTTGACCGCGCCCGCGGTCACGCCGTCCATCAGGTACCGGTTGAAGAACAGGAACAGCAGGAACACGGGGATCAGCGACAGGGTGGACATGGCGAACATGGGACCGAAATTGGTGCCCTGCGCGTCCGCGAAGCCCTTGATGGCGAGGGAGACAGTATACAGCGCCGGCTTGCTCAGGTAGAGCAGCGGGCCCATGTAATCGTCCCAGATCCAGTAGAAGGAGATGACGATGGTGGTGATGATGGACGGATAGAGCAGCGGCAGCACGATCAGGGCAAAGATGGAATACTTGTTGCAGCCGTCGATCATCGCCGCCTCGTCCAGCTCCTTGGGCAGGCCGCGGATAAACTGCATCATCATGTAGATGAAGAAGGGCCACCCCAAGAATTTTGGCAGGACCAGGGGGATGAAGGTGCCTACCAGCTTCAGCCGGTTCCAGATGATGTACTGCGGGATCATCAGTACCTGACCGGGCAGCAGCATGGTCATGATCATGGCGGTGAACCAGAATTTCCGTCCCTTGAAGTTGATGCGGGCCAGGGCGTAGGAGACCATGGCGGAGGAAATCACCGTACCCAATGTGCCCAGCACAGACACGATGATGGAGTTGCGGAAGTAGGTGGCGAAGGTAAGGCTGCCGCTGCCCTGCCAGCCGTTGGGATAGTTTTCAAACACCCATTTGCTCGGCAGGAAGGGAGCGTTGTTGCCGAGGATCTCGCTCTTCATCTTGAACGAGGAGAGGATCATCCACAGCACCGGGTAAACCATCAGGATGCCGAAGGCGATGACGAAAATGTGATAGATCGTATCGCGGAGGACGCGTCTGCTGTACATGGGGCCACCTCCTCAATTCTCGTAGAACGTCCAGTGGGACGATGTCTTGAAGATGATGCCCGTGATGGCCGCCATGATCAGCAGCATGATCCAGCTTTCAGCGCAGGCGTAGCCCATGTGCTGGTAGGCGAAGCCCTCCTTGAAGATGTTCAGCGCGATATAGTTGGTGGCGTAGTTGGGCCCGCCGTCGGTGATAATCTGCGCCTGGGTGAAGGTCATGAAGCCAGAAATGAGCTGCATGATCAGGTTGAACAGGATGATGGGCGACAGGATGGGCAGCGTGATCGAGAAAAAGCGCTGCACCGCGTTGGCCCCGTCGATTTCCGCCGCTTCATAGTAATCCTTCGGGATCTGCTTAAGGCCGGAGGCGAAAATCAGCATGGAGGATCCGAACTGCCAGGCGTTGCACAATACCAGCGGCAGGAACGCCCATGTCGTGGACCCGAAGAAGCTGAAGCCCTTGGCCCCCAGCGCCTTGATCATCGTCACCACCGGCCCGCGGCTGCCGAACAGCTGTTTCCATACGAGCGCCACGGCGACGGATCCGCCGATCAGGGAGGGGATATAGTACACCGCCCGGTAAAAGCCCTGCAATTTGGTCGGCTTGGTCAGCAGCATCGCCACAAAGAGGGCAAAGATCAGTTTCAGCGGCACGCCGATGATGACGTACTGAATGGTGACCAGCAGGGAGTTGCCGAAGGTAGCGTCATTCATCAGATTGGCGAAGTTCTTGAATCCCACCCAAACCGGCGTCGCGGCGATTTTGTAATCGCAGAAGGAATAGTAGAGGGACAGCGCCATGGGAATCATGGTCAGGCACAGGAAGCTGATGATGAAAGGCGCGGCAAATATGTAACCCACCACGTTCTCATTCTGCATCAAGCTGCCCTTCCGCCGGACGCCGTTCCGGTATTTCGCGGCTTGCATCGCGTGACCTCCTTGGGAAATGATTTGAAGAGGGCACCCTGAAACAGGCTCAGGGTGCCCATGTTTGGCCGGGCTTACAGCCCTGGTAACTGTTCAATCAAAGACTGAACAGACAACTTACTGATGCTTTGCCCAGATTTCCTGCGCTTCGGCCCAGAACTGGTCGGCAGCGGCCTGCGCGCTCTCGAACTTGCCTTCGGCCAGACCCTGGAAGTAGGTCTTCTTGAGCACGTCAGAGATTTCCTCGTTGGCGGCGGGCTCGGCGGGGCTGGTGTTGGCGGCATCCGGGAAGGAGCCGATCAGGTCGATGATGGTGTAGACCTTGGCGGTCACGGCGTTGGTCTTCTCCTCGTCAGCCTTGAGGGCGGCCAGCACGTCGCTGTTGATGGATACGCCGCGCTCGCAGTTCAG
>CAMNEH010000061.1 GCA_946536315.1 uncultured Clostridia bacterium
CTCCAATTAAAAAATCTCGCCGCTTCTCTTGCGACGAGACTTTGTTGATGGTCTGAGCAGTCCACCGAAGGCGGGCTGCTGATTTTATAACAGGATCAAAAGAAGAAGGGATTCGAACGGGCCGGGAGTGAATGACAACCCAGTGGGCTGTCAGAGCCGGCACTGCTTTTTCCGCAGAAAAAGGCTGTTTTCCGCAGAGGAGTCGTATCACCACTCCTCGTAATATTCCTCCCTCCATTGTACGCCGTGGGCGTCGGCCCAGGCCTGCACAGAGGCGTCATTGGTCAGGATGGTCACATGGTCGCTGCCCTCAAAGGCGGTATCGGCGATCTGGATGCCGTTGCCGGGAATGTGGACCCAGCGCAGCCCGCCGCAGTCTGCGAAGGCGCGCGGGCCGATGACGGCGCACGTGCCGGGGATCATTACGACGTTGAAGGCGGTGCCCTCCAGGGCGGATTCCTCCAGCTCCGTGAGAGACCCGGGCAGATACAGGACGAAGGCCGCCGTGACGGGACTGCCGCCGATGATGTTCACGGCGGCATAGCAGCTCAGCCCCTGGGTGAGATAGCCCAGGTCCGGATCGATGATGCCGTAGATATGGATGACGCCGTTGTCGCTGAAATAATCTTCGTTTACATACTGCACCAGCTTCGGACAGGCGCTGATATCCAGCGTCTGAATATCTGTGGCCTCGCAGGCCAGAATTTCCAGGGCGGCATTCCGGGACACGTCCAGGGATGCGATCTGGTTGAAGCTGCAGTCCAGATGGATCAGCGCGGTGTTTTGGGACACGTCCAGTGCGGTGAGGCTGTTGACATAGCACAGCAGCTCCGTCAGCATGGTATTGTACTCCACGTTCAGCTCGGTCAGCTGGTTCTCGGTGCAGCTCAGCGCCTGCAGCGCGGGAAGACCGGAGACGTCCAGCGCCTGCAGGGCGCAGCCGTCGCAGGAAAGGAATTCCAGCTCCGGATTCCCGGACAGATCAAGCGATCCGACGGGATGGCCGCTGCAGTTCAGCACGGTCAGGGCGGGGAAATACTCGATCCCTCGCAGGGAAGTGATCCCCGAAGCCCCTTCCAGGATCAGGTCCGTGAGCAGCAGCTCATCGCCGTGGAGCACGCCGTCCTGGTTCCAGTCAAAATCCCCGGTGGAAAGGACGGCCAGGAACTGCCCGTCGGGGAAGAAAGCCTCATTCAGGCGGACCACCTCCAGGGGGTCGCCGCCGCTGATCTGCGTCCGCGGGTCGCATTTGACGCCCCGCTCCTGCCCGTACGCGGCGCCGATATCCTCGCCGTAGAAAATCACTTCGTCCGTATACGCATAGTGCGCCGGATCGACGTACTGCACGATATTCGGGCATGCCGAAACATCGACAGTTTCGATCAGGTTGCCGTAGCAGGTTAGCAGAACCAGCGCAGGATTTCCGTACAGGTTGATTTCCGAAAGAGCATTGCGTTCGCAGCGCAGCTCCGTCAGCAGGGCGCAGCTGCTCACGTCCAGCGTTTCCAGATCGTTGTCATAGCATTCCAGACTGGTCAGCGCCGGCTGATTGCTCAGGTTCAGACTGGTCAGCCGGTTGCCGGAGCATCCGATGGATTCCAGCGCGTCATTATACCGAAGGTCCAGATCCGTGAGCTGATTGTCAAAGCAGGCCAGCGTACGGAGCTCTGTGTTGTAACTCATGTCCAGGGTTTCCAGTTGGTTGCCGGCGCACCCGAGCACCGTCAGTTCCGTAAAGTATTCGATGCCCTGCAGCGAAAAGATCGGCGCATCCAGGTCCATGGCATACATCTCTGTGGCTCCCAGGATCTCATCCCGGGAAAGGGTCTGATCGCTGTCTAAGTCGAACGTATCCAGGATGAAAGCCCTGAAGGAATCGTCCGGGAAATGGATCCCGTCGATGGCGACGCCCTCATAGCCTGCCGTTGTGAAGGCCGTGTCCGCATCGTGCCCGACGCCGCAGATCACCGCCACATAATCTCCTTCGTTCTCATCGTAATCAATGAAATCCCCGTGGACGATGAAATCGCGCGCGGTCTTTCGGTATTCATCGGACATGTAGCGGGTCAGGCCGATGGCGCTGCTGATGTCCAGCTCGGTGATGCCGGTGCTGTGAATGTCCAGGGCGCGCAGATTCCTGTTGTTGGAAAGATCCAGGTTCGTGATGCCCGTTCCGCAGCATATCAGGCAGCGAAGCGACGGGTTATTGCTGACGTCCAGCGTGAAAAGCGCACTGTTCCAGCCGCAGTCCAGGTACCTGAGATGCTCATTGTATGTCAGATCAAGGCTCTCCAGGCCGGTGCACTGGACGCACAGGGTCAGAAGGACCGGATTATGGCTCAGATCCAACGACGTCAGGCTGTTGCCGGCGGCGTTCAGGAGTTCAAGGGAAGGATTATGGCTCAGATCCAGCGACGTGATCCGGTTGTTGCTGATATTCATTTCCCAGATCCCCGTGCATCCCGTTACGTCAAGCGACGTCAGGAGGTTATCTTCGCTGCTCAGCCTGATCAGCGTATCCGTCGCAGGCAGGGTCAGGACGCCCAGAAGGTTTTTGGCGCAGATCACGTTCTCCAGCCTTACGCAGGCGGACAGATCCAGTGCGGTGATCTCATTTTCATAGCATTCCAGCTGCGTCAGCGCCGTGTTGGCGGAAAGATCCAGCGACGTCAGGCTGTTTTGGGTGCAGGAAAGCTGTTCCAGCAGCGTGTTGGAGGACAGATCCAGCGCTGTCAGCCGGTTTCCGTCGCAGGCCAGCACCCGGAGGCTTGGAAAAGCGGACAGATCCAGCGCGGTGAGGCTGTTGCCGACCACGGTCAGGTTTGTCAGCCCGGTAAAGCATTCCGCACCCTGCAGGGACGTCACGCCCGCGTCCACAAGGTACAGTTCCGTAACCGTCTCCCGTTCATCCGCGGACAGAAAACCGTCCTGGTCCAGATCGCAGCGCTCCGAGACGAAGGCGCGGAAGATTTCGTCCGGGAAATTGTCGCTGCTGACGGCGATCCTGCCGTCCGCCAGAGCGGTTCCTGCGAACAGAACGAGCAGCGCCGCCAACAGCGCCAGGACCGGCCGGCTGAGCTTGATTTTCATTTTCCAAACCTCCATATCTTCGTTATGGAAACGGCGCATGACCGCCGCCCCGCCGTCATGGTGGAAAGCTCTGCCGGCCGCCCGCACGCAAAAGGAGAGCCCGCCCCGATCGGAGGAGGACTCTCCCTGCAGCCCGGCGCTCAGCCGGACGAACGGATAGACCCTGACAGGCTGCGACCGGGCCTTCTCCCGATAATGAACGGGTGACGGCAAAGATACAGGGAGATTATACTCCGGGTCCGGTCATTGTTTTGCATTTCGTTTCCAGAGAAAGCAGGTTTGTTTTGAAACGGCAGGCCTGTCTTCGGGGCAAGGCGGGACGTATCTGCGCGGCAGTGTGGCTGCTGCCCGGGAAAAGGTCAGTCCGTCTGCAGGCGGGCGAGCTTCTCTTGCGCCGTATCCTGTCCCAGTTCTATTGCCATCCGGTAGTATTTGGCCGCCTCCCCAAGGTTTGCGATGCCGCTGCTCTCATCACAGTACAGGTCACCCAGCGCTTCCGCGGCAGGGCCCCAGCCCGCCTCAGCCGCCTTCTGGTACAGCTCCGCCGCCGTTTGGACAGACCGGTCGGTGCCCCTCCCTTCGAGGTACAGGTCCGCCAGCCGGCAAGCCCCCTGCGGGTCGTCCCAATCCCAGGCCATCCGGAAATAGTTGAAAGCCAGGCGGTCAGACTGTGTCAGCCTGTTCCCGTCCAGGTATTGCTCGCCCAGCCACAGCATGGCTTCGGTCAGGCCCAGGTCGGCGGCCTTCCGGTAATACTTGGCGGCCGTGTAGTTCGACGTAACGGTGCCCAGGCCGTTCTCATACAGCACGCCCAGCCTGAAATATGCGTTCGGCATGTTTTTTTCCGCCGCCAGAAGATAATACTGCCGGGCAAGCACATAATCCTGTTTCGTGCCCATGCCGTCCTCATACAGCACGCCCATGCCGTACAGTGCGTCGGGATCGCCTGTTTCGGCTGACTCCCGGGTTTCCTTAAACAGCCCGCAGTACGGGTCGTCAGGGTCCGGCGCCCCGGCAGGCAAAGCGATTTTCGTCTGTTCCCCGGGCGCTTTGCCCGAATCCGCGAAGAACAGGGGCCGCAGGAAAAACGCGCCTGCGCACAGCATGACGGCGGCCGCAGCCGCGGCGATCCGGATCCATGTTTTCCTGCACTCTTTGTCTTCCCGGCCGGCGCGGACGCCGCCGCGGCTGCCGGCGTCCTCCGTCCCCGCCTCCTGCGCCGGCGGGCGGTCAGCGTCCTGCCGGTCCAGCCGGTCGACCAGTTCTGTGAGGTCCTCCCGCATGTCGGCGCAGCTCTGGTACCGTTTGTCCGGCAGCGCGCAAAGCCCTCGCCGCAAAATTTTGCGCACCTGTTCCCGCACAGCCGGGGACGCGTCCGCCAGAAGCGGGCTTTCCTGGGCGTCCGGCGGGTTTTTCCGGTTCAGCTGGATCATGTCGGGCGGGCTGCCCGTCAGGGCGGTGTAAAAAACGGCGGCTGCGGAAAACAGATCCGTACAGAAGGAAATGTCCTCATACATCCCCGTCTGCATTTCAGGCGCCGTGAAGCCCTCCTTGGCGCTGAAGCAGACCGCCTCCCCCCTGTGGATCTCCTCGCAGCTGTGAACGCTGTTGTAGTCCGTCAGCAGCATCCGGTCCTGCTTCCCCTCCCTGCTGAGCAGGATGTTGTCGGGGCTGATGTCCAGATGCAAAAAATGCTGCCTGTGAAATACTTCCAGGCAGTCCAGCAGCTGCAGGCACAGGGCGGCGGCTCTCCGGATATTCGGGGCCGGCTCCCCGCCCAGTTTCTTATCCAGACTCCTGCTTCCCGCGTCGTCAAGGATGGTGTAGAGGGTGTTGTTCAGCGGAAAGGTGTTGATGTTCCTGCCCATCTGTTCGGGGTAGAGCGCCAGCAGCTGCAGGTGAACGTCGTTTCCCCGATAAAAGCTTTCCATCTGCCTCTGCCAGAAATCTTCCCCGTCCGGTCCGCGGGAGAGCGAATGGTCCGCCTCCCGTTTCACCAGCCCGCGCGGGTCAAAGGGGAAAAGCTCCTTGATCAGCACGTAATGCGTCCGGCGGCTGATCGTCGTGTCCGGATAGGAGGCTTCATAAACGATCGCGTTCGATCCCCGGCCAATGCAGCGGTCGACCACGCAGGTCATGCCCGGAAAAGACAGCTCGCTGCCCGGAGGAAGAGGGGTTCTGTGGTCCATCCTGGTTCCTGTCCTTTCTTTAAAAGTGGATCATCATCATGATACCACGCCTCAGGACAAACTTTTTTATTCCGTTTCCGGATCGGCCGCCGGGAAGAGGGTCTCCAGCACCTCGGCCAGCTGTTCGCTCTGCCCCTCCATCACCGTTGGATCGCTGGCGCTCTTCATGCAGTAGACAATCACCCAGTCAAACGGATTCCGCAGGTCCAGCATGCAGTACCCGCAGGAGGAAAGCATCTGATTCATCCGGATATAGGAGGAACGGAAATCGGCGTCCGGATCCGTCTCCTCCTCAGGCTCCCAGCCGCCGGCGGAGTCCTCCCCGCCGTCCGTGACCAGAAACAGGAGCATCATCGTTTTCCGGTTTACGTCCGTCCGGCCCGTTTTCATGCGGGAGATGGTCACCTCGTCCGGCCAGCCGGCCATGATCCTGCGCCGCTTCTCGTCCAGCTGCTTCTTTTTCCATCTCGATGGAAGCCGGCCGCCCAGGTAGGTTTCCACAATCCTGCGGATGGTATAACTCTCCTCCCCCGCGCCCGCGGACCGGGGTTTTTCCAGCAGGGACAGATAGGCCATGAACTGCTGATACGCCCGGTTGTGGTATATGCCCAGCTTGCCCTGCGTCTCCCTGAGATACCGCGCCAGCTCCTCCTCTGTGGCCAGCAAGGCAGCCTCCCGCCGGACAGTGGGGGTGAATATCTCCCTGAAAGACACCGCGCCCGGGGCATCCTCCTCCGTGATGACCCGCTTCAGCAGCATCCGCGATTCCGGATAGCTCATTCCCTGCCGCAGGGCAAAGGCAAGGGTCAATTCCGTCGGGTCGCGCCAGTGGATCCCCTCCTCGCTGGCCATCGCCAGAAAGCTGTCGGCCTCCCCGGCGGTAAGCCCCAGGATAAAGCACAGTTCCCACAGATCCTCCCGGGCCGTGGGCTGGTTTTTCCCGTTCAGCCATCCCCTGACCTTTTTGTCGACAGAGGCGCGGCTGGCGCCGGGATGATTGCCGCACAGGCCGTCCACCAGGCTTTTCCTGACATCCTCCGGCGGGGCGAACAGACCCAGGATATCCCTGAAGCTTCGCGCGGGAACGGCGGCCAGTGCGGCAGAAACGCCCGCGGCGGAAACGTTCAGCGTCAGGGCCTCCCGGAATGCCGACACGGAGGGAACCTTCATTCTTTCTGCAGAGTCTGCCGGCATGGGACACAGCTCCCTTTCTTTGATTTGGCGCGGCGGCCGGCGCAGGCCTTCGGATACCGAAAGCCCGCCGCGGGTCCTGCGCCGCGGTGATTTCCTTTTTTTCCCTGATGAAAGCGCTCTCGCGGAAAAATGCCTGAAAACGGTTGGATTGCGGGACGTTTTCACGACGCGTACACATGAGCGGTGGGATTCTGAACAGGCGTCTCGCCATCATAGGCCGGGATGGCGTCACTCTTCACTCTCCACTCACCACTGCTGTCTGTTGTTCACTCTTTGTGTTGCTTTGCGCGTGTCCTACAGCAGCGCCGCCAGCCTCGCGGCCAGGTCAGCAGGCTGGAAGGGCTTGGCGATGTGCGCGTTCATGCCGGCGGCCAGGCAGGCGCGCACGTCCTCATCATAGGCGTTCGCGCTCATGGCGATGATCGGCAGCGCGCGGAAGGCCGGGTCGGGCAGGGCGCGGATGGCGCGGGCCGCCTCGTAGCCGTCCATTTCCGGCATCTGCAGGTCCATCAGCACGGCGTCGAAATAGCCCGGCCCCTGGTCCCGGACGGTGTCCAGGCCGACGCGGCCGTTTTCGGCGCGCGTGACCGCGATGCCGTATTCGTGCAGGATGATCGTGGCGATTTCCGCGTTGATGTCGTTGTCCTCCACCAGCAGCACGCGCCGCCCGTGCAGCCGCGCGATGTCGGCGACCGGAGCGGCCTGCGCGCCGCCGGTCTCCCGGTCCAGCGTTTCCATCGGGAGCGTCACGGTGAAGGTGGAGCCCCGGCCCAGCTCGCTTTCCACGGCGATCTGGCCGCCCATCTGCTCGACCACGCGCGCGGTGATGGCCAGGCCCAGGCCGGTGCCCTGGATCTTGTTGATGCGTGTGCTCTGCTCGCGTGTGAAGCTGTCGAACAGGTAGGGCAGGTAGTCCGGGCTGATGCCGATGCCTGTGTCCTGCACGGTAAAGCGGTAGCCGGTCCGACCGTCGCCGAGGGGACCGGTTTCCTCGGCGGTCAGGGCGACGGTTTTTCCCTCGGGCGTGTATTTGATGGCGTTGCTGATGATGTTGATGAGGATCTGCTCGATGCGCAGCTCGTCGCCGCGGACCAGGCTGTGGCGGATGCCCTCGTGCCGGTAGGTGATGCGCAGGGACTTCCGCTCGGCCTGCAGCGAGGTGATGTCCTCGATGCGCCGGAGCACGGCGCTCAGGTCGCAGTCGCCGATGTTCAGTTGCATCTTGCCGCTCTCGATTTTCGAAATGTCCAGTACGTCGTTGATCAGCGACAGCAGGAAATGGCTGGAGGAGCCGATTTTGGCCAGCGAATCGCGCACGACGGCCGGGTCGTCCAGGTGGCTGTTGGCGATGTTGGTATAGCCCACGATCGCGTTCATGGGCGTGCGGATGTCGTGGGACATGTTCGCTAAAAAGTCGTTCTTCGCCTGCGTGCGGGCGTCGGCCACCTTCCGGCGGTATTCCTCCTCGCGCGTCATCTGCGCGTTGATGTTGTTGGTGCCGATGATCAGGTGCCGCCCCTGCGCGTCCTCCATCAGCGTGGCCTTCATGCTGACGTAGGTCGGCTCGCCGTCCACCATCAGGCGGTACTTGGTGGTGAAGCTGCCGTCGCGCTTCAGGATGGACAGCACGCGCTCGCGCGTGAAGACGGCCATGAAGCGGTCCCTGTCCTCCGGATAGATCAGGCGGTCCATGTTCCGCCGGCTCACAGTGAAAAAGTCGTCGCCCTCCTTTTCCACGCCCATGCGGTCGGATTCCGGCGTGGCGCTGTATTCCACGAAGTGCTCGGTGTCCGGATCGACGATATAGATGCTGAAATAGTCCCTGGCCAGCGCCTGGGCGACGCGGTTGAAGGTGATGCGCTCGGCGTCCATGCGCCGGAAGGATTGGCTGAGCTCCTCGATGGCGGCGCGATGGCCGGCGATGTCGGACGCGATGCGCTCGTGGGTTTCCGTGACGTCGGAGATGAACATGGTGTACACGCCGCCATAACGGTCGGTGTCCACGTAGTGCGCGTGATTGACTGCCCAGCGCGTCTGTCCGTCCCGCCGGACGATGCGGTATTCGGCGCCGTCCTCGCGTCTGTGGGCCAGGGCGTCCAGGACGCGCGGATAATCCTCCGGACACACCATGCCCTCAAAGGTATCGCCGGTCAACGCGCTGAACTGCGCGGCCGTTTCGCAGCCGTACAGGCGGAGCCCCGCCAGGTTGGCATAGATGACCGCGCCCGACGCGTCCGCCCTGCAGATGAAGAAGCCGCCGGGCATGTGGTCGCCCAGCTCGTGGATCACGGATAAGGTCTGCTCGTTCAGCTCAAAGCGCGCTTCGGACATCTTACGCCTCCGGTGCGGTCGGTGTGGGGGAAATGAGGGATTCCAGCGTTTCAAACAGGGTGTCGGGCTGGACGGGCTTGCTCAGGTGCGCGTTCAGTCCGGCCTGCATGCTGCGCTGCACGTCCTCGTCGAAGGCGTTGGCCGTCAGGGCGATGATGGGAATGGCGCGCGCGTCGTCCCGCGGCAGGGCGCGGATCGCGCGGGTCGCGGCCAGTCCGTCCATTTCGGGCATCCGCATGTCCATCAGGATCGCGTCGTAATACCCTGCGGGGTGTGCGCTGAACATGTCCACGGCGACGCGGCCGTTTTCCGCGAGCTCGGTGTCGACCTCGCGCGACTGCAGCAGCATCTGGATGATTTCGGCGTTGATCTGCACGTCCTCGGCGAGCAGGACGCGCCGGCCCTTCAGCTCCGCCCTGGAGGCCGGCAGCTGCTTCACGCGCCGGCGCTGCATCGCGGAGCTGTATTCCTCCAGCACGCTGCTGACGAACAGCGGCTTGGCCAAAAAGCTGTCTACGCCCGCCCGGACCGCCTCGTCCAGGATATCGTCCCACTTGTACGCGGTCAGGATGATGATGGCGGATTCGCCGCCAGCGATCTCGCGGATGCGGCGGGTCGTCTCCAGCCCGTCCATGCCGGGCATCTTCCAGTCGACCAGGATCAGGTGATACGGCGTCATGCGCGCGTGCCGCAGCCGGGCCATGTCGACCGCTTCGGCGCCGGAGGCGGCGGTGTCCACGGCGAAGCCGGCGTTGCTGAGGGTCAGCCGGGCGTGCTCACAGGCGACGGGGTCGTCGTCCACGACCAGCACGCTGATGTCCTGCGGGCGCAGCGCCTCAGTGTCCGCGTCGGTCCTGCGCTCGGCGTCCGCCAGCGTGACCGTAACGGTGAAGACCGTGCCCTTGCCCTTCTCGCTTTCCACCTGCACGCTGCCGTTCATCATCTCCACGATGCTCCGGGTGATGGCCAGGCCGAGGCCGGAGGAACCGTACTTGCTGGTGGTGGAGCTGTCCTCCTGGCTGAAGGTGTCAAAGATCCGGGGCAGGAATTCCGGGCTGATGCCGATGCCCGTGTCGGCGATGCGGAACTGCAGCGTGCTTCGCCCGTCGAACTGCGCCGTGCGGCGGACGGTCAGCTCCACGCGTCCGCCCGCCGGGGTGAACTTGACGGCGTTGCCGAGAATGTTGATCAGCACCTGCTGCAGCTTCATTTTGTCGCCGACGTAGCGGTCGTCCGCCTCGCCTTCGATCAGGCAGCGGTAGGTCAGGCCCTTGTCGGCGCACTGCGCGCTGAACATGGTGTTGACGGACTCCAGCAGCCGGGAGAAGGAGAACTCCTCGTGCCTGAGTGTCATACGCCCGGACTCGATGCGCGACATGTCCAGGATGTCGTTGATCAGGCTCAGCAAATGCTCCGCCGAGGCGCCTATCCGGGTCAGGTAGCCGCGCGTCTTTTCAGGCGTTTCCGGGTCGTTCAGGGCGATATTGTCCAGGCCGATGATCGCGTTCATGGGCGTGCGGATCTCGTGGCTCATGCTGGACAGGAAGGCGGTCTTGGCCTTGCTGGCCTGCTCCGCGGCGCTCAGCGCCTCGCTCAGGGCCTGCTGCTGGGCCATGGCCTGCCGCATTTCCGCGTCGATCACGGTGAACCCGATACCCAGGACGCTGATGCGGTGGCCGTCGTCCCGCTGGTCATGCTGCGCGTCGGCCATGCGGATCATTTCGTAATATTCCTTGCCCGCGCGGCGCGCGAGGTAGCGGTAGGCCAGGATGGGCTCAGTTTTGAGCCCCTCGCGGATCCGCTCCGGCTGGATGAAGCGCAGGAAGCCCTCGCGGTATTTCGCGTCGACCGCGGTTTCGGCGTAGCGCGCGAACGTTTCCATGTAGGGGAAATGGTCCCCGGCGCGGTAGCCGTCGGTGTCCTGCGGATCGCTTCGGTAGCAGATGGCTTCGTCGGCGTCCAGGTCCACGTGGTACACGCTGCGGTAGTCGGACGCCATCGCGGTGATCATGCTGTCCTGCTGGGAGCGGCGCTTTTCCTCTTCCAGCAGCTGGTGCTGCAGCGCCAGGCGTTGCTCCAACTCCTCCTGCTTGGCGCGGCCGGCGGCCTCGGCGGTCTGCTTTTCCAGTGTCAGGCGCGAGGTCTTGCGCGTCTGCGCGAGGATCAGCCCGAACATAGCCACCATCGCCAGTACGGTCAGCGCGGACTGCAGCACGCTGCGCTGGAGAATGCCGCCGGAGATGGCGCTGAACCGGTCGGAGATCACGCTCTCACGGATCAGGTAGGTCAGCAGCCAGTCGGTGCCGACCACCGGCACGTAGGCCATCGTCTCCTGCACGCCCTCATAGGTGAAGGACGCCACGCCGCGCCGCCCCGCGGCGAAGTCCCTGGCCACGGCGTCGCGGGAGTAGCCCGCCTCAAACTCCGCGGCGGCGAGGGCCTCCAGCAGGTTGTCCTCCGCGGCCCGTCCGCCCAGCACGGCGTCGCTCAGGGCGATGCCGTCGGCGGTGTAAATGTTGCAGAAGGTCGCGCCGCTCTCCTGCGAGGTCATGGACACGCCGGAGAGCATCTCCGCCATGTCGATCTCGATGAAGCAGACGGTCAGCTTTTCGCCCGCCAGGACCAGCTCTTCCCCGGGCGGGATGGCGATGATGACCTTTTTCTCGCCGTCGCTCAGGTGCAGCACGGAAATGCTGGTGTCCTCCAGCGTGCGGTAATCAAAGGGATAATCGTCAATGGTCACGTCCAGCGGCTGCACGGTATAAATGTGCCCCCGCGCATCGACAAAGGCGAAGCGGTCCAGGCTGTACAGGCGCTTCATGCGCGCCTGGAACGCCTTCAGGTGTTCCTCATCGAGCAGGTCCGTGGCCTCGTTTTCCTTCAGCAGGGAAATGGCGGCGCGCATATCGGTGACCCGGTTGCGCAGGTTGTTTTCCACCACCTGCTCGCGGCGGCCGGCGAGCTCGTCCAGGTACAGCAGGCTCACGGACCGCACCGCGGCGGCGGTGTCCGTGCGCGCGCTGCGCCCCATCCACATCGTGCCCAGCACCAGGATCAGCGCCACAATGATCCCGCCGACGATGGCGACTGTCGCGGTCCTGCTTTGACGTATCTTCAAAAGGGCCCACCCCCTTGATGAATAAATTGATACAGCTTATTATAGCATGCCGTCGCGGGAAATGCAATTTCAGCTGTGATGGATCCGCAGCAAGATATGTGCCAGATGCGTGGCGCCTGAGATGGAACAAACACCGCTGTTTTTGCCCCGTTTTTTCAAAAAAACGGTTCCACTTCCGCGCCGGCCGTGTTATACTGGTCTCAACGGATCAAGCGGCCGGAGGAACGGGCACGACGACAGGGAGGGACAGGATGGATCGGATGGCATCGTATCGCAGGGCGTTCGCACTGAGGGCGCTGAAGCCCTGGCATTCGCTGAACGAGCGGCAGGTGTTCGGCCTCAGGACGGGGGACGCGCTGTGCTATGTGCAGGTGCTCGGCACCGTCACCGAGGATTTCGGGCTGGCGGTGTACCGGGGGGACGAGGACCTGGCGCGGCTGATGCGGGTGTTCAGATACACGGGAAACGACGACACGGAGACGGAGATCGCCGCCTGCAGCCAGAACAGCCTGCTGTGTCAGTACTGTACGCGCGAGATGATGGAGGACGACGAGATCGGTGAGGTCCGCGCCGCCGCGCAGGCCTGCGGCGTCGTCCTCAGGGGCGTCGGCGCGTGGCCGAAATGGCTGCGCATGACGCCGCTGCGGCCGCCTGCCAGGATCACGGAGGACGGGGATTTCGCGCTGCTGGACAGCGCGCTGGACGCGGCGTGCTGGCTCGTGACGCACAAAAAGGACAAGGACATTTCCGTACCGATGCTGTCGCCGGACGGCGGGGAGATCCTCTGCCTGCGTCCGGAGGGCGGCGCGTACGCGGTGGAGACGTGCCGGACCCCGGCGCTCGAAGCGCCCGTGTACCCGGAGGGGCATACGGACAATGAGGTGCAGATGGCGCGGGTCAAAAAGCTGCCTTCGGGCGGCGTGTGGGCCTGTAAGGTGACCATCGACCACGTATTCAGCCACGCGGACGGCGTGACGGAAATGGTGATCCCGTGGCGGCTGCTGACCGTCGACCTGGACAGCGGCGAGCCCATCGACGTGCGCGCGGTGCGGGACTATGAGACCCGGACAGGGGTCATGCTCGAGCAGCTGATGAACGCGATGATCGACCGGGAGGAGCGTCCCTCGGAGATCCTCGTGTCGGACGCGCGCACCCGCGCGCTGCTGGCGTCCTGGTGCGCGGCCATGAAAATTCCCTTCACCGAAGGGGAGGAGCCCGAGGAGATCACGGACATGGAGGGCTTCGGCAACATGGATCGGGAGGACATGGAGGAGAGCACGGAGCTGATGCTGGATATGCTCCTCGAGATGCCGATACAGGAGCTGACACGCCAGCGCGGGCCCCTCAGCGAGCTGCACGAGACGCTGGAGGACCTGCTCGACGGGGACGAAGTGCCCGCGCGGATACGCGGAAAGGCCCAGGCCCTGCTGGACAGGCTGCAGCGGATAGACAAGCGGAAGGCGTCCCCGAGGACGTCCCGCGGACGGAAGAAGGCGCCCCTGCCGGACATTTCCTACGTGATCAGCGTGTCGCTCGGCGCAGGCTGCTACCGGCACATCCGCATCTCCGGGCATGAGACGCTCGAGGCGCTCTCCGACGCGATCCTGCGCGCCTTCCACTTTGATAACGACCACCTGCACGCCTTTTTCATGGATAACCGGCTTTATGGCAGGGTCGGCTGCTATTACTCGGAGGCGATGGAGGACGAGGAGGGCCCCACGACCGCGGAAACGACGCTGCTGGACGCCGGGCTGGTGGTCGGCATGAAGTTCAAATACCTGTTCGATTTCGGCGACGAATGGGTGTTCCAGTGCCGGGTGCTCCGGCAGACCGACGAACCGGCGCCGAGGGCTGCGGTCGTCCGCACGGTCGGCACCGCGCCGGAGCAGTACCCATCCTGGGACGATGAGGACTGGTCGTGGGACGACGAAGATGACGGGGATGAGGACGGCGGGGACGAGGACGGCGAATGACCCGCCCCGCGCGCGGGACAGGGAACGCGCCGCCCTGTTCGGCCTGCTCCACTGTGTCACCGGCTGGAGCACGTATACCTTCCTGCAGACGGGAGCCATCGGCCTGGCCTTTGCGGTGATTTTCGTCTGTTCCGGTAATATTGTGATTCCGATGCTCCTGCACTTTCTCTATGATGTGATCGCGAATCTTGCGCCCTTCATCACCTGGAACCACACGCCGCTGTTCGACGGGCTGAATGCCATATTTGAGATCATGCTGGCCGTGATGTCCGCCGTATCCGTTGCCAGTCTGATTTTGAAAAACAGAAAAAGATGAAAAACCATATGAAAGGAATCCGGTAGAATTGATCACGAAACACGAAATCAGGACCTTCCTGGAAAACGCAGGAATCCGACATGACGATACAGTGACGATACACTGTTCTCTGCGCGCCATCGGGAAAATCGAGAACGGCGCGGACGGCCTGATCGACGCATGCTGTGAGTACCTGCGCGACGGACTCTTTATTGTGCCGACGCATACATGGGATAAGGTTTGCAGGAAGTCACCGCGCTACGATGTCCGGGCGACGGTCCCTGATATTGGAACGCTTGCGGAGGTGGCGGCCTTCCGGAAGGACGGGATACGCTCCCTGCACCCGACCCATTCTGTGGCGGCGTTTGGCAACGGCGCGGCTGAATTTGTCCGGGGAGAAGAAAAATGCGCGTCTCCCGCACCGCTGGGCAGCTGTATCAGCAGGCTTTACGAAGCAAGTGGGAAGGTCCTCCTCGTTGGGGTCGGACACGAACGGAATACCTATCTCCATTCAGTGGATGAACGGCTCATGATCCCGGACAGACTGAATCCCGACCCTTTTGAGATCACCATCGTGGACTATGATGGAAAGACGCTGAAATCTCCTCCGTTCCACACGCACTTCACGGCCGCGTCGGACAGATGCGTTTCGGAATACTATCCGAACTACAAAGAAGCGTTTGAGTATACCGGCGCCGTGACATATTCCAGGCTTGGAAACGCGTTGGTGTACGTCTGTGATTGCCGAAAAATGACGGATACCTGCCGGGCCATCTGGGAAAAAGCAGACCGCGACCTTTGTATCTCGGCGGAGCCGATTCCCAAAGCATTATATGTATCATGACTGAGTTATTGTCAAGTCTCAAATGACTGAAAAGAAAAAACGCCGTCAGATTGCTCTGACCAGCGGCTGACAAAGATCGGCTATTCAGGATTCATGTGGTGATTGTGAAGGAGGCTCTGCCAAACAGGCAGATGACCGTGTCAGGACATAGTTGTCCATGACCCTGTGATACAGTTTCCACGTGTCCCCATAACGCATGTGGTTAAGCTGGTTCACCGTAGCCAGGACGAAATCCACTTCAAGAGATGAAACGCCTCGCGGTCTGTGCGTTCGGGCTGTCTTCGGCAGCATCCACGGCATTCCATAATGTCT
>CAMNEH010000062.1 GCA_946536315.1 uncultured Clostridia bacterium
TGACGCTGGAGGAATGCCTGGAGTTCATCGACGACGACGAGCTGCTGGAGATCACGCCCAAATCACTGCGCATGCGCAAACGCGAGCTGTCGCACGAGCAACGCGCCAAGCAAGCGGCGAGGGCCAAGCAATAATTCAATCCGAATTGCACGAAAACAAGGATGCCGGACCGACATCCCTGTTTTCATATCCATCTTTACTGCCCGATCACGTCCTTGCGCTCGCTCTGCTTGACCGTTTTCCATTGATAGCGCGGCTGCTGCGCCGAGTTCAGCGGCGTTTCGCCGATATGCGAGGCGCTTCTGGGCGGCACCGGCTGCTCCTTCCGCTGAGGCAGGCGCAGCTTCGGTACCGGCCGTTTCGGGGCGGCGGGCTGGGTATCATCGGGGATCATCCGCGTCGCGCCAGGCGCGTCATAGTACTGCCGGTCAGGCGTCCTCGAAGGGCTGCGCTTGATCGGCGGTGGCGAAACCCGAGTTCTCCGGTGCTGAATCGCCGGGCGCTCACGACGCGGGTGTGCCAGACGCCAGCCGTGCGCCAGCTGAATCAGGCAGCCCACAGCGGTCAGGAGCAGCGGCAGGCCACTGATCAGCTTCTGCCAGATGATCCCGCCGAGGCTGTACAGTCCGAGCGCGCTGCCTCCCCAGAAGCAAAGACCGGCCACCGGCAGCATCACCGCGCACGCCCTGAGGCTTTTGCGCAGCCTGATGATCAGTATGCCGAAGAGCATCATGGCCACTAAGAACAGCATCTGAGACAGCAGCAGCCGCAGCGACGGCGTGCTCTGGAACATCACCGCCAGCTGCTGAAGCGCGGACGACCCCATGATTCTGTTGGAGCGGATGATGGCGTCCAGCCAGACCCTGCTGGTATCCACCTGGTAATACAGCGCGTATCCGCTCAGCAGGATCAGCAGGATCGCCGACCATATGAGCAGCCTGCTTCCCCAGTACGGCCGTTCTGGCCTGGGCTGTGTCAGCGTTCTACGCATAAGGCTTTCCTTTCCGTCGTCAGTCGACCAGTACGCCTTCCGGCAGGTAGGATGACGTCGTCAGGAGGATTTCCTTACCGGACGACAGGACTGCGTGCACATGGTCGCCCATGTGGATATCGCCTTTCAGCAGCGCCTCGCTCAGGACATCCTCCAGCTTGCGCTGGATCATCCTGCGCAGGGGCCTCGCGCCAAAGGCCTCGTCATAGCCGTCCTCCGCCAGCATGGCCACGACGTCCTCGTCGCAGCTGAGCTCAATGCCCTGCTCGCGCAGCCGGCCTTCGATTTCGCGCACGAGCATGCCGGCAATTTTCAGAATGTCCTCCCGCGTCAGCGAGTGGAACACGATGGTATCGTCGATCCTGTTCAGGAATTCCGGACGGAAGCTGCGCTTGACCTCAGCCAGCACCTTTTCCCTCAGCTCGGCGTAGCTGTATGCGTGGCCCTGCCCGGCTGTGCCGAATCCGATGCCGCCCGAGCGGATGGCCTGCGTCCCCGCGTTGGAGGTCATGATGATGATCGTGTTCGCGAACGAGGTGACATGCCCCATGTTGTCGGTCAGGCGGCCGTCCTCCAGGATCTGCAGCAGCACGTTGAACACGTCCGGATGCGCTTTCTCGATCTCGTCAAACAGGACCACGCTGTACGGCTTGCGGCGGACCGCCTCTGTCAGCTGTCCCCCGTCCTCGTAGCCCACATAGCCCGGTGGTGAGCCGACCATGCGCGCCGCTGTGTGCTTTTCCATATATTCAGACATGTCCAGCCGGATCATGGCCGACTCGTCCCCGAACAGCGACTGCGCGAGGGCTTTGCACAGCTCTGTCTTGCCGACGCCGGTGGGGCCAAGGAACAGGAAGGAGCCCATCGGCCGCTTCGGGTGCTTGAGCCCGGCGCGGGAACGGCGAACGGCGCGCGCCACCGCGCTCACCGCCTCATCCTGTCCGACCACGCGGCGGTGCAGCTCGTCCTCCAGGTGCAGCAGCCTGTCCGCCTCACGCTCCGTCAGGCGGTCCGTGGGAATGCCGGTCCACAGCGCGACGACATTGGCGATATCCTCTGCGGTCACCTGGCCAGTCAGCGCCTGCTTCTGCGTTTCCCACGCGTCGCGCTCCTCGGTCATCGCGGTTTCCAGGTGCGCCTCCTGATCACGGAGCTTCGCGGCGTGCTCATAATCCTGAAACGCGATCGCCTCGTTCTTTTCATCCCTGATCTGGCGCAGCTCTTCCTCCTTCACGCGCTGGTCCAGCGGCTGCGGCATGCGCATGCGCACCCGGGACGCGGCTTCGTCCATGACGTCGATTGCCTTGTCCGGTTCGAAGCGATCCTGAATGTAGCGCCTGGACAGCTTCACTGCCGCCTCGAGCGCCTCATCCGTGATCGTCAGGTGATGGTGTTCCTCGTACAGGTGTCTGAGTCCCTTCAGGATGGCCAGCGTCATATCGTCATCCGGCTCTTCCACCGTAATGGGCTGGAAGCGCCGGCAAAGCGCGGCGTCCTTCTCGATGTATCTGCGGTAATCCTCGCGCGTCGTCGCGCCGATCAGCTGGATTTCCCCGCGCGCCAGGGCCGGCTTGAGCATCGAGCCGGTATCCATCGGGGTATCGGAGGAACGGCCAGCGCCGACCAGCTGCTGCATTTCATCAATGAACAGGATCACGTTGCCGGCCTTCCGCGTATCCTCAATCACGGCCTGCACGCGCTCCTCCAGATCGCCGCGGAACTTGCTGCCGGCGATCATTCTGGAAACGTCCAGGCTGATCAGGCGCTTGTTTTTGAGCACCGCGGGGGCCTGGTCGCTGACCATGATCGCGGCGAGGCCCTCGGCCACGGCGCTCTTGCCGACGCCGGGCTCGCCGATGAGCACCGGATTGTTCTTGGTCCGCCTGGAAAGGATCTGGATGATCCGATCCATTTCCTTCTCGCGCCCGACCACGGGGTCCAGCTTCCCCTCGCGCGCGAGCGCGGTCAGGTCGGTGCCGAACTGCAGGAAGGCCTCCTCATCCTTCGCCAGGACCTCCTGCGGTGAGCCCGCCTGCTTCATGTTGATCTGGATGGTCGCCGCCTGTCCGTTTTCATATACGACCGAGTCGCTCAGGGCCGCGATGTCGCAGCCCATACCGCTCAGAATCCGGGCGGCGCTTGATTCTCTTTCATCGAGCAGCGCCTTCCACAGATGGCCGCAGGTGACGAGCGCCTGTCCGCTCTTCGCCGCGCTGAGCACGGCCGATTCCATGATATGCTTCAGGCTGTCGCTGAGCTCCAGCTTGGACGGCGGCTCCTTCCCTTCGCCGAGGATCTGCAGCAGCGCTTCCGTGACCGATTTGACGTTCACGTGCGGCGGCATCGCCGGCAGCGCGCTGCGCCCCACCGTCAGAAGCCCCAACAGCAGGTGATCCGAATCAATATAGTGGTGCTTGAATCTCAGCGCCGTCTGCCGCGCGACATTGACGGCGCTCTGCGCCCGGTAATCAAATCTTCCGAAAATGGCCATGTTTCCTTATCTTTTCCTTTCCTGAATGATGAGCGCTGTGCTTTGCCGATGCTCCGCCTGCGTGCGGCGGATCACTGTCAGCAGCATATTCCGCATCAGCTTGGCACGCAGGATGTCTTTCATTGCCTCCGGGATGGGCACGCTGAGCGTCTGGGGCGAGATCGCTGCGGCGATCATCGCCGCGTCCGCTTCGCTCACCGCGCCGCTCGCGTTCAGCTGGCGCAGGAGCAGTCGGGCCTCCGGTTCCGTCAGGCATGTGCCGACCCGCTCGCGGATCAGGTAATCCAGATGGTCCGTCGGACTGGTCTGGACATGAATGATCCGGATACAGCCGCCGCCGCCCCGCCGGGATTCGATCATATATCCGTGCTCCGGCGTGAACCGCGTGGAAAGCACATAGTTGATCTGCGAAGGCGCGCAGTGAAAATACTCCGCCAGCTCGTTCCTTCTCAGCTCAACACCGTTCTCCTCTGCGGTTGAAATCATTTCCTTAATAAATGTTTCGATCGTGTCACTCAATCTCATATCTGCCCGCCAGCTTCCCTTTTCCGGTCAATAATTCGTTCGCGTCAAAGCTTTGACCAACTTTGACCTACGGAAAGTATATCATACTTTTCCGGTGAATGCAAGCCTTTCCCGGCGGATGTTACAATGCTCAAGAATTTGACAAATTCTTGACAGGTATTGCAATTGCTCACCGATCGTGATATAAAAGTTACGTGTCCTGAAGCGGCCCTGCCGTGACAGGCATATTGTAATGTAAAGGAGCATCCCTCAAATGATCAAAATCAATGTGATTTCCGGATTTCTCGGCGCTGGCAAAACCACGCTGATCAAAAAGCTGCTGACCGGCCGTCTTCGCAATGAAAAAATCGTCCTGCTTGAAAACGAGTACGGCGAAATCGGCGTGGACGGCGCGTTTTTGCAGGATGTCGGTATCACCGTGACCGAGCTGAACGCCGGCTGCATCTGCTGCACCCTGGCGGGCGATTTTCAGGCGGCCATCGATCAGCTGATCGATACCTACCATCCGGAACGCATTCTGATTGAGCCGACCGGCGTCGGCAAGCTGTCCGAAATCCTCTCCGCCGTGGAGAAGGCCCGCCAGCGCCATGCGGATATCGAAATCGGCGGCAGCGCCACCGTGGTGGACGCCGGCAAATGCCGCATGTACCTGAAAAACTTCGGCGAGTTTTTCCTCGACCAGGTCAAGAGCGCGTCGACCGTCATTTTCAGCCGCACGCAGCTTCTGAGCGCCGACAGGGTGGAAAAGAGCCGCGCCCTCATCGCTGAGGCCCATCCTGACGCCCGCATCGTGACCACTCCCTGGGACGAGTTGACGCCGGACTTCCTGCTGGATGTGATCGAAAACGGCCGCCCGATCCAGTTCGAAGCGCTCGAGGACGACGAGCACGAGCATCATCATGACCACGATGAGGATGAACACCATCACGACCATGATCATGACGAACACGAGCATCATCATGACCACGACGAGGATGAGCACCACCACGACCATGACCACGAGCACCATCATCACCATCACCACCATGAAGGCGAGCACGACGCTGATGAAGTGTTCCAGAATATCGGCGTAGAAACCGCCCAGCGTTACTCCCGCGAAAGTGTTCAGGAAATGCTTAACAGGCTTTCCGATGAAGAGGAGTATGGGAAGATCCTCCGCGCCAAGGGCATCCTGCAGGATGAAAACGGCGGATGGTTCCAGTTCGATTACGTTCCCGGCGAATCCGAGTTCCGCGACAGCGGCGCCGACTATACCGGCCGTTTCTGCGTCATTGGCACCGGCATCGAAGAAAAAGCCCTCAGGGAGCTGTTCCGCGTATGAGTGAACAAGAGTTTATCCCCGTTTACATGCTCACCGGCTTTCTCGAAAGCGGGAAGACGACCATGATCAAGTCCATGCTGAGCGATCCGGATTTTTCCGCGGGCCAGCGGACGCTGATCCTCTGCTGCGAAGACGGCGAAAACGAGTATGAGCCCGAAGAGCTGCAGAAATACAACGCCAAAATGGTCATGTTCGACGAGCAGAGCGACATGACCAGCCTGAAGCTCAAGGAGCTCAACCGCTCCTACCGTCCGGAGAGGGTCATCATCGAGTATAATTCGATCTGGACCATCGAATTCATCAGCCGGCTCCGCCTGCCTCCGCTGTGGGAGTGGGTGCAGGTCATCACGCTCGCCGACGCGACGACGTTTGAAAACTACATGACCAATATGCGCAACATCCTGACCGATCCCATGAAGGAGGCGGACCTGATTCTGGTCAACCGCTGCCAGCCCGAATTCAGGAAAAGCTACTGGAGAAAGCAGATGCGCGCGATGAACCCGTCCGCGACGATCCTGTTTGAAAACATGGACGGTTCGTCCGAAGACGGCGTATCCGACGAGGACCTGCCCTATAACGTCAACGCGCCGGTGATCGACATCAGCGACGAGCATTTCGGCGTGTTCTACCTGGATTCCATGGAGCACCCGGAGCGCTACGACGGCAAGGTGATCCGCGCCGTCGGGCAGCCGTTCCCCCACGCGCGGCTGTCAAAGGGCTTCTACTATTTCGGACGGTACGCCATGACCTGCTGCGCCAACGATATTCAGAAGGCCGGCTGGATTTGCAAGGGCAAACAGTCACCCAGCGCCAGCGCGTTCATCCGCCTGACCGCCAAATGCGAGAAAGCCACCGACCCCGACGGCCGGACCACGCTGATCCTGCATGAAACCTCCGCCGAGCCCGCGCAGGCGCCCAAGGACAAATACGTCTCATTCATGAACATCTGACAGGAGTGAAACCGTCATGAACCGCACCGTGCAGCTCTGGCCTGGCACACCGCCGGCCTGGGACCCAACCATCGCTCAGAACATTCCCAGCATGACGCTGTTTCCGTGCGCGAACGCGAAGGGCGCCGTGCTGGTCCTGCCGGGCGGCGGATACCAGTACAAGGCGGACCATGAAGGCGCGCCGGTCGCGCAGCGGCTGAACGACGCCGGCATATTCGCCGCCGTGCTGGATTACCGGGTCGCGCCCTACCGCGCGCCCGTCCCCCAGTGGGACGCGCTCAGGGCGCTTCAGCTGCTGCGGCTGATGTCGGGCGATTATGGGTATGACGCGAATCATGTCGCCATTCTCGGCTTTTCCGCAGGCGGACATCTGGCGGCGAGCGTCGCCTACCTGGATATTCCGCTGCCCGAAATGCCCGCCGACGACCCTGCCTCTGCCTGCGCCGCACGGCCGGACGCCGCCGTGCTGTGCTACCCTGTGATCACCATGGGCGCATTCACCCATCAGGGATCCAGAAACAATCTCCTTGGGCCGGATTCGACCGACGCGCAGCGTGAGGCCTGGTCGGTAGAGCGTCAGGTGCGAGACGGCGCCACGCCCGCCTTCCTCTGGCACACGTCCGACGACGGGTCGGTGCCCGTGCAGAACAGCCTGATGCTGGCGGACGCCCTCGCCGCCCATCAGACGCCCTTCGCGCTGCACATCTGGCCTCATGGGCATCATGGGCTCGGCCTGGCGACCGAAACGACGGACGTCCGCCAATGGATGCCGCTGGCCGCCGAATGGCTGCACAGCCTGGACTACTGACGCCGTGTGGAAAGGAGCTGTAACGACATGGTGCGCACCGGAAAAGTCGTAGACGCACACGACGGCACGCTCGATGTCTGCTTTGAGCGTCCGGAAATGTGCGCGCAGTGCGGCGCCTGCATGGGACACAAGCCGCACGAGGAAACCGTCAGTATCAAGGGCCACGCCGAGGTGGGCGATATGGTGTCGGTGGAGTTGCCGGACGCGAAGCTGGTGAAGGTGTCCCTGATCGCCTACATCATCCCCCTGATCGGCCTGCTGCTGGGTATATTGCTCGGCCAAACCCTGCTGAAAACAGATATCTGGGCCGCAGTCGGGGGCGTGGCCGGGTTGGCCGCGGGATACCTGATCGTGAAGATATTCGACCGCAAATTCAGCGCGAACGCTAGCTGGCAGCCCCGGCTGCTGGAAGTACACCATCAACAACCGACTACGTAAAGGAGAATCACCATGAGCGAAATCACTTTGACCGCTGAAAACTTCGAAGAAAAGGTCCTCAAGTCCGACAAGCCGGTGCTGGTCGATTTCTGGGCGGTGTGGTGCGGCCCGTGCAAGATGATGGCCCCCATCGTCTCTGAGATCGCCGATGAAAAAGCCGGACAGCTGGTGGTCGGCAAGCTGAACGTGGACGACGCCGAGGACATCGCCGCCGAGTACGGCATTACCTCCATTCCCTGCTTTATCCTGTTTGAGGGCGGTAAGGAGAAAGCCCGCACGATCGGCGTACAGGACAAAGCGCGCCTGCTGGCTGCGCTCGGCGCCTGAGCCGCCCGCCGTTCAGGAGGGAGAATCTTATCATGGACATGCTGGTCAACCTGTATCAGCTGCCGCCCCTGGAGCAGCCGGCGCAGGCCAGAATCTGCCGCGTGCTTCCGCCGGATGCGTCACGCGTGCTCGAATGGGTCGCGGAGACGTTCGGCGCCGGCTGGCGCTCCGAATGCCAGACGGCGCTCGCCCAGCAGCCGCCCACCTGCTACATCGCGCAGCAGGAGGGCCGCATCGTCGGATTCGCCTGCTATGACGCGACGGCGAAGGGTTACTTTGGCCCCATCGGCGTCAGTGAGGCGCTTCGCGGCAGCGGGATCGGGCGCGCGCTGCTCATCCATACGCTGCACGGCATGAAGGAAGCCGGCTACGGCTACGCGGTGATCGGCTGGTGCGACCATGCGCAGGATTTCTACCGCCGTGTGGTCGGCGCGATCCCGATTCCGGGCAGCGACGCCGGCCAGACCGTATATGGCAGGCTGTGCCGCTTCTCCGTCCCGGACGGCGCTTAAAGGAGGATGCCATGAATACGCAATCCATCCGCCATCGCCTCGGTCAGCGCCTGGCCGTCGGCTTTGAAGGTGAAACCATTCCCGAGGAATACCGTCAGCTGATCCGCGAATATCAGGTCGGCAACGTGATCCTGTTCAAGCGGAATGTCAAAAGTCCGGAACAGACCCGGCGGCTCTGTGACGAGTTGCGCGCGCTGGTGATCGAAGAAACCGGCATCCCGCCCTACATCATGGTCGACGAGGAATGCGGCAGCGTTTCCCGTCTGGCGGATATCGGCGTCAAGACGCCCTGCGCCATGGCGATCGGCGCCACGGGTGACCCCGGCAATGCCCGGACGGTCGCGCGCATCATCGGCCGCGAGCTGCGGAAGCTCGGCATCAACATGAACCTGGCCCCGGTGCTGGACTGCCTGACCCATCCGGACAACATGGTATGCGGCAACCGCTGCTTTGCCGTCTCGCCGGAAGATGTCAGCCGATACGGCATCGCCTACATCGAAGGGTTGAAGGAAGCCGGCGTGACCGGCTGCGGCAAGCACTTCCCCGGTCACGGCGACACAGCGACCGATTCCCATCTGGCGCTGCCCACTATCCATAAATCGCTGGCAGAACTCGAACACAATGAGCTGGTCCCATTTCGGGCCGCCATCAGCGCGGGCGTCGGCGCGATCATGTCCGCGCACATCGTGTTTCCCGCCCTCGATTCTGGCTGTCCTGCCACTGTGTCCCGACCCATTCTGACCGGCCTGCTGAGGGAAAAGCTCGGCTTTGACGGCCTGATCATCAGCGACGGGATGGAAATGAAGGCGGTCTTCGACCTGTATGGTATCGCGGACGGCACCTTGCGCGCGCTCAAGGCCGGAGTGGATATTGCCCTGGTCTGCCACTCTGCTGAGCAGGCAGCTGAGGCCATGGACGGCTTCGAGCGGGCTTACAGTGACGGAGTGCTGTCCGAGGAGAACCTCGAAACGCACTATCAGCGCATTCTCCGCCATAAAGCCCTTCTGCCCCAACCGCTGCCCGCGCTGGACAACTTTGTGCCGGAAGCGGACGCCGCGGCATGTCAGAAGATCATGACAGACTCTATCCAGCTCCTTCACGCGCCGGATGGTCAGGCGCTTCCGCGCGTGACGCCTGATACCGTCGTCTTCGGAACCCCCGGACGCCGCAACGCGATCGTCAACGATGATATCCCGTATGACGCCGCCAAAGCCTTTGCGCAGGCGACCGGCGCTGTCTATTCTGCCGCGCCGCCCGAAGGCAAGCCGTCCAGCGCGGTCGTTATGATCGGCCAGCATCCAAACGCCGCCAGCACGGTACAGGCGGCCATCCGGCTCGCCGGGGACGGGGTACCGGTCACTGCGGTGTCCCTGTTCACGCCGACGAGCCTGCTTCCGTTCCCCGACAGCGTATGGAAGCTGATCGCCTGGCAGTACGACGCACTCGCAATCCAGGCGCTCGTACAAAAGTATTATTCATAACCGCACAAAACGTATCACCCTGCAGAGCCGCCCCGCGCGGCTCTTTCTGTTGCCCAGGCCATCCTGGCTGCACCCTCTGCCGGCGGATCATACGGCGCGCGGAACCCCGCGACCGGCAGCGCGGACTGGAGCAGACGGACCGTCTGCCGCCGGATCTCCGGAAAATGGGCGATGATCCCGCCGGCCATGGCGACCTCTCCCCTGTCCAGCCGCAGCCGCCGCCATAATGCCGTCACCAGCTCTGCCAGCTCCGCAGCCGCCTTTCCGGCGATCATGGCCGCCGCTTCGTCGCCGCGGAACAACGCGTCCTTTAGCAGCGGCGCCAGGGAGGCGACTTCCTTTTTACCGTGCGAGGGCGTATACAGCCAGGTGATCAATCCGCCGATATCCGATAGCCCGAGAAAACCGAGCGTCAGTTCCGTCAGCGCCGTGCCTTTGCCACGTCCGTCCGCTGCGCGCACCACAGCGGTCAGGATGTCACGGCCGATGGCATAGCCGCTGCCCGGGTCGTCGATCAGGTAGCCGTAACCGCCGGTCCGGAGGATGGTCCCCGCCTCGTTCCGGCCGCAGCAGACAGAACCCGTCCCGGCAATCAGCACACAGCCCGCGCCTCGGATCGCACCATACAGCGCGATTTCCTGATCCCCCACGATCACCGGCGTCTTCTGCAGCCCTGTCTGCGCGATCGTCTCCCGCACAAACGCGACGGAAGCCTGATTGCTGATGCCGGCCATGCCCACAGTCAGCCCTCCGCAGCCGGCCAGTCCGCCCGGCAGCGACGCGTCCATGAACCGCACGATCTCGCCGATCGTTCGCGCGACCGTCTCCCGCTTTTCCCCGTTGGGATTCAGGGAACCGAAATCCGCCTGCGCGATCAGGGCCTTTGTTTCGTCGACCGCGGCCACGCGGGTTTTGGTGCCGCCGCCGTCCCAGCCGCAGTAATACATCACCGGGCCTCCTGTCCGATGGCGCGCGCGATATGTCCTTCCGCGCTGTCCAGCGCGGCCTGCGCGGCCTGCGCATCCAGACCGAGCAGGATCATCACGATGGCCGTCTTACAGGACCAGCCGCAGCGATCCAGCGCGGCGCGCGCCGTCGCTTCGTCCACGTCCGCGGCGCTGCGGACGATCGATACGGCGCGGTGGACCAGCTTTTCGTTCGTCGCCTTGACGTCCACCATCAGGTTGCCGTACACCTTGCCCATCTTGATCATGACGCAGGTCGAGATCAGGTTCAGCACCAGCTTCTGGCAGGTGCCGCTCTTCATCCGGGAGGAGCCCGTCACCACCTCAGGGCCGGGAATCGGGGCGATCGTGACGTCCGCGTACCGGGACATCTCGCTGTCACGGCAGCAGGTCAGCGCGGCGACCGGCGCGCCAGCCTCGCGCGCGTACTGCATCGCGCCGATCACATAGGGCGTACGCCCGCTCGCGGCAATGCCCACCAGGGCGTCGTCCGCACTGAAGCCATGCTTTTTCAGATCCTCCGCACCAAGCTCGCGGCTGTCCTCCGCGCCCTCGATCGCTCGCGTAAAGGCGGATTCCCCGCCCGCGATCAGCGCGACCACCAGCCCCGGATCGACGCCATAGGTAGGCGGACACTCCGCCGCGTCCAGCACGCCGAGGCGGCCCGAGGTCCCCGCGCCGCAATAAAACAGCCGTCCTCCCTTTTTCAGCTGACGGTACACCGTATCGATCACCTGCGCGATCTCCGGGAGGACTGCTTTTACAGCCTCGGCGCAGCGGTGGTCCTCCTCATTGATCACCGTCACCATTTCCAGGGTCGTCATGGCGTCAATATGCTGCGTCCTCGGATTGTGCTGTTCGGTATCCAGTCTGTTGAGTTCCATGCTGCGGCCTCCTCCTGATGTATTGCGCACAGTATACCATATTTTAACGCCGATGACTACTCAAATGCATTTGAAAAATACAGCAAATATACTTGACAAAACCTTGTGCCGGTGTTAAATTACCCCCATACTGCTGTGACGGAGTTACGTTCACGCCACACCGTTTGCAGAGAATCGGCGGTTGGTGAAAGCCGGTATCAGGCGGCGTGAAGGGTCTCGCTCCCGAGCAGGGCTTTTGAACCAGCAGTAAAAAGCCCCGGCGCGCACCGTTATCAGAGCGAAGGACCTGATTGGGTCCTGCGAGTGGCCGCTTTCGCGGCAATTGGGGTGGTACCGCGGTTTTTCGTCCCCTGAGCCTGGTTGCTCAGGGCGTATTTTTTTGGAAAGGAACGGGTCATCAATGCAAAAGATCAGTATTACCGACATCACGCTGCGCCGCGCGACGGAAACAGGCGCACTCGGATTCAAGGAAAAGCTGGAAATTGCCAAATCCCTGGACCGCATCAATATCAGCGCCATCGAATTAGCGCCGCTGACGGACAGCAAGGCCGACAGCATTTTTGTCAAGACCCTCGCCTCCGTCATTCGCCATACGACGCTGGCGCTGCCGGTAGGCATGACTCCCGAAACGGTCGACCGCGCCTGGGCCTCACTGAAAACCGCCGCGCGCACCCGTCTGGTCGTGGATGTGCCCGTTTCCAGCGTACAGATGGAATACATCGCCAGGAAAAAGCCGGAGGCGATGCTGACCCTGATCGATACCCTCGTGCGCCGCGCCGCTTCCTATTGTTCCGACGTGGAGTTCTGCGCGACGGATGCCAGCCGCGCGGACCGGGCGTACCTGGCGCAGGCCATCAGCGCCGCCATCAGCGCCGGCGCGAGCAGCGTCTGTCTGTCAGATACGGCTGGCGTTTTCCTGCCTGACGAATACGGCGCGTTCCTGCGGGAGCTTTACGCGCTCGTGCCGGCGCTCCGTCAGGTATTCGTGAAGGTGATTTGCGACGACAGCGTAGAGCTGGCCGCGGCATCGGCGATTGCGGCCCTGCACGAGGGCGCCTGCGGCGTGAAAACCTGCCTGATCGGCGCCGCCGCGCCGCGCCTGCGCACTGTCTGCGGGATCATCCGCCAGAAGGGCGACGCGCTCGGCCTGTATACTGCGGTCAAGACGACCGAGCTGGACCGTACGCTGCAGCAGATCGACCGCCTGATCGGCGCGCCTGTGGCCGCTTCCACTGTCCCGGCGCTTCAGGATGATCCGGTGACCTGGGACGCGTCCGATCCGATCGGTGCCATCGCCGAGGCTATTCACGGCCTGGGCTATGACCTCAGCGAGGACGAGCTGGCCAGCGTGTATGAGGAATTTCTCCGCCTCGCGCAGAAAAAACCCGTCAGCCGCAAAGAGCTCGACGCCATCGTTGCCGCCAGCGCGATGCAGGTGCCCGCGACCTATTTCCTGGAAAGCTACGTTATCAATTCCGGGAACATCATCACGGCGACCGCCTGCGTCAAGCTGACCCGCGACGGTCAGCCCGCCGAAGGTATTTCAGTGGGCGACGGTCCCATCGACGCCGCCTTCAAGGCGATGGAATCGGTCACTGGCCGCCATTTTGAGCTTGAGAGCTTCCTGATTGACGCCATCACCGAAGGCAAGGAGGCCATCGGCCGCGCCATCGTCAAGCTGCGCAGCGAGGGCCGGCTGTACTCCGGCAGCGGCGTATCCACCGACATCATCGGCGCGGCGATCCGCGCGTATCTCGGCGCGCTCAACAAGATCATCTACGAGGAGAACGAAGTATGAAGCTCTCATTTTCCACCAAGGGCTGGCATGACATCGCCTGGTCCGACTTTCTGACCTCCGCGCAGGACCTCGGCTTTGACGGCATTGAAATCCATAACCTGTTCGCCCCGGCCATGCAGAAAAAAGGCGCGCCTGCCGACGCGCAGGCTGCGGCGGCAGTCTACCGTTCGCTGTTTGACCACGCGCTTTCGGTGCCCTGTGTCAATGTGACGGCCGACCTGTGCGACGCGGACCGACAAAGCGCGCTGTTTGAGGAAACCCGCGCCTGTGTGCAGGCGGCCAAGCGCCTGCACGCGCCGTTCGTTCGCCTGCATACCGTGAAGGGCGGCGACGCTTTCGATGAGCGCCTCGTGCACGAAGCCCTTGCCTTCGCTCTGCCCCTGGCGCGGGAAAATGGGATCGTCCTGCTGATTGAAACGATGGGCGCGTACGCCGATACTGCCCGGCTCAGAGCGCTGCTGGACGGATACGCGGTCGACGATCTGGCCGCGCTGTGGGACTTTCATTTTCCCTACCGCATGAACGGCGAATCGCCGCAGACCTCCGTCACCAATCTCGGCGCGTATATCCGCCACGTGCACATCAAGGATTCGCTGGCCATGCCCGACGGCACGCTCAGCTACCAGCTGATCGGCGAGGGCGACCTGCCGGTGGACCTGCTGATGAAGGCGCTGGACTCCGTGGACTATGACGGTTTCGTCTCGCTGGAGTGGGATCCCGCCTGGCTGTCTGAGCTGACGGATATGACGGTGATCCTGGCGCACTTTGTCGGCTATATGCAGCGCTTTTCCATGGAGGAGGAAAAGAAATCGCTGTATTACAACAAGCTGCACACCGGCAACTACGTCTGGCCCAAGGAAGCGCTGATCGACTGCACCTTCTCCCAGGTGCTGGACCGGATGGTCGAGGAGTTCCCGGACCAGTACGCCTTCAAATACACCACGCTGGATTATACGCGCACATATTCCCAGTTCCGCGACGATGTGGACGAGTGCGCCAGGGCGCTCATTTCCCTCGGCGTCCGCGCCGGCAGCAAGGTCGCCGTCTGGGCCACCAATATTCCTGCCTGGTATGTCACGTTCTGGGCGACCACCAAGCTGGGCGCGGTGCTGGTCACGGTCAATACGGCCTACAAGATCCATGAGATCGAATACCTGCTGCGCCAGAGCGACACCCATACGCTGGTCATGATCGAGCGGAGCCAGGATTCCGACTACGCGGCGAGCATTCGCGAGCTGTGCCCGGAGCTGAGTGAAACACCCGTCGGCACGCAGCTGCACGCCAAGCGTCTGCCCTTCCTGCGCAACGTCGTCACCGTCGGCTTCAGCATGGCCGGATGCATGACCTGGGAGGAGATGCTCGCCCGCGCCAATGCCGTGCCCGTCGAGCAGCTGCACCGCATGGCCGCGCGTGTCAGCATCCACGACGTGTGCAACATGCAGTATACCAGCGGCACCACCGGCTTCCCCAAGGGCGTCATGCTGACGCACCACGCGGTGGTCAACAACGGGAAGTGCATCGGCGACCGCATGGATCTGTCCACCGCCGACCGAATGATGATCCAGGTGCCCATGTTCCACTGCTTCGGCATGGTCCTGGCGATGACGGCTTCCATGACGCACGGCGCAACGCTCTGTCCCCTGCCCTACTTCAGCGCCCGCAACGCCCTGGCCTGCATCAATCAGGAAAAGATCACCGCCTTCC
>CAMNEH010000063.1 GCA_946536315.1 uncultured Clostridia bacterium
CCATCTGGCTGGGCGGGGCGGCAATCGCGGTGCGTGCGCCCAGCCCTGCCGCTGGCAATATCACCTGGTTGAAGAGAAACGTCCGGGCGAAGTGATTGCCGTTGAGGAGGACGGACGCGCGACTAGCATCTTTTCCGCATATGATCTGTGTATGCTGGAGCACCTGCCGTCCATGCTGCAGGCTGGTATTCAGTCGCTCAAAATTGAGGGCAGAATGAAAACAGCCTACTACGTCAGTCACGTGGTATACTGCTATCGCCGCGCTTTGGATCTGCTGACAGGCAGTGGCGATGCCGACTATCAGTCAGCGCTTCCCAACCTGATGCAGGAGCTTCAGAAGGCCAGCCACCGCGCGTGGAACACCGGCTTTTATTTTGGACGACCCCAGCCCTCCGGCGACGCAGGAAATGTTACACAGAGCATGGAGTATACGGCCGATGTACTGGAATGGCGGCCGAATCAGCTGCTTCTCAGCGTGAAAAACCGTTTCTACGTCGGTGACAGGCTGGAGGTGTTTCAGCCAGACGGTTACCGAGAGCTTACGGTGACAGCCATCCATGACGCAGAGACAGGGAGAACGCTCAATACCGTTTCTGTGGCCGGACAGGTCGTTTCGGTCCCATGTCCGTTTGCCGCGGCTTCAGGCGATTACGTGCGCGGGCCGAACAGGAATCATTTGCCCGCGCACTGAGGATTGTTATGTAAAGGTTTCGTTATTTCTGTGAAAGACGGTTGCGCAGGGAACGTTTTTGCATTATAATCAGCATGTTTTGCGTACCTTTACCGTGTCGACCAAAGGGAGGAAACGAACATGTATGACGTCGCCATTATCGGAACCGGTCCGGCCGGTCTTTCTGCCGCGCTGACCCTTCAACTGCATGAAAAAAGCATCATATGGTTTGGCTCGCCGGATATGAGTCCGAAGGTGGAAAAAAGTGAGAAAATCGCCAATTATCCCGGCGTCGGCCTGATCAGCGGCGAAGAATTGAACAGGCGCTTCAGAGAACACGCCGCGCAGCTCGCGCTGACGCCGGTCGATCGCATGGTCACGACGATCATGCCCGCGCAGGGGCATTTTTCGCTCCTGGCTGACAATGAATTATATGAGTCAAAGACGTTGCTGCTGACGACCGGCGTCGTCAGCGCAAATGGCATTCCCGGAGAAGCGGAGTACCTCGGCCGCGGAGTCAGTTACTGCGCGACCTGCGACGGTTTTCTGTACAAAGGAAAAACAATCGCTGTTTTCTGTGGCTCAAAGCGATATGAGCACGAGGTCGCCTACCTGGCCGGATTGGCGGAGAAAGTATTTCTGTTTACTTCCTATAAGGACAGCGATGTCACGGCAGAGAACATTCAGCGAGTCGGCCCCATTCGAGAAGTCAAAGGCGGTATGAAAGTGAAGTCCATTCTGCTGGCGGATGGTACGGAAATGCCAGTCAGCGCGCTCTTTTGCCTGCGGAACGCCGTTGCCCCGTCCACACTTCTGGCGGACATCCGGCTGGACGGCCCGCACATCGTGGTTAACCGCCAACAGGAGACGAATTTGCCAGGCTGTTATGCCGCCGGCGATTGCACCGGCCGGCCCTATCAGCTGACCAAAGCCGTCGGCGAAGGCAATGTTGCCGCACACGCCATTCTCGATTATCTGAGCGAGCACGCATGACGATGACGATGTCATTGACCGATCCGTGCGCGTCGTCACGGGCTCAAAAACTGTTTCAGTTCATCGCTGAGGAATTCGGCAGCAGGATACTGCTGGCTCAGCAGGAGTCTCCCGTCCGGGGAAGGCATGAGCAGGAAATAGGCTGGCTAAGGCAGCTCACCGGCGAAGCGCCCGCGATCCGCGGTCTGGATTTTATCCATGATGATTTTCAGGGCGTCATCGACCGGTCCCGAGCATGGGCCGACCGCGGCGGCATCGTGACGATCTGCTGGCATACCGGTCTGGAGGGATTCGGATACCGGGAAAGTCAGGATGAACACCCTGATATTTCCGCTGTCCTCGTGCCCGGAACAGTCCCCCATGCCCTGTGGCGTCGAAAGCTCGAACAGGCCTCCGCTGCGCTGCAGATTCTTCAGCGGGAAGACATTCCGGTGCTATGGCGGCCCTTCCACGAATTCGACGGTCGCTGGTTCTGGTGGGGAAAAGATGGCCCGGAGGCGTTCAGACAGCTTTGGCGCATGACCCGCCAGATCATGACAGAGGAGTTTGGACTCCATCATCTGATCTGGGTGCTCGGTTTTGCAGATGATGTGCGCGCAAACTGGTACCCGGGTGATGATGTCGTTGACATTGTCGGATCGGATACATATAAAGGAACGACCGTTCATTCGACCGCTTGGCGGAAACTGCGCGCACAGTATCCCTTCAAACCTGCGGCGCTGCATGAATGCGGCATGCTGCCTGATCCGCAGGATTTTTTCAGCGAAAGCGCTGTGTGGTCCTGGCTGATGCCCTGGCATGGTAGGTTTATGACGGAAAGTCAGAATCTGCGGCATTTGGACAGGCTCTATCATGATCCGCACATGATCACGCTCAGCCGCCTGCGAACAGAGTCATTATATTAAGAGGAGGATGTACTTATATGATTTGGTATGTAGACACCAAAGCGTTCAGGAATGGCGACGGCACACAGGCCCGCCCGTTCCGCTGCATCAATGACGCAGCCAAAGTCGCCATGCCCGGCGACGAAGTGCTGGTGGCCCCCGGCGTTTATCGTGAGCATGTCATTCCCAGGCATTCCGGCACAGAAACGCAGCGAATTACCTATCGTTCTCAAGTCCCCGGCGCTGCCATGATTACCGGTGCCGAAGCCGTGACCGGCTGGACCCACCTGAGGGGGAACCTGTGGACTGCGCGTGTCGATAACGGTGTATTTGGCGCCTACAATCCCTATACCACCTATGTATGCGGCGACTGGTACTTTGCCCCGACCATCCGTCATACTGGCTCGGTCTATCTGAACGAGCGCACGCTGTTCGAAACCGAAACCCTGGAAGAATGCGAGCGCGGCGATATTGCCAGCACAGCCTGGGTTCCTGAAGATTCACGCTATAAATGGTATTCAGTGCAGGAGGAAGGAAGCACGGTCTTATACGCCAATTTCCAGGGCGCGGACCCGAACAAAGAACAGGTTGAAATCAACGTCAGGCGCAATGTTTTCATGCCCGAAGAAAATGGCATCAACTATATCACGGTCAGCGGCTTCAGGCTGTGCAGGGCGGCGACCACCTGGGCGCCGCCGGCATCCTATCAGGACGGACTGATCGGCCCTCACTGGGCTAAGGGCTGGATCATCGAAGACTGCGAAGTGTTCGACAGCAAATGCTGCGGCATTTCTCTGGGCAAGTACCGCGATCCGGAAAACGACATGTATTTCTATCACAAGCATGTCAAGAGCCCCACTCAGATGGAACGCGACGCCGTCTGCCGTGGTCAGTATCATGGCTGGCTCAAAGAGAATATTGGTCATCACATCATTCGCCGCTGCCACATTCATCACTGTCAGCAGACCGGCATCGTCGGCCGAATGGGCGGGGTCTTTTCCACCATCGAAGACTGCCACATTCACGACATCTGCAATACGCAGCAGCTGGGCGGCGCAGAAACCGCGGGAATCAAGCTGCATGCCGCCATCGATGTCACCATCCGCAGGAACCACATCCATCACTGCATCATCGGTGTCTGGTGCGACTGGCAGGCGCAGGGCACCCGCATTTCGCAAAACCTGATGCATGACAATACGCGGCCGGACGGAGTGGAACACGCGCCGGGATCCATGTTCTCGACCGATGTATTTATCGAAGTCAGCCACGGACCGACGATCATCGATAACAACATCCTGCTCTCCCGCCAGTCCATCACCATCCCCAGCGAAGGCCTCGCCGTACTCCACAACCTGGTCGGCGGCGGCTTTGGCCTGATCAATTCCGGCGTGGACAGTGTTGTGAACGGTCAGCGCGAGCCACGCTACACACCGTATCATATCCGCCATCGTACCGAAGTCGCCGGCTTTATGACCATTCTTCACGGAGATGACCGGATCTGCCGCAACATTTTCCTGCAGCTCCACCCGGTTACGGATCCCGCCAGGACGCCGCAGAGCAACGATTACGAAGTTGTCGGGACAGCCCCGTTTGATATCTTTCCGGATTATGATACCTGGTTTGCTCCTTTCAAGCCGTCGGATGAGCCCAATATGGGACAGCTCGGCCAGTATCATTTCGGCCATCTTCCGGTGTGGGTGGATGGAAACGCCTATTTCAACGGCGCATCTGTCAGCAAGCATGAGAAAAACGGCCTGATAGCGGAGCAGCCGGTACAGCTCACGCTGGCATATGAAGGTGAGCGCATTCTGCTGAAAACCGATCTTTTCGCGCAACTGGCGCAGTTCAGAACCGGGCTGGTCTCGACGGAAACGCTCGGCGAAGCATTCGAGCCGGAACAGCGGTTTGAAAACCCGGATGGCACGCCGATCGTGTTTGACCAGGATTTCTATAACGCGCACCGCAGTGTCAGCGCCGTACCTGGACCGTTTGCTGCGCCGCAGGCATCGCTGGTGCTGTTCGAAAAAGAGCCTGGATGCTGACGAGCCGGAAGCCTGATTAAGCGACGTATGTGAGGACAACGATGAATCCCCCGATTTTGTACATTGTCGTTCCGTGCTACAATGAGCAGGATGTCCTGCCGATGACCAGCGGAATGTTCTTAGACAAGCTGACCCAGCTCACCAATGAGGGAAAAATCCATTCGGACAGCCGCATTCTGTTTGTGAACGATGGCAGCAAAGACAACACCTGGCAAATTATCATGGGCTTAGCCGCGAAGGACGTGCGCTATCAGGGAATCGCGCAGAGCCGGAACCGCGGCCATCAGAACGCGGTGCTCGCCGGGCTGATGGCCGCCAAAGACCGCTGCGACATCACGATCAGCATCGATTGCGACGGCCAGGACGATCTGAATGCCATGGACCAGATGGTAGACGCTTATCTGGACGGCTGCGACGTCGTCTACGGCGTCCGCGCCAAACGTGATACGGATACATTCTTCAAGCGTTTCACGGCAGAAGGTTATTATCGTTTGCTGAACCGTATGGGGGTTGAAGTCGTCTACAACCATGCGGACTATCGCCTGATGAGCGCCCGTGTTCTGCAGGAGTTTTCCAAATTCCGCGAGGTCAATCTCTTCCTGCGTGGACTGGTTCCGCTTGTCGGCTTCAAATCGACTTCGGTCTATTATGAACGTCATGAGCGTCTGGCTGGCAAAAGCAAGTACCCTTTAAAGAAAATGCTGGCGCTCGCGTTTGACGGCATATCGAGCCTCTCCATCAAGCCCATTCGCATGATTACGCTGACCGGCGGGCTAATCAGTCTGCTGAGTGTCGCAGGCATTGTCTGGGCGCTGATTACGGCGCTGACTGGCCATGCTGTCGCCGGATGGGCTTCAACCGCGTGCATCGTTTGCTTTATCGGCGGGATACAGGCGCTCTTTCTCGGAATCATTGGCGAGTATATTGGCAAAATCTATCTTGAGGTCAAGGCTCGCCCACGTTATATCATATCAGACAGGACGGAAGGGATGGCAACGCCGTCTTCCGGTTCCGACCCACAGGAGGATTGACATGAGCGAATTTGTGACGATGAGGAATCAAAAGCTCGCCCAGTACGTGATCAAAGGTCTGCAAAGCCGGAATATGAAGGGCTATTATGCCGAGAACAGGGAGGCAGCGCTGAAAACAGCGCTGCAGCTGATTCCCGCACAGAGTTCGGTGACCATGGGCGGCTGTATGAGCGCACAGGAAATCGGCCTGGTCGACGCACTGAAAACCGGGCCATATCGATTTATCGACCGCAATCTCTATGAGGATAAGCGTGCAGCCATGCTGGCCGCCTACGACGCGGACGTTTTCCTGACCAGCGTCAACGCCATGTCCAGGGACGGCATCCTGGTCAACATCGATGGAAACGCCAATCGTGTTTCCGCGATCGCGCAAGGCCCCAAGAAAGTCATCATGATCGTTGGCATGAATAAGGTTTGCGATGATCTGGACAGCGCCATGAAGCGCGCCAGAAATGTCGCAGCGCCGATGAACGCCCAGCGTTTCGGCCTGTCGACCCCCTGTTCCACCCACGGAACATGCTTTGACTGCAAATCCCCCGACACCATCTGCTGCCAATTTCTGATTACCCGTTTCTCCAGGCACCAGGACAGGATTCATATCATTCTGGTCGATGACGTATTGGGTTTTTAATCCTGAAAAAGCCTTGACACCCGCCGCTTTCGGCGATATACTTTTCTTACTTCCATATGAAAGGAGGCCGGATTGTGGATATCCACATATTGCAGACCAGCGACGACGTACCGTTATCGCGTCCGGCCTCCCTGTGAGGCCTGATTCATAACGTACTCGTCCATACCTCTGCTTTTTGATTCAACAGAAGGGAGAGAGGCTTATGGATTGGGAAATGATCGAGCAGAGACTGCTCAGTCTTTTGGAGCGCGGCAAGCACAGCGAGCTTCGCGGGGCACTGATGATGCTGAACGAGGTCGATGTAGCGCGCTTCATGGAAACCCTGGACAAAGAAAAACTGCTATTGACCTTCCGCATTCTGCCCAAGGACATTTCGGCGGATGTATTTGCATACATGTCCGCGGAGCAGAAACAGACGCTGATCGAATCGATTGGCGATAATGAAATACGCTCCCTGATCGAGGACATGTTCCTGGATGACACTGTCGATTTTCTGGAAGAACTGCCCGCCAACGTGGTCAAGCGTGTACTTCAGAATACCAGCGAAAGCAAGCGAAACCTGATCAATCAGTTCCTGAGGTATCCGGATAATTCCGCCGGTTCACTGATGACAATTGAGTATATGGAGCTCAAACGCGGTCTGAACGTGCAGGAAGCCATGTCGGTCATCCGTAAAACCGGACTGGATAAAGAAACCATCTATACGCTCTATGTGATCGATCAGGCGCGTCATCTGATCGGTTCCATCGCGCTGCGTTCTCTGATCATGGCAGATGACAGCGTTCTGATCGATACGTTGATGAACACCAATATCATCAGCGTGAAGACGCTGGACGACCAGGAAAAAGTCGCTGAAACAGTCCGCGAGTATGACTTGATGACTATTCCCGTGGTGGATAATGAAAACCGTCTGGTCGGCATCATCACGGCGGACGACGTCATGGACGTCATTGAAGAAGAAAACACCGAAGACTTTGAAAAGATGGCTGCTCTGACGCCGGCAGAGGATGAGTACCTCAAGATGACGCCTTTTCAGCTCGCCAAAAACAGATTGCCGTGGCTGCTGCTGCTGGCGACCGTCGCCATCTTTACAGGCATGATCATCACCAACTATGAGGATGTGCTCAATAAGACAGCGATGGGCATCGTGCTGACGGCCTGCATCCCCATGCTGATGGACACCGGCGGCAACTGTGGCGCACAGGCATCCACCCTGATGATCCGCGGCATCGCGCTGGGCGAGATTGAATTCAAAGACATCGGCCGGGTTCTGTGGAAGGAAGTGCGCGTCGGTCTGATCGTTGGCGCCGTACTGTTTATGTTCACCTTTGCGCGGGTGTATTTTATCAATAAGGCGTCGATTCCCGTCTGTTTTATTGTATCCATCGCACTGTTCTGTACGGTGCTAATGGCCAAATCCCTCGGATGCATATTGCCGCTGACAGCCAAACGACTGGGCTTCGACCCTGCGCTCATGGCGAGTCCGCTCATTACCACGATCGTTGATATGACTTCATTGATCGTATATTTCTCCATTGCCACCTCTGTGCTTGGTGTATAATAAAGGGTGTATGCTTTGATTGCTCTGCTATGGCTCTTTGCCTATCTGTCCTGTGGCATACTGACCGTTCGTTTTCTGCTTCCACGAAAACGCCCGGTCATTCGCATATGGCTCGGAGTTGCGCTGGGTGTTTTGCTGATGATGTGGCTGCCTGCGCTGTGTGCATTTGCCGTTTCATTCACTGCGGCAGCGCATTGGTTGTCATTGATCCCGCTGCTGATCATCGTTGGCGTCAGCTATCTGTGCAGAGATCCCCAGCCGCTTCGTCCGGCATCTGACGAAGATCGTCTCAGTGTGCAGCTGCTGTTATGGCTGGCCTTGCCGTTGACCTTGTTGTCGATGTACCTGATCTGGACACACGATCTCCGGCCGGCCGCTGACGGCAGTTTCCACACTGGCCAGGCCTGCTATGGCGATTTAAGTCTGCATCTTGGCATCATCACCAGTCTGAGGAACGCGCCGTTCCCTCCGGACTACTCGATTATGCCCGGACAATTACTGTCCTATCCGTTCCTGACGGACAGCTTTACGACCTCCTTCATGCTGGGTGGCTTCTCGCTCAGGATGGCGCTGCTGCTGTCCTCGCTGGTTATGCTTGTCCTTGTGTTCGCGGGTTATGCGTTCTTCTGCCAGCGACTCTGCAAAACAAAGCCCGGTATGTTCATCGCTTTCCTGCTGTTTTTCCTGAATGGCGGTCTCGGCTTTGTATACGTTCTTGATATGCGGTATGTTTCTCTCGGAACAGCAGAGCACAACAGCTTGCAGGCCGCCACAGGCCTGATTGACAGGATATGGTCGATGATTGCGCCGGACAGCTGGTATCAGACACCGACAAACCATACCGAGTTCGATACATATAATTTGCGCTGGAGCAATGTCATCGCGGATATGCTGATTCCTCAGCGCACCACTATGGGCGGCTGGAGCATGCTCATGCCCTGCCTGTGGCTGTTGTCCGACTTGCTGCTGGGCGAAAGCCGATTGCCGCATCATACTGTCGATATGCGCAGCCAGAGCGCACGTCCTGTTCTGAATTGGCGCCAGATCTGTGTCTTGGGCGTTTTCAGCGGCATGCTGCCTATGATTCACACGCACTCTTTTGCGGCGCTTGCTTTTTGCTCGTTCGGAATGATGTTATTCAGTTTATATTCTATTTTTAAAAACAGACAATGGTATGTTTTGCTCAGCTGGCTGCTGTATGCTGCAATCGCTGCGCTGCTTGCGGTTCCTCAGCTGTTTCAGTGGACATTTGCCCAGGCTTTTGCGAACAATGAAGGCACCGGCACTTTTCTCAGCTTTCATTTCAACTGGGTCAACCGGTATGCGGACGGGCTGAAGGATGGTTATCTATGGTTTTATTTGAAAAACATCGGTCTTCCGTTTGTCCTGATCTGTTTCTGTTTATTTGAAAAAAACTATCGTACCTGGCTCGTTTACAGCGGGGCCTTCGTTATTTTTATTCTGGCTGAACTGATTCGTTTTCAGCCCAATGCATATGACAACAATAAGCTCTTCTACGTTTGGTATATGCTTTGTCTTCCTGCCGCGGCAGATTTTGCCGTCCTTCTTTGGCATAAGCTCCGCGGCATCCGTGTAAGGCCGCTGATGGCCGTTCTTTCCGCCGTGATTTGCTTTGCTTCCGGCACCATTTCGATCGCGCATGAATGTCTGAGTGACTGGCAGCTTTACAGCGACGAAGATGTTCAGACTGCTCAGTTTATCGATCAGACATTGCCTGAGCACGCTGTTTTCATGACGGGTCGGCAGCATTTGAATCCCGTGTCCGCCCTGTCCGGCAGGATCGTCGTATGCGGTCCGGACCTGTGGCTTTACTATCATGGTTTTGATACTGTCGCGAGAAGCGCCGATATCCGCATGTTTTATGAAGACCCCGAAGCCAACAGCGACATTCTTGAGAAATATGATGTCAGCTATATCCTGGTATCCGGATGGGAGCGGACGGATTATTCAGTGAACGAACATGCCCTGGAGCGGCTTTATCCCGTCATTTTCGAAAGCGATTATGGCAGTCTGACGATATACAGTGTAAAGGATGTGAATTTGCTTGAAAACGATGACACCTTTGAGCGTTAAAGCGCTGATATTTTTTTTCACGTTCTGTTATCTTGCTTTCACCGTGATGCCTGTCATGGCGCTGGATGTGTCTGACGGCTTATACACTACTGATGTTACGCTGTATATTCCGGATTTTGAGAGTGCCGGATTCATGGAGCGCCATATTTCATCCGCTGAAATCAGGACGGATTCTTCTCTGGAAAAAACGCTGCTGACATTGTTGATCGACGAGATATCAGAAATGGCTCAGGAGCCGTTTTCTGCCCTGAAAAATCTCGACTTGCTTGCTCCCGGTTATCTGCAGTCCAGGGATGTCGCTTTGATTCATCTGACCGGTGAAGTTCTCGAACTCGACCCGCTCAGCCGGTTCACACTTTGTCAGGCTATCACCAATACTATCTGCGTTCCCGGAAACATCAAAGCCTGCCTGATCATGTCCGATGGGAAGGCGCTCTCGCTGGACGAAGCACAGACAATTCCTGCAGGCGTGTTTGCGCCAAATGAGTATTCCGATCCGCTGGCCGCCATGTCACAGCTGCTTCTGCGCCATACCGAGTCGGATACCGTCAGCCTTCATTACCGCGGGAATACGGCGTTATTCTATCCAACTTCCGCTGGACACGGTGTTGTATGTGAAGTGAAGGCGCTCAACTACGCTTCCGATTCTCTGGCTTCTGCAGTCAGGACGATCATGGCCGCGCTTTCAGAAGCCGATTTGTTCGATATTCCTCATCTGCCCCCGCTCAATGATTATCTTCTGGAAGAGCCCCAGCTGATGGATGTCGCCGAAGTATCCGATATTCTCGTCCTGAAATTTCAAAACGATTTGACCAACATTCTGTCAGAGTACGGCATTCTGCGCTCGGTCATGATGGCGTCGCTGACGATGTCCCTGCAGGGTTATTTTCCATGGATCAACGGCGTCCGGTGTGAAATCGGAGGTGACGCCATTCTGGCGATCGTCCCGGTGGGGCTGTTTGACGGAGCGAATGAGGCGATTGCATTTGACAGAGGGTATATGCTGTGGCAGGATTTTTCTCACTTTCTGCTGACGGACATCGATCTTTATTTCGTCAACGAGCGCAGTGAACTGTCTGAAACCAGCCGGTACATTCCGTCCGGATGGGCGCTCGATCCGAAGCAGTTGCTGAATCAATTGTTCTCCGGACCTTCTTATTACGATTCCATTCCCGATCTGAAGGGAACCATCGAATCATCCGACCGTCTGGAGGATCTGCTGATCAGTATCTCCTCGCAGGATCATCTGCTTTCTCTGGACTTCCGCGAACCTTTCTGGACTGTCGGACATAATCTGCAAAACGAGCAAAATGTTGTCTACTCCATTGTCAACACTTTAACGCGTCTCCCCTGGTGCACCCAGGTGCGCATCACGGTCAATGGCGCGGCGCCTGACGGCCTGCTCGCCTATCATACGCCGTTTATGCGAAGCATGGATTATTTGCCTTGAGTACGCCGCTTCAGCGCGGCTTTTGATGCAACGGAAAACCCGAAAAAGCCCGTTGACTCCTTGAGCCCGGCATATTGTCCATGGCTGTAGGTAATCAGTTTGGCTCGTTCCAGGCAGATAGCGCCCCGCTGATCGATCAGCGATGCCTCAACGCCCATGGCGGCCGCTTCACCGATAAATATGGTGTGGCTGCCCAATGCCAGGCTCTGACGCACCTTGCACGCAATATATAGGGGGCTTTCCGCGACCGCTGGAGCGAACGCCATGGCTTCTGCGGCCATCGGTGTCAGCCCCGCATTCCGCCATTTATCAGTATTCTTTCCGCTGACGACGCCACAATAATCCGTGGCTTTCAGCAGCGCTTCCGTCGTCAGGTTAATCACAAATTCACCGCTTGTCTCAACCAGTTGATATGTCCAGCGCTGTGGACGGATGGACACGGAAAACATCAGCGGATGGGTGCACACTGTTCCTGCCCACGCCGCCGTCATCACATTCTGAACCGTTTTGTCGCGCATCTTTGCGCCGGACGAAATCAGGACCACGGGTAAAGGCGCCAGCATCGCGCCAGGCTTGATTTGGACAAAGGCCATACTGATCCCTCACACTTGATGTGTCAGTTTCATATAGCAGTATTTTATCCACGACAGCGCTTCTTTAGTATGGTTTTTAAAGCGCCATTTCCAGTATGTAGGACTGCCGGCGCCATACGCCTGCAAACCGTTGTCTCCGGCGATCCAGAGCGCGCGCGCTATATGATAATCGCTGGTTACGATCAGAACGCTTCGGGTCCCCTGCGGAAGCATCTGCTTGGCATTCCGGATATTTTCATACGTGTTGCGGGACTGCGTCTCCGCGAAAATGTCTGTCTCCGGAATCCCAAGCTGAATCAGGTATTCCCTCATAACATTTCCCTCGGGCGCCGGTTCGTCATCTCCCTGAGCGCCGCAGCATATGATCGGACGAGGCGCTGCGAAGTATGCTTCCGCGGCCATTTCCAGCCTTGTTTTCAGGATTCGGTTAGGCTGGCCATTCGGCAGTACCTGGGCACCAAGTACGATGATCGCGTCGGTATCCTGCCTTGGCGGCTCGCTGTTGTTCCGGATGCTCACAATCCAGACGATGCCAATGGCAGCGAACCACAGGCCGATACACAGAACGAGCAAGATCAGCAATTTTACCATGTGGTTTTTCATTCCAATGTTCCTTAATCCCCTGTCTTCGTGAATTTTGCCATGAAGAATCCTTCATATTCCTCTGTCGGTTTGACCGTCAGCGTCCCGGGCACCGTATTTTCCAATGCAGGCACGCCGTTCAATACCGCTGTGTCCAGGGGCACTAATTGCATTTTCTCATTTTTGATCAAACGGTTGACCTGATCCTCATTCTCCTGGCGCAGCAAGGAACAGGTGGAGTAGAGCAATGTCCCGCCTTTTTTCAGCAGCCTGCAGGCCTTTTGAAGCAGCAGCGTCTGCAGCTTCACTGAGTTGTCGGCCAGCTTCTCTGAAAAAGCGTGTTTCTCATTTGTCAGATCAACGGTTCCGCTCCCCGAGCATGGCGCGTCCACCAGAATGGCGTCAAATTTCATCATGTCGTTCAGTTTTCTGGCGTCTGTCTGAAGAACATTCACCCGATCACAGCCCAGCCGCTGCAGGTTATGGCGCAGGCGGTCGCAGCGGATGCGGTCAGGCTCGCAGGCAGTCACCATCGCAGCGCCTTTTGTCAGCTCTACGATCAGGCTCGTTTTACCGCCGGGAGCTGCGCACATATCCAGGATGTCCTGGCCAGGCCGCGCGCCAAGCGCGATAGCCGGGAGCATAGCGGATACATTCTGCAGGTATATTTCACCTTCGTCATACATCGGAAGTTTGCGAATGGCAGCTTCTGATCCGGCAGGCAGGATCAGGGCATTTTCGTAAAAAAGAACGCTGCGCTGCACCAGCCCCGCTTCTGTCAGCTTTTGCACGATCGCATCCTTCGTAGCTTTATTGGTATTGACCCTCAGGGTCGTCATTCTGCGGGCGCTTAATCCGGCAATGATCGCATCTGCGTCATGCGCATACTGCTGACGCAACTGTCCGGTCAGCCACAGCATAGACGGCTTCACTCCTTACATCCCTCCTCAGGCGCTTAGCCATGTTGTCTTATTCGACAAGAGATGCGCGATTTCCTGCACCAGCTTCGCTGCCCAATCTCCGTTCGGCCTTTCAACGCAATTCCTGTTCATAGTATTCTTTATCCTGATCCTTGTAGACATTGAAGATCACCCGATCCATGTCTCCCGGATGCTTGACCATCCAGTCTTTTACGGTTTTCACGGCAATTTCAGCCGTCCGTCGGCCCGGAAAACGGAAAACCCCTGTGGAAATGCAGCAGAAGGCAACACTTTTCAGATTGTTTTCCAGACACATATCCAAAGTGTTCGTATAGCAATCGGCCAGCGCCTTTTCCAACGCCGGTGTCAGTCTGCTCTCGACGATCGGCCCTACGATATGGATCACCTTTTTCGCTGGCAGGTTAAAGGCATCTGTCAGCATCGGAACAGCTGTCGGCTGTTCGTAATCCGGCCCAGACTGCCGTCGGAGCGCTTCCATCTGCCGGTTGCAGGCGGCGCGAAGCTGAATGCCTGCAAAGGAATGGATGCAGTTGTCAATGCAGGTGTGCATGGGCACAAAGCATCCGAGCATTTGAGCATTGGCAGCGTTGACGATGGCGTCCACCGAAAGTCTGGTAATATCGCCCTGCCAGATCGAGAACGCATCTCGAAGCACAGGAATATCATCCAGCGTAACGATCCCTTTCTCTTTTGCGCGTTCCCGCAAATAATCGTCCTGCACCATCAGTACTTTATCCGACATTCCGCCTGGCATGCGGATATTCATCAGGGAGCGGAGAACGCGCCGCTTACCGTCGGTGTCATCTGGCGTGATCAAGCTTTGATATTCACCTGAATCAGCTTTGAAGGCTTCAACCAGAAAGCTCAGCCGCTGTTCCTGCGTCATTGTCCTTTCCGTCATATCCCCTACCTGCCTTTTTTGACGAGAGAAGCAACAGCCGCCCACCTCGGCAGTGACAAAGTGATGTATAGTTCCTGGAAACCGGGTTCAATTCCGGGACAAAAAAGGGACCGTCGTCGAAGCCGTTCGGATTGCCTGGGATCGAACGGCGTTGAACAGAGAAGCGTACTTCTGCTTCTCGGAATTCAGGCAAGCCAGATAGAAAACGACATGCGCGGATTCGTCAGTGATGGGAACTGTCACGCGCCCAGGCGCAGCGCTTCCCTGATCCACGAGATGCTGGGAGCTGAAGACGGGCATGGATGAAGACGCTGCGAGCTCAACCAGCGCTTCCACGTTGTTTTGTATCACAAGTTTTTTTGGCGGCATGTGCTGCTCGCAGACATAGATCCAGTATCCGGCGTTCCCTGCGGCAATCACACTGATGTCCTTCAGGTCATCGAAGGTGATCGCTGCTTTTTTTGCCAGCGGATGCTCCGGCGGGAAGGAGACGCACAGGCGATCCTCATTGAACCGCTGGCAGCACAGATCCCTGTCCTCCGGCAGATCCGCAAAGATGGCCAGCTGATAAGTATGGTTGCGCAGGTTGGTCATCAGCTGCTCCCGGTTCGCCAGCTCTGTCGTGATGGCCTTGGTCATG
>CAMNEH010000064.1 GCA_946536315.1 uncultured Clostridia bacterium
ATACGGCTTCATCAGCCCGAAAAATCCATCTGCCATCCAACCACTTCATTAAATCTGCGTTTCCCTTGACAAGAAGGCCGGAAGCCGATATGATAGGCCGGTATACAAAGGGAGGTGCGACGAAGGTGAAAGTGATTGGAATGACGCCGTCATTCAGCGACCAGCGGCCTCAGATGACGCTGAACCTCGATTATGTTTCCGCAGTGATGCGCAGTGGCGTGCTGCCCGTGGTATTGCCCGTGACGGAGGATCAGCGCCTGCTGGATGCCATGTACGAGCATGTGGACGGTGTGGTATTCACCGGCGGGGCGGATCTGTCTCCGTCGCTGTATGGCGAAGAAAAGCTGCCCGAGTGCGGCAATACCGAGCCGGCGCGCGACCGGATGGAGCTTGCCCTGCTGCGGCGCTGCATTCGCGAGGGGAAGCCCTTCCTGGCCATCTGCCGCGGCTTTGAGCTGCTGAACGTCGCGATGGGGGGCACACTGTATCAGGATATAGCTTCGCAGCGGCCGGACTCGCTGTTTCACCCTTGCTATGACACGCCGGCCAAGCAGGTGCATACGGTCCGCGTGATGGCGGATACACGGCTGATGCGTATCGAGGGGATGGAGGAGCTTCAGGTGAACTCCCGCCACCACCAGGGTGTCAAAACAGTCGGACGGGACCTGGCGGTCAGCGCGGTGGCGAGCGACGGCCTGGTCGAAGGGCTTGAACTTCCCTCCCACCCGTTTGCCATTGGCGTTCAGTGGCATCCGGAAACGCTTTCGCCTTTCGCCGGGGAGGCGCAGCGGCTGTTCGACGCCCTGGCGGACCAGGTGAACCAATGCTGAAGGAAATTGCGGTGATCGCGGACCTGCACGGCAACATGCCGGCTACCCGCGCGCTGGAGGAGGACCTGCGGCGCAGGAAGATCGATACCGTCTTCTGCCTTGGCGACATCGTGGGCAAAGGCCCGTGCTCCGCGGAGACGTTTGACTGGGCGTGCCAGCATTGTCAGGTGATCGTCCAGGGAAACTGGGATTACGGCATCGGGGAGAAGCTGTTCCCGAACGACCAGTTTTACTACGATCAGCTGGGGCCGGACCGTATGCGTCGGCTGCGGGAGCTGCCCCGCGAGCATGTTTTCACGCTCAGCGGAAGAAAGATCCGGCTCATCCACGGGCGGCCTGTGATGCAGAACCTGCTGACGCCTTCGGCCAGCGCGGAATGCCTGCTGCCACTGTTCGAGCCGGACTATGATGTCGTGGGATACGCGGACGTGCACCGCCAGGGACTGCGCATGGTCGATACGAAGGGCATTCTGTTCAATACCGGCGCTGTCGGTAATCCGCTGGGCGTGACCATGGTCCAGTACGCGATTATGCGCGGGGATGACGACGCGGCGCTGGATATCAGCTTTGTGACGCTGCCGTATGACAGGGACGCGGCGATCCGGGACACCGACCGGCATCCCGGACTGCCTAACGGCGCATTGTTCAAAACAGAGCTGAGCACCGGCGTCTATGCGCGCTCGCACCTGAAAGGAAAGAGCTGAGTATGCCCGCGCATGTGATTGTGACCGGCGGGTCATCCGGCATTGGCGAGGCGATCGTGCGACGCTTTGCGGCTGACGGCGCGATCGTGGCGTTTACCTATTATCAGCATGAGGAACGCGCGCGGCAGATCGCGCGCGAAACCGGCGCGCTCTGCCGATACTGCGATGTAAGGCTTGAGCAGAGCGTCGGCGAGGCAGCGCGGTGGATGCTGCGCTACCTGCACCGGCCGGACGTGCTGGTCAATAATGCCGGCATCGCACAGCGCCAGCTGCTGGAGGAGACCTCCTCCGAGGCCTGGGACGATATGCTGGCCGTTCATCTGCGGGCGGCCTTTTTATGGTGCCGCGCGCTGCTGCCCGGACTGCGCGAGGCCGGAGGGTGCATCGTCAATGTGTCCTCCATATGGGGACAGACCGGCGCGGCGTGCGAGGCGGCTTATTCCGCGGCCAAGGCCGGCCTGATCGGCCTGACCAGGGCGCTGGCCAAGGAAGCCGCGCCGGCCGTCCGGGTCAACGCGATCGCGCCGGGCGTGATCGAAACCCCGATGATGAACGGGTTCGATGAAGCGGAGCGCGACGCGCTGCGCGCCGGCATCCCGCTTGGGCGCTTTGGCCGCGCGGAGGAAGTGGCGGAGGCCGCGGCCTTCCTCGCCTCGGACAGGGCCGGTTATATCACCGGACAGGTGCTGGCGGTCAACGGCGGCCTTTATTGCTGATTGCGCCGCAGCCATTCCTCCCTGGTCAGCATATTGACGCGGTTGTCCTCCGTAGTGCCCATGCGGGTATGGTATTTCGTATATCCGCATAAATGAAAACCGAGCTTCTCCTGCAGATGCGCGGAGCGCTGATTGAATACGAAGTGGCCGCAGAACAGGATGTCCAGGCCGACGTCCTCGAACAGGTACCGCATCACCTCCCGGACGGCTTCGGGCATGAGGCCGCGGCCCCAGTAGTCCTTTGACAGAATAAAGCTGAGCTCCCGTCCGCGGAGCTGGTCAAACTGCGGAAAGCTCTCCTCATTGTAGGACGGAATGCCCAGTGTGCCGATCACGCGACCTTCATATTCAAGGGCAAAAGCGTTCCGGTTCCGGATCAGCCGGTCGAGCATGTCCTGCGCCTGGCTGAGCGCGGTATGCGGCGCCCAGCCGCACATCTGTCCGACACCGTCCATGGACGTATAGGCGAACAGATCAGCGAGGTCCTCCTGCCGCCAGGGGCGCAGGATCAGACGCTCGGTGCGCAGGGTGATCTGACTGATGTCAATGGGTACGTTCATGGCCGCGCCTCCTTTGTTCCTGCCCTATTGTACCCGTCATCCGGGGTAGGGTCAAGCGGAACTTTGTTCAATAAAAAAACAAAGCGCAGGTTGACAAAGCCTGTGGACGTGTGTACAATACGCCTGTACCTGCAGCAAAGGAGTTCAGCGTCATGAAGCGTGCTTTCTCTTATGTTTATTCGTTTAGCTTTGCCGGCTTCGTCCGGCAGGGCTTATTGGGATGAACCGCTGAGAGAAGAACTTCTGCCTGCTCTTGAACCCGCGGAACATCCCGCGGGATTTTTTGATGGGAGGATGATGACCCGTGATCGTCATTTTGAAGGAACATCCGAATCAAAAGCAGCTTGAGAATTTAAAGGCCTGGCTGACCAGCATGGGGCTGGCCATTCATGAGAGCGACGGCGTCAATCATCAGATTCTCGGCCTGGTCGGCGATACGTCAAAGGTCGATATCGACCTGATTCAGGCGCTTGACATCGTGGACGACGTCAAGCGGATCCAGGAGCCATATAAAAACGCGAACCGGAAGTTCCATCCGCTGGATACGGTGGTCGCCGCGGGCGACGCCAAGGTGGGGGGCGGCCATTTCTCGGTCATCGCCGGTCCCTGCTCGGTGGAAAGTGAAGCACAGATCATTGGCGTCGCGAAGTCGGTGAAGGCCGCCGGCGCGACGATGCTGCGCGGCGGTGCATTCAAGCCCAGGACGTCCCCGTACGCGTTTCAGGGGCTGCGCGCCGAGGGCATCAGATTGCTGCTCGAGGCCAAGCAGGAGACCGGTCTGCCGATCGTGACGGAAATCATGGACCTGAGCCAGCTCGAGCTGTTCGATGAGGTCGACGTGATCCAGGTCGGCGCGCGCAATATGCAGAACTTCGAGATGCTGAAGGAGCTGGGCCATCTGCGCAAGCCGATCCTGCTGAAGCGCGGGCTGGCCAATACGCTGCAGGAGCTGCTGATGAGCGCCGAATACATCATGTCGGGAGGCAATGAGCAGATCATCCTGTGCGAGCGCGGCATCAGGACGTTTGAAACCTACACGCGGAATACCATGGATATCTCGGCGATCCCCGCGCTGAAAACGCTCACGCATCTGCCGGTCATCGCCGACCCCAGCCATGCCACGGGGCGCAGCGCGATGGTGCGGCCCATGGCGCTCGCGGCGACGGCCGCCGGCGCGGACGGCCTGATCATCGAGGTGCACAACGATCCGCAGCACGCCCTGTGCGACGGCCCTCAGTCACAGACGGAAGCGGAGTTTGCGGACACCATGAAGCAGATCCTGCGCGTGCGGGCGCTGCTGACAGAGGACGACGGAGGAAAAAACGGATGACGGTCGGGGTGGTCGGTCTCGGCCTGATTGGCGGGTCGCTGGCGCGGGCCGTCAAAAAGGCCGGACATCAGGTGTATGGCGCGGACATCAACCGGACAGTGCTTCTGAAAGCGCGCCTGCTGGAAATCATCGACGAGGAGCTGACGGACGACCGCCTGGCGGATTGCCAGGTGATCCTTCTGGGGCTGTATCCCGGCGCGACCATCGAATGGCTGGCACAGCACGGGGCACGCATCCCCGCCGATACGGTGGTCATGGACACCTGCGGCGTGAAGACCGCCGTATGCTATCCGGCGTGGAAGATCGCGGCGGAGCACGGCTTCACCTTCGTGGGCGGACATCCGATGGAAGGCGCGGCGAAAATCGGCTTTGACCATTCGGACTCACAGATGTTTCAGAAGGCGTCGATGATCCTCTGCCCGAAGGACGACATCCGCCTGGAGGAAATGAAGCGCCTGAAGGACGTCCTTGATTCGGCGGGCTTTGGACGCTATGAAATGACGACGCCGGAGCATCACGACGAGATGATCGCCCTGACCAGCCAGCTGTGCCACGTGGTGTCCAGCGCCTATGTGATGGCGCCGAACTGTCTCAACCATCAGGGCTACTCGGCCGGCAGCCTGAGGGATATGACGCGCGTCGCCTTCCTGAACGAAACGATGTGGACGGAGCTTTTTCTGGATAACCGCGAAAACCTGCTGAACGAGCTCGGCGGATTGATCGAACGGCTGACCCTGTACCGGGACGCCCTGGCCAATGAGGACCAGACCGCGCTGACCGCGCTGCTGCGCCGGGGGAGGGTGATCAAGGAGCGGATGGACGGAGGCAGCGGGAACGTATGAAGGAGCTGCTGATCAATACGGACGAGCCGTACCGTGTACTGGTCGGCCGGGGACTGCTCAGGGACATGGGGCAGTGGCTGCGGGCTGCAGGCGCGCCGGCGGCCCGAGCGCTGATTGTGACGGACACCCATGTGGGCCCGCTGTACGCGCAGACCGTCGCGGATGCGCTGAGCGCCGGGGACTGCGCCGCGGATATCTTCACGGTGCCGGCGGGAGAAGAGTACAAGACGCCTGAAACGCTGATCAGTATCTGCAGGGAGCTCGCCCGGCTGGAATACACGCGCAGGGACCTGGTCGTGGCCCTGGGCGGGGGCGTCGTCGGGGACATGGCCGGCTTCGCGTCGGCGGTGTATCAGCGCGGCATGAGGTTCGTACAGTGCCCGACGACGCTGCTGAGCGCCGTGGACGCTTCCGTCGGCGGCAAGACTGCCGTGGACCTGCCGGAAGGGAAAAACATGATCGGCGCGTTCCATCAGCCCAGCCTGGTCGTGTGCGACACCGGCACGTTTGCCACGCTGCCGCCGCAGCGGATGTCGGACGGCGCCGCGGAGATCATCAAGCACGCCGCCATCGCGGACGAGGCGCTGTTTGCGCAAATGCGCTCTGAGGACTGGCAGCGGACGCCGGACGACATCGTGGCGCGGAATGTGGCCATCAAGCGCTCGTTTGTTATCGGTGATGAGCGGGACCAGGGCAAGCGCCAGATGCTGAACTTCGGACATACGATCGGGCACGCTGTGGAGGCCTGGAGCGGATACACGCTTTCCCACGGCCAGTCGGTGGCGATCGGCATGGTCATGGAGATGCGCGCCGCGCGCCGGCTCGGGCTGAGCGGCGTGCATGAAGCGCCGATGGTGGAAGCGCTGCGGGCGAATCATCTGCCGGTTTCCACTGAGGCCACGCCGGAGGTCCTCCTTCGCTACGCGCTGCATGATAAAAAACGGCAGCAGCGCCAGATCAGCCTGACGGTGCTTCGGGAGTGGGGGAAGGCGGAGCTGGTTTCGGTAGAGCTCGACGATTTTTTACGCTTCATTGAGGCGGGAGGCGGCGCATGACGATCACGCCTTTCACTGCGTGTGGCGGTATCGCCGCGCCGACCTCGAAATCGGAGCTGCACAGGCTTCTGATCTGCGCGGCGTTGGCCGATCAGCGCACGGAGATACGCTGCCACGGCATGAACGACGACATCCGCGCCACGGCGCGATGCCTGAAAGCGTTAGGCGCGCGGATCACGCCGTCGGATGACGGACTGTCGGTTGTTCCCGCACCGAAAGCAGCGGAGGACACGCAGCCGCAGCTGGACTGTGGGGAAAGCGGCTCCACGCTGCGGTTTCTGCTGCCGGTCGCCGCGGCGCGCGGGGCGGCGCGCTTCACAGGGAGCGGCCGTTTGCCGCAGCGCCCGCTCGGCGATCTTGTCCGGGCGATGGCGGAGCATGGTGTATGCTTTTCGTCCGACCGGCTGCCGCTGAGCATAGCGGGCCGCATGAGCGGGGGACAGTTTCACGTGCCGGGAAATGTCAGCTCACAGTATATCACGGGGCTGATGCTGGCCTCTCCGCTCATTGGCGGCAGCCGCATCACGGTCGAGGGACCGCTGCAGTCGGCCGGCTATGTGCGCATGACCGCAGAGGCCATGGAAACGTTTGGTGTGGAGATCCTCTGGGAAGGGCCGGACATCCGCGTCCGGGGCCCGCAGCGATACGTCAGCCCCGGGACTGTATCTGCCCAGGGAGACTGGTCCAACGCCGCGTTCATGCTTTGCCTGGGCGCGCTGGGCGGGCCCGTGAGCGTCCGTGGACTGAAGGCGGATTCGCTTCAGGGCGATCGCAGGATCGCCGATATTCTGAGGGCGGCCGGAGCCAGGGTGACGTTCGAGGGGGATACGTGCACGGTCAGCCGGGGCAGGCTGGACGGCCTGCGGCTGGACGTATCGGACATCCCGGACCTCGTGCCGGTCCTGGCGGCGCTGTTGATGCACGCCGAAGGCGAGAGCGCGTTCGAGCACGCCGAGCGGCTGCGCCTGAAGGAGTCCGACCGCCTGGAGACGACCTGCGCGATGGTGCGCGCGCTCGGCGGAGAGGCGCGTGTCGACGGCGATACGCTGCGGGTCAGGGGCCAGGCGCGATGCGAAGGCGGCTGCGTGGACGGCGCGGGCGATCACCGGATCGTGATGGCGGCGACAGTCGGCGCGAGCGCGTGCGCGGGGCGCAGCCGGATCCTCGGCGCGGAGGCAGTCAGGAAATCCTGGGGTGAATTCTTTAAAGCGGTCCAATCGATAGGGGGAAAGACGGATGTCATCGACCTTCGGCCAGCGGATTAGGCTGTCCATTTTCGGGCAGTCGCATGGCGAAAAGCTTGGATGCGTACTGGACGGGCTGCCCGCGGGCGAGCCGGTGGATATGGACGGGCTGCGGGCCTTCATGGCCCGGCGCGCGCCGGGTGGCCCATATGCGACGCGGCGCAGAGAACCGGATACGCCGCAGATCGTTTCGGGCCTGTATCAGGGCGTGACGTGCGGCGCGCCGCTGTGCGTGCTGATTGACAATACGGACACCCGGCCGGGCGATTACGCGGCACTCAGGGATATGCCGCGCCCCGGCCACGCGGATTATCCCGCGCAGGTGAAATACCATGGGGCGCAGGATGTCCGGGGCGGCGGGCACTTTTCCGCGCGGGTGACGGCGGCCTGCTGCGCGGCGGGCGGTATCCTGCTGCAGCTGCTGCGCCGGAGGGGGATCGTCATCGGCGCGCACCTGCTCAGCGTCGGGACGGTCAGCGATCTCCGCTTCGATCCGCTGCGCGTCGACGCGGCCGCGCTCGCAGCGGCGCAAACCGGTTTCCCGGTCGTGAGCGACGAGGTCGGACGGCGGATGCAGGCGCTGATTGAGGAAACCCGCGCAAGGGGAGATTCGGTGGGCGGTATCGTCGAATGCGCGGTGCTCGGCCTGCCCGTCGGACTCGGCAGCCCGATGTTTGACGGCATCGAAAACCTGATCGCCAGGGCAGTATTTGCGATTCCCGCGGTCAAAGGGATCGAGTTTGGCGAAGGGTTCGCCGCGGCCAGCCTGTTCGGGTCGCAGAATAACGACGCGTATGAGTGGCGCGACGGCGGACCGGCGGTGCAGAGCAACCATGCCGGCGGCATTCTCGGCGGACTGACCGACGGCGCGCCGGTCATCTTCCGCGCGGCGTTCAAGCCGACGCCGTCCATCGCGCTGGCACAGCATACAGTCAGCTTTTCCGCGCGGCGGGACGCGATCCTCGAAATATCCGGCCGGCACGACCCGTGCGTCGCGGTGAGGGCTGTGCCGATTGTAGAAGCCGCCGCGGCGATCGCACTGGCGGAAGAGGTTCTGACGGACGAAAGGAGCAGAGCATGGAATTAACAGAGCTGCGTGACAGGATTCATCAGGTGGACGAGGCGCTGCTGCCGCTGTTCCTGCAGCGGATGCGCTTATCAGAAGAGGTGGCCGATGTCAAGAAGGAGAAGGGCCTTTCGGTGTATAACGCGCAGCGCGAGCGTGAAATCCTCTCCTGGGTCACGCGGGAGGCGGCGGGGATGGACGACTATGCGCGCCTGTTTTTCAGTCATTTGTTTGAGCTGTCCAGGGCGCTGCAGGTGCAGCGGATGGCGGAACCCGGCCCGTCCCTGATCCCGCCGGAGGCCGGGGAGACGTTTCCGCACTCGGCGGTCGTCGCGTGCCAGGGCGTGGAGGGCGCGTACTCCCAGGCCGCGGCGGATAAGGTGTTTCAGTTTGCGGATATCATGTTCATGAAAACCTTTGACGGGGTCTTTCAGGCGGTGGAGAAGGGCCTGTGCCGCTTCGGCGTCCTGCCCATCGAGAACAGCGCCCACGGGTCTGTTTCCAAGGTATATGATCTGATGCGCAGCCATCAGTTTTCGATCGTCCGCGCGGTCAAGCTGCATATACACCATCATCTGCTGGTGAAAAAAGGAACGAGGCTGGAGGATATCCGCGCCGTGATCTCGCATGAGCAGGCGATCGGGCAGTGCAGCGCTTTCCTGGATGGGCTGAAAAACGTGCAAATCAGGCTGTGCGAGAATACCGCGGTCGCGGCGCAGACCGTCGCCGGGAGCGATGATCCGACGGTGGCGGCGATTTCGTCCGAGGAATGCGCGCAGCAGTATAACCTGGAGATCCTCCGTTCGCATATTCAGAACACGGACAACAATTACACCCGCTTCATCGTCATCGAAAAGACGCCCAGGGTGTATCCGGGCTCCAACAAAATATCCCTGATGTTCAGCCTGCCGAATACGCCCGGGTCGCTGGGCAGGATCATGGCACGCTTCTCGTGCAGCAACCTGAACCTCTCCAAGCTGGAATCGCGGCCGGTCGAGGGAACTGATTTTCACTATGTGTTCTATACGGATCTGGAGGCAAGCGCGGGAGATCCTGCCGTCCGCAGGCTGATGGAGGGACTGAGCAGGGAGCTGCCGATGTTCTCTTTCCTTGGCGCTTACCAGGAGGTTTAAGCCATGTCATATTACCTGATCGGGCATCCGCTGGGGCACAGCTGCTCGCCCGAATTGCACGGCTATTTCGGCAATGAGGACTATGCCCTGCTCGACTTGCCGGAAAACGAGGTGAAAGCATTCATCCTGAAGGGGGACTATGACGGTCTGAACGTCACCATCCCGTATAAGCGCATGGTGGCGGGATATATGGACGTGCTGTCCCCCCGCGCGGAGGAAACGGGGGCCGTCAATACAGTGGTCCGGACCCGGGACGGGCGGCTGATGGGGGACAATACGGACATCGACGGCATGGAACGCCTGATCGCCAGCCTGAACGTTGACCTGGAGGGCCGGCACACGCTGATTCTGGGCACAGGCGGCACCGCTCAGACAGCTGCGTACATTGCGCGGAAGCATCACGCGGCGAGCGTGCGCCACGTATCCCGCACAGGCGAGCTCCATTACGGAAATGTCGAACAGCTCTGCGCCGATGCGGAGATCCTGATCAATACGACGCCTGTGGGCATGTATCCGGACCTGGATGGTCGGCCCGTGGACGTGGCTGCGTTCCCGGCCCTGAGGGCAGTGATCGACGTGGTCTACCACCCGCTGCGCACCGCGCTGACTGAACAGGCGCGCGCGCTGGGCATCCCGCACGCCAACGGGCTGAGGATGCTGGTGGAGCAGGCCAGGGCGGCGGAGGAGCTGTTCTTCGGGAAAGATATCAGCGACGAGGAAAGCGAGGCCGCCTATCAGCGCCTGAAACGCAGCCATACCAGCATTGTGCTGATCGGCATGCCCGGCAGCGGGAAAACCAGCGTGGGCCGGAAGCTGGCGATGCGGATGAACCGGCCGTTCCTGGACACCGACCAGATGATCGTGGACGCGTGCGGCATGGAGATCCCCGCCATCTTCGAAGAGTACGGGGAGGCTGGCTTCCGCGACAGGGAGACGGAGGCCGTCCGCCAGGCCGCCGGGCAACAGGGCGTGATCATCGCCGTGGGCGGCGGCGCTCCGATCAGGGAAGTCAATCGCGATTATCTGCGCAGAAACGGCCGCATCTACCTGCTCGAGCGCTCGCTGGCGCAGCTGGACCGCACGGGCAGGCCCCTTTCCAGCTCGGCCAAGGTGCTGGAAAAAATGCTGGAGACCAGGATGCCGCATTACCTGGCGCTGTCGGACGTCACGGTCAGCAACCATGAGACGCTCGAACACTGCGCGCAGCTCATCGAGGAGGACTTTCACGCCTATGGATATTTTGGTGATTAACGGACCCAACCTCAATATGCTCGGCATCCGCGAACCGGCGATCTATGGCCGGGAAACGTTTGCCGACCTGCAGCGGTATATCCGGGAGACCGCCGATGCCCTTCAGGTGGGGGTGACGCTGTACCAGTCCAACCACGAGGGCGACCTGGTCGACGTCATTCAGGACGCGCTGGGGAAATACCAGGGTATCCTGATCAACCCCGGCGCTTATACGCATACCTCGGTCGCGATCCTGGACGCGCTCAAGGCGGTCCAGCTGCCGACCGTGGAGGTCCACCTGTCGGACATCAGCCACCGCGAGGTGTTCAGACAATTTTCGTATGTCTCGCTCTATGCGCAGAAGGTGATTGCCGGCAAAGGCTTCGCGGGCTACGCGGAGGGGCTGGCCTGGCTGAAGGAGCACAATTAAACCGAAGACCCGCCGGCATCGTCGGCGGGTCTTCATACTCAGCGGTGCGGCGCTGCGGGACAAAGGCGTTTACCAGGCCGCTTTCAGCGCTTTCTGGATCGCCGCCTGGTGATCGCCGTCCACCCTGTTGGTGCCGGAGGTCTTGCTGCCTGTAAAATGGATGCAGAACTGGCCGTCAAAATTGTTGTTTTTTATGGTGTAGTCGCCGTGCGGCACGCCGTACATACTGGCGGCGTACACGTGGCCGCCGTATTTGACCAGCACCGGCCGGCGCACATAGGTAAACCGGCCGCCGTAGGCGGCTTTCATGATCGCGGTATCGGCCGCCGTCAGCGGCTCGGCGTCCAGGTGATTGCCCGCATACAGGCGCCTGCAGGTCCAGACCTTGCCGGTCGCCACGTCCTTGACCTGGAAGGTGGCCCCGGCCTTGAACAGTTTTTTGCCCGTGTCAAACCAGGTCAGGTTTTCAGTTTTACCCTGACTCACATATGGCGTAGCGGTGGGCTTCGGAGTCGCGGTCTTCTTAGGCGTAGCGGTGGGCTTTGGAGTCGCGGTCTTCTTAGGCGTAGCGGTGGGCTTCGGAGTTGCGGTCTTCTTAGGCGTAGCGGTGGGCTTCGGAGTCGCGGTCTTCTTCGGGGTAGCGGTGGGCTTTGGAGTCGCTGTTTTCTTAGGCGTGGCGGTGGGTTTGGGGGTGGTATAGGCGGCTTCCAGAGCAGCTTGATCCGCCGCGGACAGGGAGACGAACTTTCGCATTACGTACCCGGTCTTCTGATTGTACCGGACCTTGTAAAAATCGCCCTCGATCGCGAGAACGTCGACCTTGTCCCCTTTGTTAAAGCGCCTGCTCCAGCCGCTGGAGGTCGAAGCCCTGGTCCTGAAAAAAATCTTGTCCTTGACAATGGTCCCCGGATAGGATTTTGCCGCCAGCGTCTGCGCCGGCAACAGCGTTAAAAGCAATACAAGGACGGTCAGCAGCGTCAATTCAGATCGATAGTTGCGCATAATCTCCTCCTGCAGCGGTATCAATATCCGTGTTTGTTGAAAAAACCGATCAGCAAATCACCGATTGTGTCACTGCCGCTGATATAACTACCGTGATCTTCCCCTTCAAGGATCACCGTTTCAGCCGCCGGCAGGTTGTCGGCGATGCGCCGGGTCTCCGCCGGCAGGATCAGGTCATCGCTGCCTGCCGTGACCAGAACCGGTATCCGGATGGCCCGCAGTGACGCGGCAGGAATATCCGGCTCCTGCAGCATCAGGGTGATCAGGGGGTCGGGCTTTTCCTCGTTTTCGCGTCTGAACGTTTCCAGCCAGTCCTGCCGGATCCCGGCGGGGGACAGGTTGGTTCCGCTGACCGCCATCAGGTGAAGGGCGTCGGGATGCCTGAGCGCCAGCAGCAGCCCGATGATCCCGCCGTCGCTGTGGCCGTAATACGCGGGCTGCCCCAGTCCGAGCGCCGATATCAGCTGAAAGATGTCCTCCGCCATGTCTGCGTAGTGGTATTCCTGCAAGGGCGTATTCAGCCCGTGCCCCCTGGAATCCGGCGCGATCACCTGATACCCGGCGGCGGTCAGCTGTCCGGTCAGCCGGTCGAACAGGTGGTGATCCTCCCCGTTGCCGTGAATCAGCACCACAGGCTTTCCTTCTCCTTTCCGGAGATAGTGCAGCCGCACGCCGTTGACCTCAATCACTTTCATATCCATGGGGCAATGTTCCTCCTGCCGTCTGTTGCATTGTATGAGCGCTTCAGTCTTTTTGGCCAATCTCCGTCGCCTTTCCGCCGAACGCGCCGTCGGTGGTGACGCCGGTCTCGCCGTTCTGGCCTGTATGCACCGTTGCGCCGAACAGGCCGGGATTGCTCTGGCCGGCATAGCGGCCGCTGGCGTCGGTGTGGTACACCTGGCCATTGAACAGACCGGGGTCGCTTCTCCCGGCAAAGTGCCCCTCAGCGTCGAAATGGATCATGCTGCCGTTGGCGCCTGCGGGTACGGACCGGCCGGCGTAGTGGCCGTTCCCGTCGAAATGGATCCTGTCGCCGAACGGACCGTCGACGGTCAGATATTCCTTGCGTGAGCTGTCCTGGTCGGACGCGGACGAGGATGGACGGGCCTGCAGGCGGCTGCCGCCCGGATGTCGGCGGGCCCCGATCAGGGTGCGGATGATACAGCCCAGGCCGATGACGCCGGTGAGCATGATGAGAAAGATGATCACATCCGCTGTCTGCTCGATATCCATTGCCATACTCCTCCGCGCAGCTCCTTTGGGCGGCATTGCCTGTCCCTCTCCGGGGCGATTGTCAAACAGATTATACCACAGCTGATGGAAAACTGCATCAGGAACTTTTTCGCAGAGCTGTCAATTTGGCATTCAACGGTCATCATGCCCATAATACTTTACTGTTGTGTTTATTGGGCCGGACGCATATAATATCATTGTTCTGAGACAGCCTTTCACGATGGGACAAGGTGTGTCCTATCGTGAAAAACAGGGCGTTTGCCTGTTTTGTGTCCTGTTCTTTTACCTGCTTTTTGCATAGACTGGCGCCTGGAAGGAGGAACTCTCATGGATCTGCCAAAGATCGGAACATTCCTGAAAGAACTTCGGAAGGAAAAGGAGCTCACGCAGGAACAGTTGGCGGAAACTCTCAATGTTTCCAGAAGAACCGTGTCCCGCTGGGAAACCGGGAGCAATATGCCCGACCTTGATCTGCTGGTAGAGATGGCTGATCTGTACCAGGTCGATCTCCGGGAACTGCTGAACGGAGAAAGGAAAAGCGAGCCTATGAACGCAGAGCTCAAAGAAACGGTGATGCAGGTGGCTGAGTACAGCCAAGCCGAAAAGGAAAGAAGCACAAGGACCGTACAGGTATTTTTCGTGATCGGCATCATTTCGCTGATCACGAACGCCATCATGAATATGCTGGCGCTGGAGGACACCTTCTGGGTCGGGTTCCTGAAAGGCGGAACCTTTGCCCTGGCACTGATCGCCATGGTATTTGGCATCCTGTACACAACGGGAGCCATGGTAAAAATTCAGGCGTTCAAAATGCGCCTCATCGGAAAGGAGACAATCACATGAATATCCTGATCATCATTGCGCTCGCCCTCTGCGGCGGTACGATTGCTGTCGACCATCTGATTCATAAACTGCCGCATTGGCTGGCAGTGGTCCTTTACACGGCAGGCATCATTCTCTTCATCGCTGGAATGATTGTCAGCAGAAACGCAGGCAACTGAACATCCTCACGGACTCATCCCCGGTCAGGCTTCCTCCATGAAGCGCTGCCGGGGGCGCTTCTTTTCCTGCGCCTTCATGTGCAGGCCATCCTTCAAAAGCCCGTCAGGCATGCGTCTGTCTGCGCTGCGCGGGGGACTGCCTTTTCCGGTTGTATCCTGACGTTTGCCCGGGGTCCGGCCATAAAGTTCACCTCAGGGCAATCGCTTACGAATTCTGGATCATGATTGCTAAAACTGAATATATCTGGTATGATAGAAGCAGCTCATGGTTTTCTCAACACGATTGAAACCAAAAGATTTACACTACCTCAACCCTTCCGACTGACCCCCAAAAAAGGAGAACCGAAACGGCACAGCCTACGGCGGACGCCGATACGAGTACGGCGACTGCCGCACCACAGTCACAGAACTGATACCGGCAGTTGCAGGGCAATCGCTTATTGCAATTAAGTTACAATAGTATTACAATTTTATTACCAA
>CAMNEH010000065.1 GCA_946536315.1 uncultured Clostridia bacterium
GAAACAAAGCGCTGCTGCTGAGCCGCTACGGACTGGACGCGCAGCCATACAACACGCAGAGCACACGCATTACCTGGGAAGAGTGCACCCTGCGGACCTGGCTGAACGGGACGTTCCTGAACAAAGCGTTTACAGCGCAGGAACAGGCAGGCATCCTGCTGACGAACGTGGACAACAGCAAGAGCCAGGGCTACAGCGGATGGAGAACAAGAGGCGGAAACGACACGCAGGACAAGGTGTTCCTGCTGAGCTACGCGGAGGCAAACAAGTATCTCGGCGTCACGTACGGAAACAGCAACAACACGAAATCCCGTGTCGCGCCGACAGCCTATGCGGTCAAGCAGGGGGCATCTACAATCAGCAGCTACAAGACAGCAGACGGCACAGCCGCTGGGTGGTGGTGGCTGCGTTCGCCGGGCAGCCATCAGCTCTTCGCCGCGTGCGTCAGCCTCGACGGCTCCCTCTTCAGCAACCTTGTCGACAGCGGTCATGCTGTTGTCCGCCCCGCTTTGTGGATTAATCTGAAATCTGATATCTTCTGATCTTTAATCTTGCACACCAGAAACAACGGTCATTGAACAAACGATGAGAAAAGCGGCGCAGGGGGAATGGCCCCCCTGCGTTTCTATGTAAGGCCGATGATAACGCTGGCGGCACGATTATCCGATCGTTGAATAACGCCTTATTATACAGGTCAAAGGCCGCTTGCTTTTATAGCGCAGGAGCCCGATGAACCGTTGCTCTATGCTGACATGATGTAAAATCAGAACTCCAAACTGTCACGATGGAGTAAAAAGTACTTGATCCCCATGATCACATATCCCTCATCGGTTCTCCATGGGCTGGATGTACCACCAATAATGATGATTTTTTTAAATGAATCCGGAATATTTCGGAAAGAATGGTATTCCTGATCCTGTTTTTCTTTTGTGGAAAGATCAAGCGCGACCTGTATATAGTATCTCTGGCTTCCCATATTTGTCACAAAATCAACTTCCAGCTGCTTTCGGATGCTTTTGCCTTCAGCATTTTTGCTGTTTACCTCAACAATTCCAACATCAACGGAATAGTCTCTTGTGAGCAATTCATTATAAACGATGTTTTCCATGAGATGTGTCGGCTCTTGCTGTCTGAAATTTAATCGGGCATTTCTGAGCCCTACATCAGTGAAATAATATTTCAGGTTTGTTCCAATGTATTTTCTGCCCTTGATATCATACCTGTTGGCCTTTGAAATGAGATAAGCCTCTTCAAGATAACCGATATGAGCAGAGATCGTTTTATTAGAATAGGTGCCGTGCCTTTCCGTTGTGAATGTATTTGCAATTTTCGTAGGATTCGTTGGAGATCCGATTGCTGACGCCAGAATGTCCACCAATGTATTAATCTCATCAACTGCCTGAATTCTGTTTCTGTCGATAACGTCCTTCATATACACACTGTCAAAGATGTTCTTCAGGTAGCTCATCTTCTGTGCAGATGATTTCATATCGAGAAGCGCCGGAAGACCACCATAATTGATATACTCATCCCACGCATCGTCAAACTCTCCGCCAAATGCAGAGTAAAACTCGTGAAATGTCAAGGGAAAGATATGTACTTCATCACCCCTGCCCCGGAATTCTGTCACAATGTCTTTAGATAAGAATCTTGAATGGCTGCCTGTCACATAAACATCTACATTTGGTAAGTGGAGCAAACTGTTTAATACTTCCTCAAATCTGTTCAAAAACTGAACTTCATCCAAGAGAACATAGTAAAGATCTTCATCTGCCATTCTCCTCTTGATATACGTATAGCAGTTCCTTGGATCTCTCAATTCTTCAGCTTCGATTCCGTCCAACACGATCTCAATGATGTGATCTGCCTTTACGTCATGATTTAAAAGGTATTCCTTAAAAATCCTGAATAACAAGACAGACTTGCCACAGCGCCTGATTCCAGTGATCACCTTGATCATGCCGTTCCTTTGCCTCTCGATCAGTCTGTTCAGGTATAAGTCGCGCTTGATGAGCATATCATTCCTCCCCAATGCGTCTTGACGCATTTTCAAGGAATATCATAGCATATGTATCTGACATAATCAACGCCAAATTCTCAATTTATGCGTAAATACGCATTTTCAGGGAATGCTGAGGCGCTGAACCGGTTGACGTTACGAACCCGATTGGATATAATGAAAACGCGAATGCGGCACAGAAGCCCTGACGCCGGCCCCATCAAGGCTTACATCCGGATCCTGTCAGACGCCCATCGGCGGCCCATCCCGGAACGAGAGGTGGAGAAATGAACCTGTTCAAGAAGATCAAGAACTGGCTCAATCAAAAGCATCTTGCCTGCGAAATCAAACTGCTGCTGGACAGCCGTCATGTGCTGGGGGAAGACCATCAGCTGACAGAAAGCATGCTGAAGGTGTTTCAGATCGAGGACGCGCCCCGGCGTATCGACGTGATCTACCTGGATACCCCGGCGCGGGACTATCTGAAGGCCGGATGGGTGAGCCGGATCCGCGTCAAGGAAGGGAAGACCAAATATACGCTCACCAGCAAAATGCGCTATCCGGTTCAGGACGCCGATGTGGACGCCGCGCTGGCCGTCGCCCGGGGGGACGGACTGTCCCTGAAAGGCCCGTATCCGGCTGAAATCGACTGGGGATACGCGAAAATGACGCTGAGCTTTGCGGCGAACGCGGACGTCAAAACGGAGAAGACGCCGGACCTCAGCCAGCTCACCCCGGCCGAGGCGGTGCGGATGACGGTGCAAAACCTGCCTGCCGCGGTGAAGGACGAAGCGACAGAAGCCCTGGAGAGCGGGGGGCTCAAAGACATCCAGGTGGTCGGCCCAGTCCGGTTTCTGCGGTATGAGGGCGCACTGGGCAAGCAGAGCGTCCGCATCGAGGTCTGGCCGATCCCTTCGGAGACGGGCGAAATCACCTATACCGCCGAACTGTCCAGGGCGTGCAAGAGCCTGAAGGAGGCGGCGGAGATCCGGATCAAGCTGATCGAGAAGCTGGACAAAATGGGGATCCTGATCCATGCGGATAACCTGAAAACCCGGATGATCCTGAAGCCGGAAAAATAAGCGCCTGACCGGGCATCAGAGGAATACGCAGCGCAAGTCCTGCCGCACAGGGACAGAAAGGAATGGCGCCCCATGCAGATCGATCTGACCACCCTGCCCTTCAGCTGCCGCGGTTCGTGGATGGCGGTCTCCATCCTCCCCGCGGGATGGAACGGGCAGCACAACAGCCCGGGCCTGTACCTGCGCACCATCCACAGCTCCGCGCATACGCCGCTGGTGGCCCGGCTGACCCCGGAGCTGGGCGGAAGGCCCGCGCCGTTCACGGCCGAACTGCGCGGCGCGGCGCTGTCGCTGGATTGCGGCGGCGAAGCGCTCGGGCTATGCTTTGACGATGCCGATACCCTGGTGGTCCGGGGGAGCGCGGGGCTGGCGCTGACGGTCGACTTTCTCTGTGAAAGCGGGCCGTACGACTATATTTATTCCTTCACCTGGGCGGGCCGGCATTTCCGGATGGCCAACTGCTACAAGAACAACGCCCGCTATCTGATAGCGTCGGAGCAGGGCGAAGAAACGCTGGACCAGGCGTGGCGGGAGAGCTCATCGCTCTATTCCCGGCTGCGCTTTTCCGGCAGCGGGGGCTTTCTGTTTGCTCTGCGGGAGATCGAGACCGAGTGGGACGGGCGTTGGAAATCCTATCGCTTTGACGAGAGCAAAGCTGTGATGGACGGCAGCCTGCAGGCGTTCCGGGCGGGGCTGCCGGTCTGTCCCCCGTCCTGGACGGAGGCGGCGCAGCGGGCGGGGTATCTGCTGTGGTCAGGCCTGGTGCGGCGGGACGGCTTTTTATCCCGTGAGGCGATGCTGATGTCCAAGAACTGGATGACCAGCGTCTGGAGCTGGGATCACTGCTTCAACGCGATTGCGCTCTCTTACGGCGCGCCGGCGCTGGCCTGGGACCAGTTCATGATCATGTTCGACTTTCAGGACGCCACGGGGCTGCTGCCCGACAGCGTCAACGACGTCCATGTGGTCTGGAACTACTGCAAGCCCCCGGTGCACGGGTGGGCGCTGCGGAAGATGATGCAGCACATGACGCTGACGCCGCTTCAGATACAGGAAGCCTATGAGCGCCTCGGTCGCTGGACCGACTGGTGGCGGACCTGCCGGGACTACGACGGGGACGGCCTGTATGAGTACAACCACGGCAACGACTCCGGATGGGACAACAGCACCGCCTTCTCCGCCCTCCCGCCCGTGACCACGCCGGAGCTGCAGGCCTTTTTGGTGATTCAGATGGACGTTCTGGCGGAGCTGGCAGCGTCACTCAACCGGACCGAGCAGGCCCGTGAATGGAAAAAGGAGGCGGACGCGCTGCTGGCGCGGCTCCTCTCCTCCCTGTTTGTGGATGATCTGCCGGTAGTGCGGCGGAGCGGCACCCATGAGCTCGTACCCAACGACAGCCTCCTGCCCTATGTGAGCATCGTGCTGGGCGAGCGCCTGCCCAAGCGGGTACGGGAGCGGATGCTGGAGGTCCTCTCGGGCAGCGCCTTCCGGACAGCGCACGGCTTTGCCACGGAAAGCCCGCGGAGCCCGCAGTACCGCAGCGACGGATACTGGCGCGGCCCCATCTGGGCGCCCAGCACCATGCTGATCGTCGATGGCCTGACGCGCTGCGGGGCGACGGCCCTGGCGCGTGAGACGGTCCGGCAGTTCGCGGAAATGGCCCGCGCCTCCGGGTTTGCGGAGAACTACGACGCGTTGACCGGCCAGGGCCTCCGCGACCGTGCCTACACCTGGACGGCGAGCGCCTTTCTGGCGATGGCGGCGGACCTGCTGTGAGGTTACAGAGCGAATCTTTGTTGAACTCGCGCAGGTGAACGGGGAAAGGCAGATGAAATACTGAAAGGGGTGTAATCTCCGGTGACTGACATTGTTTGGACGAAGGAATACAAGCTCGACCGATACAGAAAGCTGAACAGGGATTGCCAGCCGGGTCAGACGGTATTCGCCGGCTCTTCCCTCATGGAGATGTTCCCGATCGAACAGCTCGTGGCAGAAGACCTGTCAGGTGTCACGGTATACAACCGCGGCATCGGCGGATTTGTGACGCAGGAGCTCATTGACAATATCGACACCTGCATTCTCGATTTGGAGCCCGCCAGGCTGTTTATCAACATTGGCACGAACGACCTGAGCAACGCGACGGTGACCATCGATGAGCTGATCAGACAGTATGGGGTGATACTTGATCGGGTAAAAGCGGCTCTGCCTGATTGTAAGATCTTTCTGATGGCTTACTACCCGGTCAACTATGATGCGGCTGTCGATACGATGAAGCCGGTCCTGCTGGTCAGAAACAACGAAAAAATCAATGCGGCGAACCGCGCCGTGCAGGAGCTGGCACAGGAAAAGGGCGCCCAGTATATCGATGTGAATGGTCCGCTGAAGGATGAGCAGGGCAGGCTGAAAGCTGAGTACACCATCGAGGGCATGCATATCCGGGAAGAAGGGTACAGGGCCATATACCCGCTGTTGAAGCCATATCTGGTGTAACGGAAACAGCGCGCCGGCACGACCGTGATGATCGTGCCGGCGCGTTGTACTTGAAAGGTCGGGATGCCGTTTTCCGGCGGACGGCCGTTACTGGCCGATGCTCTGGGCGGCGGTGATGATGCTCATCAGGTAGACCTCCTCGGCGTTGCAGCCGCGGGAGAGGTCGTTGATGGGCGCGTTGAGGCCCTGGAGAATGGGACCGATGGCGATGAAGCCGCCGAGCCGCTGGGCGATCTTGTAGCCGATATTGCCGGACTGGATTTCCGGGAAGATAAAGGTGTTGGCATAGCCGGCGACCGGACTGCCGGGGAACTTCAGCTGCCCGACCTCGGGCACAAACGCGGCGTCAAACTGCATTTCCCCATCGCAGGCGAGCTCAGGGTGGGTTTCCTTGACGATGGCGGTCGCCTCGCGCATCAGATCCGGGCCGGAACCCGTGGCGGAGCCGTTCGTGGAATAGGAGAGCATGGCGATTTTCGGATCGATGCCGAACAGACTGGCGGTGCGCGCGGTTTCAATGGCGACCTCCGCCACCTGCTGGGCGGCGCTCAGGGTGACATTGCCCTCGGCGTCCACTTTGTCCGTATAGGATACGTTGATGGCGCAGTCGCCCATGGCCAGCTTTTCATCGCCGCGCAGGAGGATCATGCAGGAAGAGACCAGGTTGGCGCCCTCCCGGGTCCTGACCAGCTGAAGCGCGGGGCGGACGGTGTCGGCGGTGGAGTAGGTCGCGCCGCCGAGCAGGCCGTCCGCCAGCCCTTCCTTGACCAGCATGGTGCCGAAGTAGTTGGCCCTGAGGAGCATTTCCCGCGCCTGCTCGGCGGTCGCCTTGCCCTTGCGCAGGGTGACAAAATCCTCCACCAGCCTGTCCATGTCCGGATAGGCGGCGGGATCAAGAATCTCCAGCCCGTCAATGTCGAACTGGCCCGCCTCGGCCGCCGCCCGGACCTCCTCCGGCACGCCGATGAGCACCGGCGTGATGATGCCTTCCCGCTTCAGCCGCGCCGCGGCCTCCAGGATGCGGGCATCGGTGCCCTCCGTGAAAATGAGCCGGCGGGGGCTGTGGGCCTTCAGCAGCGTCAGCATCTGGTCAAACACGGCGGGTGCGGCGCTCTCCGCGGGCGCTTCCGCCCAGGCCGGGAGGGCCAGGCCCATCAGCATCAGCGCGGTCAGCGCCAGGCTCAGCCATTGTTTTGTCATACAGCGCTTCATCATGGTATCGTGCCTCCTCGTGATTGCAGGACTGATTGTGCTGGACACTTTTTCAGTATTTTCCGGCTTCATCTTTTCAGAGAAAGCCTGTGATGACCGGAACTCTGCCAACAGGAGTATAACATATGAGAATCGGGGCTGTCCAGTGTTTCAAATGTTAAACAGAAATTCGACAAACCGGGGCAAACCTTTGAACCGCGCAGGTTTTCATTGACATGGAAATATAAAAAGGTTAATATTAGAACGCACCAGAATTCCGGCAGCCGTGCCTTCCGTGTCGGTGTGGATCATTCGCAAAAGCCGAAGGGGTCATGAAAGAGCCGGGAAAAAAGAAAGGAGCAACCCTATGAGCAAAAAATGGATTGCCAGTCTGCTGGCCGTGATGATGCTGTTCACGGCGGTGAGCGCGTTTGCGGAGGACGCAGAGGCGCTGGAGAAAAACAATGAACTGCTGAAGTTCCTGAAGGAAACGGACACCGCGACCAAGGACATCGCCCTGCAGATCCAGTCGGGCGACAACGTTTCTGATCTCGTGATCCGCGCCGACGGGATGAACCTGCACCTGGTCACCCGTGAAAACGGCACGGTGGACGGCCACCTGCAGTTCGCGCCCGCGGCCTTCTATGTGGACGACAACGGCGCGGTGACGATGCTGCGGTATGATACGGTGAACGCCCTCCTGCAGGAAATCGTGACGGATCTGAATGACGCGTTGAACGAGGCTGCCGCGCAGGTCGCCGAGAGCCTCCCCGCCGAACAGCTCCCGACCGACGCCGAGGTGGAACAGGCCACTGCCGAGGCCGCCGTTCTGGCCGCCATGGCCGCCCGGCAGGAGCGCGCCGACGCGATGGTGATCGGTTCCGCGGCGGTGTCCTTTGCCCAGAAATTCAACCCGGATGAGATCCTCGAGGTCAAAGAGGAGTTCGGCACCGTGGAAATCAGCGTCCGCAGCGAGGCCTATGCCAACGCGCTGGCCGAAGCGGTGGACGAGCTGATGACGAACAACGCCCTGGGCGAACTGGTGGACCGGCAAGCCGCGGCGAACGGCGGCAAGAGCTTCGCGGAAGGCCAGAAGGCCTGGATGGCCAGCCGTGACAGCCTGCTGCAGCTGATCCGCACCATGGAATCCTCAGAAACGATCGACGAGGATGGCCACTGGACGTCCCACTTCAAGATCGGCGACGATGCCTCTGAGGACAAGGCGCTGACCTGCGACGCGGAAATCTGGGTGGATGACGAGGCCGGCGAGGCGGAGATGACCTTCAGCCTGGCCTTCACGGATGAAGAACCCATCATGGCCTACGAACTGGCCGTGAGCCCCGATTCCTTCCGCGAGAAGATGACCGGCGAAGAGAAGAAGGCCGAAGTGCGGTTTGATTTTGACGATCATCGCATCGCGTACGGCAGCGTCAACATCGATATCAAGGATCAGGACGAGCTGGACCTGGACTTCGGGCCGGATTACCTGTACCTGAAGGGGCCCAAGGGTGGCCTCAGCACCTCCGTCCGTGAAACCTGGACCGGCAAGACCCGCTATGAGCTGGTGCTGGAAACCGCCGAGGGCAAGGAGTCTTCCCTGATCGTGGATTTCTATGAGGACGACGACAGCCTCGTCTGCGAGCTGAAGACTGATGACATGGAGCAGTCTCTCATGTTCAAGCTCAGCAGGATCGACAAGCTGGACATGGCGGACCTGAGCGCCGCGGAGAATGTCACCGAGATCACTGAGAGTGACATTAAAGCCGAGCTCGCGAAACTACTTCAGCAGCTGCTGTCTGCGCAGCCCGCCGCTTCTGAAACCAAGTAATCAAAGACAGATCAAGGCCCGGCCCCTCCGGAATGGAGGGCCGGGCTTTTGAGATTCCATGCCCGACCGCCCGTTTGCACCTGTTGTATCATTCATCCGGCCATGACAGGCCAGCCAATACGATCGAAGAAGGATGGGACGATGATGAAAAAAACGATCCTGCTGCTGATGATCCTGAGCATGCTCCTGACCGTGTGCTTCCCGGCCGGCGCCATGGATGCGCCGGCGGAAGCGGCGCGCGAAAGCGAACTGCCCGCGTCGTTTGATCTGCGAAGCGTCGATACGGACGGCGACGGCGTCGGCGACCGCTGCTATGTGACCCCGGTCAGGTTTCAGAATCCGTTTGCCACCTGCTGGGTCTTTGCGGGCATTTCCGCCGCGGAAATCAGCCTGCTGGGCTCCGTGTACGCCGATGACCCGGAGGCCTGGAAAACGCTGGACCTGTCTGAAAAGCAGCTGGGCTATTTTTCTCATATGCTTTTGAACGATCCCTCCAGTCCGCAGAACGGAGAAGGCACGACCGGGGCGGATACCAGTGATATGTTCGAGGTTTACGGCGGAGGATCCACAGTGATGGCTGCCGAGGCCTTTGCCCAGGGGATCGGCCCTTCCGATGAGCATCCGGCATCGCTGGATGTGGGAGAATTGTTTGAATACCACGGCAAAGAGCGCGTAACCGTCCTCAAATATTTCGACGGCGCTTTCCGGAACTTTCACTACAGTACAGAGGACGACTGGACCATTCCGGATGAACTCAGGTTTCATCAGGATTATGTCCTGATGGATGCCCATCTGCTTCCCTGCCCCGCCCAGCTGCCGGAACCTGAACAATATGTTTATAACGAAGCCGGCACGACGGCTATCAAACAGCAGCTGCTTCAAAAGCGCGGTGTGATGATTAACCTGCTGGCGGATCTCAGCAATCCATCGCAGGCGGATTCAGGCGCGTCGAAGTATATCAGTGACAAATGGGCGCATTACACCTGGGATTTTGGTTCGGCCAACCACGCGGTGACCATCGTCGGCTGGGACGACCATTATCCCAAGGAAAACTTCCTGGCGGAGCATCAGCCCCCGGCGGACGGCGCCTGGCTGGCAAAGAACAGCTGGGGGTCTGCCGAAGAAGCCTTTCCCTTCTACGCCTCGGGGGACTGGGGCATTGAAAACGAGGAAGGCCTGCATACCGGGTATTTCTGGGTCTCGTATTATGATCATTCCATCGGTGAACCGATCGCTATGGAGCTGAAGACCGCGGCAGAGCCGCAGAGCGTGGATCAGCACGATTACTTCCTGCCGATCTCCCTGAGCAGCGAGGCCTATATCCAGACCGCCTCCATGGCCAATGTGTTCAGGGCTGATCATTCCAAAGCGATCCGGGCCATCTCCTGCATGGTCCCCTCGGCCAACACTTCCGTGCATTATCAGGTTTACCTTCTCCAGGATGCCTATCAGACGCCTGAAGACGGGCTGAAGGCGGCGGAAGGCGTCACCTCCTTCGTCCATGGCGGTTTCCACCGCATACCGGTCAGCGAGATCCTCCTGCAGAAAGGCCAGTATTTCTCCGTCATCGTGACGCTGGTCAATCAGGAAGGAACCCACGACGTCATCATGTCCAGCACATACGGCCTTGGGGATGACGTCCAGACAGTCATTTTGAATGAACGGGAAAGCTACTTGTATCTGGACGGGCAGTGGCAGGATTACAGAACGCTCCTCGAGACCTGGGCGGCGGAGCCAAAGGGTGGAAGAATATCAGACGACCTTTCCTATGATAATTTCCCCATCAAGGTTTACAGCGACCGGGTAGCCAGCAATGCCAGGATGAAACTGGATCTTGAGAGCAAGCCGCTTTCCATGCTGGAAGGCATTAATTCACGCGAATATTCCGTGAAATTGACTGTAAACAGCGGCTTCGATATCGGAAACCCGTCTGTGGTATGGCAGCTGCTGCCCGGCTCGGAAGGCATCCTGGAGCTGGAGCCGAAGAATGGCGGGGCATCGCTTACCGTCACTGCGAAGGCGCCCGGAACAGCCATGCTTTCCGTGACGGCTGATGGAATCGGGACAACAGTTTTCCCGGTCACGGTCACCCAGGGCCGCCTTGATCATGCGCTCGTCGTTGCGGTGGATCCGGCGTATACCGGGCAGCCGGTCATCCCCCTGGTCCTGGTGTTCAGCGACACCGGTGAGGCGCTGAAAGAAGGCGAGCATTATCAGGTGACGTTTGAAAACAATATCCGCTGCGGACTTGCCCGGGCTGTGATCACGGGCATCGGTCCGTGCGCGGACCCTGACGCTGAACCCATCGTGGATTATTTCTCCATCGTTCCGGCCAGCCCGGGCATCGTCTCCCTCTCCGCGCAAAGCGGGGAAATCCGCCTTTCCGTTCAGGACCTCTCCGATACGGGCGCGGATGGGTATGAGGCGCAGTACCGTCTGAAGGGAACCGATGATTGGATTTCCGCGGCCTTTGAGGCCGGCCAGACCGACCTGGTGATCAGTGGCCTGGCGACCGGCGAATATGAGGTGCAGGCGCGCGCTTTTGTGGACAACACAGACGCTTACGCGGCTGCGGCGGACTATTACAGGATCGTCGAATATGGAGAATACGGCGACATCCGTACCGTCACCGTTCCGTGAGAACGGGCATATGAAACGGCGTAACTGAGCCATCTGTCAGCGGAACTCCCTCACCGGGAGTTCCTTTTTGATACCATCCTTGACACGCTCCGTGCGGTAGAGTATGATGTCCGGGAAGGATACAGCGTGGAGGGATGATGATGCTGTCAGCGGAAGCGTTTTTGAAGCAGGTCGTGGATACCGCCGCGCCGGTGGGGACGGCGGCGCTGTGGTGGATGGGCCAGATGGGGCTGTGGATCAAAATGGGCGATACGGTGCTGAGCGTGGACTATTTCGCCTCTGACCGCGATGACCGCCGGTTTCCCCCGCCCGTTCCCGCGGAGCGGGTGCGGGGCGTGACCGCCTTCCTGGGCACGCACGACCATCTGGACCACATCGACCACGAGGCCTGGAAGACCTGGGCGCGCGCCTGCCAGGACGCGCGGTTCGTGTTCCCCGAGGCGCACAGGCAGGCGCTGCTGGCGGACGGTCTGCCCGCGGAGCGGCTGACGGGACTGAACGCGGGCGGGTACTGCCGCGTCGGCGGGGTGACGGTCCGCGCGATCGCCGCGGCGCACGAGTTTCTGGACCGGGACCCGGCGACCGGACTGTATCCCGCGCTGCAGTATATCATTGAGGGCAACGGCCTCAGGATCTACCACGCGGGCGATACGCTGCGCTACGAGGGCATGCTGCCCGCGCTGCAGGCGCTGGGCCCCATCGACGCGGCGCTGCTGCCCATCAACGGGCGCGACGGCACGCGCTACCGGCGCAGCTGCATCGGGAATATGACCTTCCAGGAGGCGGCGGACCTCGCCGGCGCGCTGCGGCCGCGCCTGGTCATGCCGGGGCATTGGGACATGTTCGCGGATAACAGCGAGGATCCGGCGCGCTTTGCCGACTATCTCGACGCGAAGTACCCGGGCCTGGTCCGGTGTGTCATCCCGGAGCGGATGCGCACGGTGCTCGTCCGCGCGGAGGAGGCGACGGCTTGAGCGGTCTGATCGTGCGGAGCGCGCTGCTGGGGGTCGGACTGGCGATGGACGCGTTTTCCGTCTCCGTGGCCAACGGGCTGCGCGCGCCGAACATGCGCCGCGCGGAACAGCTGCGCATCGCGGGGTGCTTCGCGTTTTTCCAGTGGCTGATGCCGCTGATGGGCTGGCTGGGCGTCCATGTCGTCGAAAGAGTCTTTACCGCCGCCACCCGGGCCGTGCCCTGGATCGGCTTTGGCCTGCTGGCCTTCATCGGCGGCAAAATGCTGCTGGAGGGCCTGCGCGGCGAGCCGCAGACGGAAGCCTCCGCGCTGACCCCCGGCGCACTGCTCGTTCAGGGCGTCGCGACGTCCATCGACGCGCTGTCCGCGGGCTTCGCGCTCGCCGAAGAGACGCTGCCGCAGGCGCTGGCCAGCGCCTTCATCATCGCGGGCGTGACGTTCGCGCTCTGCCTGCTCGGCGTCCGGGCAGGACAAAAGGCCGGCCAGCGCCTGACGCGATGGGCGTCGGTCCTGGGCGGCCTGATACTGATCGGGATCGGGATACGTATAATATGGCAGGCGGTGCTGTAACTTTCCGCCTGTAATCTTCACGAGTGTGGAAGACGCCTGCGATCAGGACTTATCGGCCCTTCCGGCATGACGGTTTCCCGTACTCAAAAGCACCTTTCCTTCCGCTCTTTTTTGCACCGTTCGACATGGCCGCAGCGATAGCAAAGCTCGTTGTCGCAGAGGCCGTCGTTATCAAAATAGGACCGGATATTGCCGACCGTCGTCTCCGCAATGTTGTTCAGCGCTTCCTCCGTCAGGAACGCCTGATGCGAGGTCACGATCACATTGGGCATGGAGATCAGGCGGGCAAGCAATTCATCGTTCAAAATATGCCCGGAGCGGTCCTCAAAAAAGATGTCCGCTTCTTCTTCGTAGACATCCAGGCAGGCCGCGCCGATCTTTCGCGCCTTGATGCCCTCCAGCAGCGACTCCGTATCGATCAGGCCGCCCCTGGAGGTGTTGACGATGACCACGCCCTTTTTCATCTTTTCGATCGCGGCCGCGTCGATCATGTGCCGCGTCTCTTCGGTCAACGGACAGTGGAGGGAGATCACGTCGCTGCGGGCAAACAGCTCCTCCAGCGCCACATATTCGATGCCGCTGTCCTGCGCGGGAAAACGGTCATAGGCAATGACCTTCATGCCGAAGCCCCGGCAGATGTCAATAAAGATCCTGCCAATTTTGCCCGTTCCGATCACCCCCACGGTTTTTCCGTGAAAATCAAAGCCCGTGAGGCCGCTCAGTGAAAAATTGAATTCCCGCGTCCGATTGTAGGCCTTGTGAATGCGCCGCACGGAGGTCAGCAGCAGGGCCATGGCGTGCTCGGCCACGGCGTAGGGAGAATAGGCCGGAACGTGAACGACGTGAATTTTCCCGAAGGCGGCGCGCACGTCCACGTTATTGTATCCGGCAGAGCGCAGGGCCAGCAGGCGAACGCCGTATTCATACAGGCGGTCGATCACAGCGGCGTTCACAGTATCGTTGACAAACACGCATACGGCATCGCAGCCCCTGGCCAGTTCCACGGTATCCTCATTCAGTTTGGTTTCCAGAAACCTGAACTGCACATCACGCGCGCTGCCGTATTGTTCAAAGGACGGCTTGTCATAAGCCTTGGCATCAAAGAAAGCAACCTTGATCATGTGTCAGCCTCCTGATTACACCTTCATAGTCCGTCTGTGGAAACATTGTAGCCCAAATCGGTTCAATAACAAAGGGCAAATTTGTAAAGGGCAAATAGCAGGATGAGAAACCGCCACACCCCATGGTGGGATGTGGCGGCAGTGGTTATGGATTCTTATTCAGTGATGGTCTGATAGGGGAAGCTCTTCTCAATGGCCCAGGCTTCCGCATAGGAACCGCTGTATACCAGCAGGGTGGCGTTGGCGCAGCCATCGAAGGCGTTATCATCGATCCACACGACGCTGCCCGGGACGGTGATGGTTTCGAAAGCATCGATTTCTTCCTGCGTGGCCTGATGGAAGGCAAATTCTCCGATGCCCTCGATGCCTTCAGGCACATCAATGTGGGTGAGAGCGGTCGCCTCGGGATTGACGTACACGTGATCCAGGCAGTATTCGTCATCGTGGAAGGAGAGGTTCATGCCAATCTGCCACCGGGTCTCGTCCTCGGGATCAAGGAAGTCGATCTCCAGCGGGATCTTCATCTCGATGGCCTTGGCCGCAGTGGGCGTGTTCGCAAATGCCATGGGCTGGCAGTTGGTGCCGCGGAACGCGTCCTCGTGGATCCAGACCATGTTGGACGGCAGGCCCATGTTGACCAGCGCGTCACACCCGTCAAAGGCGTAGGCCCCGATGCCCCTCAGGCTCTCCGGCAGGACGACGCCCGTGATGCCGCTCAGGCAATCAAACGCCCGCTCCGAGATGGCTTCCACACCGTCAGGCACAACCACGTCGGTGACAGACGTCGCGTCGGGATTGATATACACATGATCCAGGCAGTATTCGTCGTCGTGGAAGGAGAGGTACATGCCGATCTGCCACCGGGTCTCGTCCTCGGGATCAAGGAAGTCGATCTCCAG
>CAMNEH010000066.1 GCA_946536315.1 uncultured Clostridia bacterium
ACTCCCTGGCGAATGTGGCCACCAAGCAGACCGCGCTGTCCGTGCGCATGACGGTGGCCATGGTCGTCACCCTGCCGATCCTCTGCGTTTATCCCTTCTTCCAGCGCTACTTTGTCAAGGGCATCATGATCGGCGCGGTCAAGGGATAATGATCACGGCTTGACCCCGATTGTCGGGTAAGCATAACTATTTTTCACAGGAGGAAGAAAGCATGAAGAAAATCCTGTCCCTCGTCCTCACGCTGGCCATGCTGGCGGCCATGATGGCTGTGCCAGCGCTGGCAGAGGAGTACCGTGAGCCCGTGACGCTGAAGATGTTCTCCGGCCTGGCCAACTTCGCCGGCGATCAGGGCGGCTGGTTCGGCAAAGAGCTGAAGGACCGCTTCAACGTGACGCTGAACATCGTTTCCACCAACGTGGACAGCAACGCGTGGACGTCTGCTGTGTCCGCCGGTGACCTGGGCGACATCGTCTGCCTGGGCGACATGGGCGACCAGTTCATCGAAGCGCTGAACGCCGACCTGCTGCTGGACTGGAGCGACATCGACCTGAGCCAGTACCCGAACATCGACGCCTACCTGGGCGACGCGATCCAGAAGGTATCTGACTTTGCGGCGGCGCATGGCCATGAAGGCAAGTACGGCTTCACCTACGCGGTCGCGATGGAAGACGGCGCCTGGGCCGAGCTGACCGACCCCACCTACGCGCTTCAGATCCGCTTTGACGCCTGGGAAAAGGCCGGCAAGCCCGAGCTGAAGACCCTGGAAGACCTGCCCGCCTTCCTGAAGGCGCTGCAGGACGCGGTTCCCGCCACCGAGACCGGTGAAAAGGTTTACGCCTACGGCGGTTTCCCGGATTGGGAAGACTGCGTCATGAAGTTCACCTGGGACCTGATGACCTACTACGGCTATCAGGAGTATGATTTCCTGGGCGTCAACTACCAGACCCGCGACGTGGTGAACCCCCTCGAAGAGGGCAGCCTGTACTATCGCGCGCTGAAGGTCAACAATCAGCTGTACCGTGAAGGCCTGTTCGATCCGGAATCCACCTCCCAGAATTTCGACGCCTACAGCCAGAAGCTGTCCGCCGGCCGTTACCTGATGGCGATGTGGGGCTGGATCATCGGCAACTACAACAGCGCTGAAAAGGCCGCCAACAAGGACGGCTTCGTCACCTTCCTGATCGAGGACTCCGCGCCCGCGATGCAGACCCTGTCCAAGGCCGGCTCCAACCGCATGTGGGCCATCGGCGCGAACACCGAGCATGAAGACCGCGTGCTGGAGGTCATTGACTGGCTGTGCTCCGAAGAGGGCATGATCATCCAGAACTACGGCCCCAAGGGTCTGTGCTGGGACTATGACGAGAACGGCGTTCCCTACATGACCGACTTCGGCTGGCAGTGCCAGGAAGACAAGGCCAACACCCAGATGCCCGCTGAATACGGCGGCGGCACCTTCCAGGACGGCGAGAGCAAGATCAACCACGAGACCATCAAGCTCGAGCAGATGATCCCCGGTAAGACCTACTCCTTCAGCTACAAGGGCTGGCCGTGCTACGCTGAGCACTATGCCACCGAGCTGAGCAAGGCCTGGAGCGAGGAATACGCGAATGGCGCGACCTCCGGCGTCGACCTGTACCGCAAGACCGGCAAGGTCTCCGTGCAGAGCCCGGCCGCGATCGCCTACAGCAAGGCTTCCCTGTCCGCCGAAGGCCAGCAGAAGCGCGCCCAGTTTGCCCCCATCATGAAGGAATACAGCTGGAAGTGCGTGTACTCCGCGGATGACGCTGAGTTCGACGCCAACTGGAAGTACATGGTCGATACCTGCAAGAGCTACGGTTACGACGATGTGGTGGCTGAAAAGATGGCGGACATCGAGAACTGCTTCGCCTACATGGACGCCAACGACTGATCACCCGGTCAGACAACACACAGCACAGGGCCGCTCCGGCAACGGAGCGGCCCTCATTCTATCGGCGGTTCATTCGCCTTTCAGGTATCGCAGGTTCTGTTCGATCAGCGCGGTCCGCTGCTGCACGCAGTCGGCGCTGCGCAGGGCGTCCGGGGGCGTGTTGAACACATAGTCGCACAGGCGGTCCATGTCGGTCTCGGCCACATGCAGCCGGGTATCGGAGGAAGCGTAATAAATGTAGATCTTCCCGTCGTCGTCCGCGATCGCGCCGTTGGTGAAGACCACGTTGCTCACGTCGCCCACGCGCTCCCTGCCCAGCGGGCCGAGCAGCATGCCGCCGGGCTCGGCGATGACGCGCGAGGGATCGTCCAGCGCGGTCGCGAAGGCGTACAGCACATACCGCAGCCCCGCGGCGGTGTTGCGCACGCCGTGCGCGATGTGGATCCATCCCCTGTCCGTCCGGATGGGGACGGCGCCGGCGCCGTTTTTGCTTTCAGTGATGGTGTGGTAGCGGCGCAGGGAAATGATCCGTTCCTCATCGATCAGGGGACGTGTGATGTCCGCGCACAGGCCGAAGCCGATGCCGCCGCCGGAGCCGGTGTCGATAAAGTCGTCCATCGGCCGGGTGTAAAACGCGTACTTGCCGTCGACAAAGGCCGGATGCAGGACCACGTTGCGCTGCTGGGGCGAGCGCAGGGTGACCAGGTTGGGCAGGCGCTCCCAATGTTCCAGGTCCCGGGTCCGCACGATGCCCGCCGCCGCGACGGCGGCCGACAGGTCGCTGACCGAGGTGTCCTTGCTCTCGGAGCAGAACACGCCGTAAATGTATCCGTCCTCATGCGCGGTCAGGCGCATGTCGTAGACGTTGGTCTCCTGCTTTTCGGTATCGGGCAGCCGGACCGGCAGGTCCCTGAAGCGGAACCCCTCAGTCGGCCGGTCGCTTTCGGCGACGGCAAAAAAGCTTTTCCTGTCCATGCCCTCCACGCGGGCCACCAGGCAGTACTCGCCGTTCAGCCGGATGGCGCCGCTGTTGAACACGGCGTTCACGCCCAGGCGCTGCATCATGTACGGATTCGTGGCCGGGTTCGCGTCGTACATCCAGAAGGGCGGCACGTGCTCGCGGGTCAGCACCGGATGCTGATAGCGCGTCAGCACGCCGTTGTAAAACCGCTCGTTCACCGGGTTGGGCCGCGCAATGACGCGCTCATACTGCTCCATCAGGGATGCAAAGCTTCGGCTGTTCATGGGCTGTCGTCTCCTCCTTCAGTCAATCGCTGTCCGGCGCGGCCGCCGGTCACTCGCTCAGCAGCCGCAGGCACATGCGGCTGTTGTGATACGGGCATTTCCATTCCTCGACCATGGGACGGTCGGTCAGGCGGCCGTCCTCTTCGACAGACCAGTACCACTCGCCCTCGGGCCGGGGATCGACGATCATGCGCTGAATGGCCGCCCATTGGGTGTTCATGCGCTCCTGCCAGCGGCTGTCCCCGGTCAGGGCAAAGGCGTTGGCGAAGCCCAGCATGGCTTCGGCCTGCACCCACCAGATGCGCAGCTCGCTGACCTCGCCGTTCACGCACTCGTTTTTCAGGCCGTGGTCGGTGAACGCGCGCGCCGTCACGCTCTCCGCCAGGTCCAGGCACATGGCCCGGTAGGGCGCCCACTCACGCTCGGGCAGCAGCGCGGTGACGCTGTCCCACAGCAGCCAGCTCGCCTCGATGTCGTGCCCGTAGGACTGCATGTCGATCAGCGAATGGAAGCGGTCGTCAAAGAAGACGTCCAGGCGGTGTTCTGCCCGGTTGTAGATGGTGTTCAGGAAACGGCTGAGGGCCGCCGCGCCGGTCTGGCGCAGCCCCTCGTCCGGCCAGACGCGCCACAGCTCGGTATACCCTTCCAGCACGTGCAGCAGCGTATTCATGGTCCTGGACGCCATGACGCCGTTTTCACTCAGCTTTTCGTTGCGCTCCGGGGAAAAATCCACGCGGTAGGCTTCGCCGTAGCCGGCCTCGTCACGGCATTTTTCTTCGATCAGCCGGTACAGCGCGATCGCCCTGTCCAGGGCCTCCCGGCTGCCGGTCAGGCGGGCGTAGGCCGCCAGGCCGTAGATCGCGAAGGCCTGGCAGTAGGTGTGCTTGGTCGTGTCCTTTGGCAGGCCGTCGTGCGTCACGCTCCAGTAGACGCCGCCGTGAGCCGGGTCCTCAAACCGCGAGAGGAAGTCGTAGGCCCAGTCGGCATAGGCGCGGAGCCGGTCGTCCTCGAGGATTCTGGCCGCGGTGGAAAAGGTCCACAGGATCCGGCTGTTCAGGATGCAGCCCTTGTCGGCGTCCTTGTGTACGTTCAGCGCCTTGTCCACATAGCCGTAATAGCCGCCGGACACCGCGTCCGCCAGGTTCTCCCAAAAGGGGAGGATTTTCGTCGTGAGGTGCGCCTTCATCTGCTCGTTCAGCAATGCATTTTCCTCCTTGCGCCCGGCCTGTGGCAGAAATCCGCCGGCGCACTCCCTATTATACTTTGATCCGCGGGGGAAGTAAAGAAAAAAACAAATCCCCCCGGCGAGGGGAGATCGGGCTCATTATTTGAGAATTTTGTAGAGCAGCGCATACAGCGCCTGCGCGTCTTCAGGGGAGAGCGGGACGCACGCGCCGACCCGGGCGGGAATGTCGCGGGCGGAAGCCTTGAGCGCACGACCGGCCTCTGTCAGGCGGATGCGCACGACGCGCTCGTCCTCCGCCGCGCGTTCGCGGGTGATCAGCCCGCGATCGGCCAGCTTTTTGAGCAGCGGGGTCAGCGTGCCGCTGTCCAGGTACAGCCGCTCGCCCAGCTCACTGACGCTCAGACCGTCCTGCTCCCACAGCGCGAGCAGCGTGACGTACTGCGTGTAGGTGAGCCCGAGGGGCTGAAGGACGGGCTGGTAGAGGCCAGTGATCCGCCGCGCGGCGGCGTACAGCGGGAAGCACAGCTGGTGATCCAGCCGGAGCGCTTCGTCCTCAGGGGAGGTCAGATCAGGCTGGCGACACATTTGCTGACTTCATCCATCGAGGCGGTCGGCTCAAAGCGCGCGACCACGTTGCCCTGGCGATCGACGACGAATTTGGTGAAATTCCACTTGATTTCAGGATTGTTCTTGTAATCCTTGTCGATCTTTTTGAGCATCAGGCCCATGGCGAGCGCCGCCGGGCTCTTGCCGAAGCCCTCAAAGCCCTTCTGGGATTTCAGGTAGGCGTACAGCGGCAGGGCGTTTTCACCGTTCACGTCGGACTTTTTCATCTGCGGGAACTGCGTATGATATTTGAGGGTGCAGAATTCATGGATCTCGTCATCCGTCCCGGGGGTCTGGCCGGCGAACTGGTTGCACGGAATGTCGATGATTTCCAGCCCCTGGTCATGATACTTCTCATAGATGGCTTCCAGGTCCTTGTACTGCGGGGTAAAGCCGCAGCCGGTGGCGGTGTTGACGATCAGCATCACTTTGCCTTCGAACTGAGAGAGCGCAACGGTTTCGCCCTTGGCGGCGGGAACAGTGTAGTCATAAATACCGGCCATAATCAGCCCTCCTTAAATATTTGATACAATTAAATTTTACACAATTTAAATGGCGTTGTCAAGCCTTTTTTTGCTTCGGATTTTGCCGGGGCAAACTTTTTTACATTTTTTCAGGAAGCGGGGCAGGATTTTTTTTGAAAACGGCGTATAATAGCATGGAATACCCCTGTGGAGGTGTTGTGGGGACGTATGCCCTGTGAAGTCGCCCGCTATGCGGGCTATTGCGACGGCGTGACCCGCGCGGTGGAAACGGCGCGTCAGGCGGTGGCCGAGGCGCAGGCGCTCGGACAGCCGGTCGTGATGCTGGGAGCGCTGATTCACAACACACAGGCCCTGGAGGAATTTACCTCCCGGGGGGTTCGCGTCATCTCAAGGCCGGAGGACGCGCCGGCCGGCGCGCGGGTGATCCTGCGCAGCCATGGAGAGCCGCCGGAAACGTACGCGCGCTGCCGCGAGCTGGGGCTGACGGTGACGGATACGACGTGCGTCTTTGTTCGCGCGCTGCACGAAGCGGTCCGCCGCTGCGCGCAGGAAGGGCGTCCGGTCATCCTGCTGGGGAATCCCTCCCACCCGGAAATCATCGGGACCGCGGGATACGGTGGGGACAATGTCCACATCATTCCCGACGCTGCCGCCGCGGACAGCTTGCCGCCCATGACCGCGCCGGTGCTGGTGGCGCAGACCACTTATCCCCCGGATCAGTGGGATGTGGCGCTGCCCGCGCTGAAGGCCCGCTATCCGGACCTCGAGGCCCGGCGCACGATCTGCCAGGCGACCAGCCGGCGGCAGAACGCGGCGCAGGCGCTCGCCAGCCGGGCCGACGCCATGCTGGTGGTCGGGGGACGGCACAGCGCGAACACGCGCAAGCTCTTTGAAACCTGCAGGGCCGTTTGCCCGCGGACGCTGCTGGTCGAGACAGCGGGGGAGATCCCTCCGGGGTTCTGCGACACGCGGACCGAATTACTTGGAATAGCCGCCGGTGCGTCCACACCGGATTGGTCATATAAGGAGGTTGTCACTGTTATGAACGAAACGGAACAGAACAAAGTCACTGAAGCCGAGGCTGCCGTGGAAACTGCAGCGCAGGAAGCTGTCGAGGCCGCGCAGGAAACTGCACAAGCCGCACAGCAGGCAGTTGAGGTAGCCGCAGCTGCGGTCGGAGAAGAAGCCGCCTTGACCGAAGAGGAGCAAAACAAGCGCAGCTTTATGGACGACATTGAGGCTACGCTGGTACGCATCCGTCCCGGTCAGACTGTTACCGGTTCGGTCGTGCAGGTGAGCGAGGACGAGGTCTGCGTGAACATCAACTACAAGAGTGATGGCATCATCAAGCGCAGCGACCTGTCCGATCAGGATGTCAAGGTCGGCGACCAGATCGAGGTCGAAATCGTCAAGGTCAACGACGGCGACGGCAACGTGATCCTCTCCCAGCGCAACATCGTCAACCGCAAGGTCTGGGAAGAGCTCATGCAGAAGTATGAGAACAACGAGTACATCGACGCCGTGGGCAAGGAAGCCGTCAAGGGCGGCCTGATCGCCGACGCCGGCGGGGTGCGCGCGTTCGTGCCCGCTTCCCATCTCGCGCAGCATTATGTCGAAAAGATCCAGCAGTTCGTGGGTCAGCCCATGAAGCTGAAGATCATCGACGTCAACAAGGAAAAGAAGCGCATCGTCGCTTCCCGCAAGGAATACCTGCGCGAGGAAGCCGCCCGCAAGAAGGACGAGGCCTGGAGCAAGCTGGAAGTCGGCGCGGTGGTCAAGGGCATCGTGCGCCGCTTCGCGGACTTCGGCGCGTTTGTGGACCTGGGCGGCGTGGACGGCCTGATCCACATCACCGATATGGCCTGGTACCGCATCGGCCATCCCAGCGAAGTGCTGAAGATCGGCGATGAGGTCGAGGTCAAGATCCTCAACCTCGACAAGGAGCGCGAGCGCATCCAGCTGGGCTACAAGCAGCTGCAGGCCCGCCCCTGGGACAACATTGACGAAAAGTACCCCGTCGGCATGGTGCTCGAGCGCAAGGTCGTTCGTATCCGCCCGTTCGGCGCGTTCGTGGAGCTGGAGCCCGGTGTGGACGGCCTGGTTCATATCTCCCAGTGCGCGCTGACCCGTGTGGCGAAGGTCGAAGACGCGCTTCAGCCGGATCAGATGGTCAAGGTCAAGGTGCTCGGCGTCGATCCCGAAGCGCACCGCATCAGCCTGAGCGTGCGTGAAGCGCTCGCGGACGAAGTGTCCGACAGCAACCTGGTCGAGGACATCCCCGGCGAGGAGCCGCTGCCCGAAGCCGCTGAGGAAGCGCCGGAAGCGCCCGCCGAGGAGTAATCCTTCCGGCCGGTGCCCCCGGGAATGGCATACACTATTCACAATGAACGCGCCGCTGCGGAGACTGTTCTCCGCAGCGGCGCGTTCATTGTATTATCGCCTGACCAGCCGCTCAAGCGGCCGTCCGGCGCAGTAGTTGTCAAAATCCTCCAGGAACTGGTCGAGGATTTTGTCCACGGTGTAGGCGAGGGTCATGTTGCCGGCCACGTGCGGGGTCAGCAGCAGGCGGGGCGTGTTCCAGACGGGGTCGTCCGGCGCGGGGGGCTCGCGGGTGAATACGTCCAGCGCGGCGCCGGCCAGATGCCCCTGGTTCAGCAGGCGGACCAGCGCCGGCTGGTCGATCGCGGAGCCGCGGCCGACGTTGACGAGGAAGGCGTCGGCGGGCAGGAGCGCGAGGCGCTCGGCCGTCATGACGCCTTCAGTGTCCGCGCCGCCGGGCAGGCAGAGGATCAGCAGGTCCGTTTCCGGCAGCGTCTGGTCCAGCGCCGGAAGCGCGGCGATACGGTCAAAGGCCTGCCCGGGATTGAGCCCTCGGCGGTTGAAGCCGACGATGGTCCGGGGCCGGAACGCGCGAAGGCGGCGGGCCGTCTCCAGCCCGATGTCGCCGGTGCCCAGGATGGCCACCCGCGCGCCGTGAATGGACCGGATGGGCAGGTCGCGCCGCCATTCCCTGCGGGAGACGATGGCGCTGTATTCAGCCTGACGGCGCATCATTTCCAGCGTGACCATGATGATGTGCTCGGAGATGGTCACCCCGTACGCGCCGCTGGAATTGGTCAGCAGGGCGTCCGGCGCGGCGAAGGTCCCCTCCTTCAGGAAGTTTTCGATGCCCGCGGTGCTGCTGCACAGCCATTTGAGCTTCGGCGCGTGCGCGGCGGGACCGGGCTGGTTGGTCAGGATGATTTCGGCGTCCGCGACATGGGGGATCGCGGCGTCCGGGCTGGGCCAGTATTCGACGGTAAAGCCGTTCGCGTGCGCCGCGGCATCGATCCGCTGACGGTGCGCCGCGCCCAGCACGCTGAGGGCGACAACGAGCTTTCTGGACATGGAGCGCTCCTTTCGGTGGGAGATAATATCAGGCCCGGTCCACGTTCTTGGTGATGATCACATCGCTGCCCAGGCCGAGCACGTCGCGGATCACGACGTCGCCGATGTGTGTCGGCGCGGCGACGGACTGGGCGTTGATCTCCTTCATGACGTCGAAAATGCGGTCCTTCGGGATCGCGCTGGTCAGGCGGACGCTGGTCAGGGGGAGCGTGCCGCCTTCGACGCGGATGCTGCTGGCGATGGTGCGCCGCGGGTCGACCAGCTCCTGCGTGACGTAGGCCTTGCCCTTGGGGCAGAGGTTGCCGGTGACCGACAGGACGTTGGCGCCCTCGTACTCGGCGTCGATTTCGCAGCCGTTCGGACACACGATGCAGGTAAAAGTCCGTTTCATTCCACATATACCTCCATGTCGGCAGTGGTGGTCAGCCTGGCCACCTTGACGGGCAGCTGCACCATTTCCGCGGGCAGGGCCTTGCGCATCTTTTTGCGCAGCACCTCCTGCGTGCCCTGGCGGACCACGATGCTCACGCTGTTCATGGGCTGGCGCACGCGCAGCGACAGGGTAAAATCACGCGTGCCGCTGATGTGCTGCGGGATCACGTGACCGATGCCCTGGCCGGCCTTGACCTCCAGCGGGCAGGCGGGCAGGCTGCCGGTCAGCAGGTATTCCGCCGCGCCGGCCGCCAGCGCTTCCGCCTCGAGCGAGACGAAGTCCACCAGGTCGTGCACGTGAAGCACGTTCCCCGCGGCGAAAATGCCGGGCACGCTGGTCTGGCAGTGCTCGTCCACGAAGGCGCCGCGGGTGCGCGGGTCCAGGGCCACCGTGGCGGCCAGGGACAGCTCGTTTTCGGGGATCAGGCCGACGGACAGGATCAGCGTGTCACAGGGAATCTCCTCCTCCGTGCCGGGGATGGGGCGGAAGCGCTCGTCGCACTGTGCCACGACCACGCTGGTCAGGCGCTCGCGCCCGCGGATATCCACGACCGTATGGCTCAGGTGCAGGGGGATGCCGTAATCGTTCAGGCACTGCTCGATATTGCGGGGCAGGCCGCTGGGATAGGGCTGCACCTCATACACGCCCTTCACGTGCGCGCCCTCGAGCGTCATGCGGCGGGCCATGATCAGCCCGATATCGCCGCTGCCGAGGATGACGATTTCCTTGCCGACCATGATGTTCTGCAGGTTGATATAGTTCTGCGCGACGCCGGCGGTATAAATGCCCGCCGGGCGCGTGCCCGGGGTGGCCAGCGCGCCGCGGGTGCGTTCGCGGCAGCCCATGGTCAGCAGCACGGCGTCCGCCTGGATCTGCATCAGGCCGTGGGCACGGCTCACCGCGGTCACGACCTTGTCCGCGCTGACGTCCAGCACGGTGCAGTCGGTGATGGACTCGATGCCCGCTTCCTCCACCCGGTCGATGAAGCGCTGCGCGTATTCGGGGCCGGAGAGGGACTCGCCGAAGCGCGTGAGGCCGAAGCCGTCGTGAATGCACTGGCGCAGGATGCCGCCCAGCAGCTTTTCACGCTCTAAAATCAGGATGTCGCTGACGCCCTTTTCCTTCAGGCGCAGCGCTGCCGCCAATCCGGCGGGGCCGCCGCCGACGATCACTGCCTGCCTGTGGGTCATGCCTGCCCGCCTCCCTTCACATAACCGGTGAACATGTACGAATTTCCGTTGGTCAGCCGGACGTCCGTCACGGCCTTGTCCAGCTCCTCGCGGATCATGGCCGTGATGCGCGTCTCGCAGTATCCGCCCTGGCAGCGGCCCATACTGGCGCGCGTGCGCACCTTGATGCCGTTGACGGTGCAAACGCCCAGGGGGTTGTGGATGGCCGCGATGATTTCGGCGCGGGTGACGGTTTCGCACCGGCAGACGATCTCACCGTAGTCCGCGTTTTCGCGCACCAGGCGCGCCTGCTCCTCCCGACTCGCCTCGTGGAAGCGGACGATGCCGTGCCGGACCGGATCAAAACCGGGGTTGGGGACCAGCGCCTCACGCTCGCGGATCATGCCGACGACGCGCCGCGCGATGGGCAGGGCGCTGGTCAGGCCGGGGCTTTCGATGCCCACCAGGTTGACCACGCCGGGGACGTCGTCGCGGCATTCGATCAGGAAGTCCTGAATCTCGCCCGTCGCGGGATCGATGTGCTTGGGCCGCGCGCCGGCGAAGGTGCGGATGTAGTACTCGCGCTTCATGTGCTTGAACATCCGCGCGCCGCTTTCCTGCAGCCCGTCCATGCCGGACTGGCGCACGCTGTAGTCCTCGCCGTCCTCGACGTTGAAGCTGTTGGGACCCACCAGCACGTTGCCGTCCACGGTTGGCGTGGCGTGAGTGTCAAAGGTAAATTTCGCGGTCGGGGCGGGGTAGACTGGGATTTTCGCGAACGCGCCCGCCTTCTTGTCCAGTACAAAGTATTCGCCCTTGACCGGCTGGATCACATACCCGGGAATGCCCAGCATGTCGCTGACTTTGGCGCTGTTGAGGCCGGCGCTGTTGACGACCCAGCGGCAGGCGAAATCGCCGCGGCTGGTATGCAGCACGTGCCGCCCGTCGTCCAGGCGGTCCGCACCGGTCACCTCGGTATACAGGTGATACCGCGCGCCGTTTTTCACCGCGTTTTCCGCGAGCGCGATGGTGTAGATGAACGGATCCAGGATCCCGCTGGAGGGGCAGTGAATGGCGAAATTACCGCCCGCGGAGGGGTCGATCTCGTCCATGCGCTGACGGTCGATCAGGGCCATGCCGGGCACGCCGTTCTGCCGTCCGCGCTCGATAAAGTATTCCAGCCGCGCGCGGTCTTCATCGCTGAAGCCGACGATCAGCTTGCCCGTGCGCTTAAACGGCACATCGAGCTCCTTCGCGACCTGGTCGAATTCCGCGTTGCCCTCCACGGCGCACTGCGCCTTCAGAGACCCGGGCTTGTACAGAAAGCCCGCGTGCAGCATGCCGGTGTTGCGCCCGCTGGTCTGGGTGCATACGTCGCTTTCCTTCTCCAGCACGGCCACGGAGAGGCGGTACCGCGTCAGCTCGCGCGCGACCGCGCTGCCGACGGCCCCGCCGCCGATGATGATCACGTCATAATCCTGCAAAATACCAGCTCCTTTCCTGTCCAGAAGGGGGTGATGCCTTTGTCCGTTTTCATCATACCGCAGGGGAAAAAGATTGTCAATTTATGATTCATGACAGATATGTTAGCTGGACTAACATATTTCCGGGTGTTGACGGCGGCCGCGCCGCCTGATATAGTCATGGCAGGGCCGGGAAGCCGGCGGAACGGGGGAAACGCGTCGTGGACCTGCACTTGTTGGAAAACATCGTCTGTATCGCGGATGAGAAGAGCATCACCCGCGCGGCGGAAAAACGCTTCGTCACACAGAGCGCGCTGAATCAGCAGCTGCAGAAGCTGGAGGAGGAGCTCGGCGCGCCGCTGTTCGTCCGCGCGCGCGGAAACTGGACGCCGACCGAAGCGGGCGCGGTGTACCTGTCGGCCGCGCGGCAGATGCTGGCCATCAAAAAAGACGCCTATGCCCGCATCGCCGACGAAACGGCGCGCAGCGCCAGGCGGATGACGGTCGGGCTGATCCCGGAGCGCGGGGTGGAGATGTTCACGGCGGTCTACCCGGCGTTTCACGAGGCGTTCCCGGCGATGCGGCTGGAGCCGGTGGAGTGCCACGTGACCGCGATGCAGCGGATGATCAGCGTGGGGCAGCTGGATCTCGGCCTGGCGACCCTCAGCGCGGAACAGATGGACGACAATGTCTATCACCTGATGGCGGAGGAGGAAATCTTTCTGGCGGTGCCGGCCGCGCATCCGCTGGCGGCGGGCGGAAGCACAGAGGCACGCCTGGCGCCGGAAGCGCCGCTCAGCCGTTTTTGCGATATGCCGTTTGTGCGCATCTATCAGCGCTCCACGCTGTATTCGCTGACGGAGGCGCTGTTCTCGGCGGCGGGCTTTGCGCCGCAGGTGCTGTTTTCCACCGCCAGCAACCTGAGCAAATACCGCATCGCCGCGCTGGGACTGGGCTGTGCGCTGCTGCCGGCGGTGTATGCCGCGTCCGATGGCAGGGTCGTTTACTTCCGCCTGCCCGGGCGCCCGCGCTGGCAGATCACCATGTGCAGCCGCAGGGACGGTTATCTGGGCAGGCCGGAAAGGCTGTACCTGGATTTGTGCCGCGCGTACTGGCAGGGACGCACCCGCATCACTGAGTGATCCAGCTGACGTCGGGGGCCATCGGCGACAGGGCGCTCGCCTGCGCCTCTGTACAGTAGACTGTTTCCAGCGCGGTCAGCGTTTCCGGCAGGTCATAGCACGCGCAGTCCGCTTCCCGGAGGTTCAGCTCTCTCAGCCCTGTCATGGCCGATAAGCATCGCAGGCTTTCCAGCCGCACGTGCTTCAGCTCCAGCGCCTGCAGGCGGGGAAAACGCAGCGGCGTCGCGGGGACCGTTTCCGCGTCGTCCGTGCTGTAGGACAGCCGTTCCAGCAGCGGAAACACTTCCAGCGCCGGCAGCGTCATCCCCTCCGCCGCGTGGGTGACGGTCAGATCGGTCAGCGGCAGTCCGGCCAGCTGGCTGAGAAGCCCCGGATACAGCTTGCTGACCGTGAGCGTTTCCAACCGGGAAAAGCCGGCCAGACAAGCGCCGTCGCGGATGTCCAGGTCGACCAGGTTCAGTGTCCGCAGGTCCAGACCGGACAGCGGGCCAAGCGCTGTGATGTCCGTCCCCGCGAGGACGAGCGCCGTCAGATTCGGAATGGTGGCCACCGGCGCGGCGTCGGCAATGGGCAGGCAGGTCAGGTTCAGCGCGGTCAGGAAAGGATGGCCGACAAGCGGCGTCAGGTTGCTCACCGGATTGAGCCCGATGCCCAGGCGCGTGACGCGGCTGTCCTTCAGCGGGGTCAGATCGCTGATCTCCTGCCGGTACAGGCTCAGCTCCCGCAGGTTGGGCATGGCGCGGATGTCCTCCAGGCTGCGGATGCCGCCGTGTTGTTCCCACAGCCCCGCCTGCCGGATCTCAGCGTCAAACGGCAGCGTGTACTGTCCGATAAAAAAGAACTGCCCGTCGTCGCCGTATATCTGCCGGCCGAAGATATGCAGCGCGGTCATCCGCGCCAGGTCCGCCCGTGTCAGATCGCCGTCCGGACGGTCCAGCGCGAGGCGGACAGCCTGCTCGATCAGCGGTTCATGGAAACGGTAAGCGCCTGTCCGCGCGGATGACAGCAGGATGCCGCCCACCGCGCAGAGCAGCGCCAGGAGCGACGCCGCCACTGCCGCCCACCGGCGCTTTTTTTTATCCGGTGAAACGGCGCGCTGCACGTCGGCCAGCATGTCCGCCGCGCGTTGGTAGCGTTGATCCGGATCAAAGCGCGTCGCCTTGGCGATGATCCCGCGCAGGTCGGGCTCGAGCTGCGCGTCGGCGGCGCCGCCGTATTCCTGTGTCAGGCAATAGCGCAGCAGCACCCCGACGGCGTAGATATCGCTGCGTTCGTCCGTCTGCCGGTAACCGAACTGCTCCGGCGGGGCGGTCAGGCTGGTGCCCATGACCTGCGTATCGTAGGGGCTGTGAGGATTCGGGTGGCGTGAAATGCCGAAATCGATCAGATGAAACCGCCCCTCGCGGTCCAGAATCACATTCTGGGGCTTGATGTCCCGGTGAATGACGGGCGGCTGCAGCCGGTGCAGGAAGGATACCTGCTGAAGCACAGCCATCACGCATTTGAGCGCCTGCTCCCGCGTCGCGCCGGGGCTCTGCCGGCCTGATTCGACGTAGTTTTCCATATTTTCCCCGGGAATATAGCCGCGGATCAGGAACTCGGTGTCTCCGCTGCGTCCGTAGCTCACGGGCTGCGGAAACAGGCCGCTCAACGTCTGACGGGCCGCTGCGATCTGGCGAAGCAGCTGATCCTCGTTAGCCAGCTGGCCATCGCTTGTACGCCCGCCATGGGCAATAGCTTGGTGGTGAAAGTCCACTACACGCTTG
>CAMNEH010000067.1 GCA_946536315.1 uncultured Clostridia bacterium
CACTATGCTTTGTCTGTTGTTAAAAACTGGGCTTTTTCGTAAGCGATTGCCCTGGCGTGAGCCCGCGCTCTCCTTGCTTGTTCAGGCGTTTTGTGATATTCTATAACGCGGGCCGAAAAACGCGGCGAAGGGGGTTCCATGAATCCGTTTGATCTGGTGATTACGGCGGTGCTGCTGCTGAGCGTGATCTACGCGGTATACCGCGGCGCGGTGCAGACCGTGCTGAATGTCGGCGCGCTGATCGTGGCGGTGCTCCTGGCCTATCCGCTGAGCGTGCCGCTGTCGGACGCGGTGGCGGGGGACCCCGCCGTGACCTCGCAGCTGCTGACGTACACGGACGCGCTGGCGCGTGTGGGCGACGTCGACCTGGCCAACACGCGCGTCACCGGCATCGCGCCGGAAACGGTGGAGCAGGTGCTGCGCAACGTCGGCCTGCCGGACGCGATCACCGATATCCTGCGCCGCAACCTGACGCGCGGCGCGGCCATTGAGGCGGACGCCACCGTCAACGACTATGTGCAGAGCGCGGTCCTCGCGTCCGCGATCCGCATCCTCAGCTACCTGCTGAGCGCGTTCGCCGTCTACATCGTCCTGGCGCTGGTCATCAGCCTGCTCAACTATGTGTTTCATTTTCCCCTGGTGCGCGCGCTGGACGCGGGCATGGCCGCGCTGTTCGGCCTGGCGCGCGGCGCGATGCTGCTGGCGCTGCTGTTTTTGCTGGTGCCGCTGCTGCTGACCGCGGTGCCGATGGACGCGCTCAGGGAATCGCTGCAGAACAGCGCCATGGCGGCGCGGTTCATGAAGGTCTCGTTCTTTACCGGAATCTATTTTCATTGAGGTGTTCGCATGGCAGTAAAAGGGCCCTGGACGGGCGTTGACCTGTCGGATGTATCCACACTGTTCCTGCGCCCGGCGTATCCCATGGGCGGCTACCAGGGCGCGCCGAACCATTCGCGCCGCACCGCGCAGCTCTCGCTGGAGCTTTCGGCCGCGGCCTACACCATGGACCCCGAACGCTGGACGCAGGCGGGCTGGCGGGATTTTTCCATGCTGGTCAACCGCAGCCTGCTGACCGGGCCGATGCTGAACAGCAGCGTGTCGCCCATCAACGACCTGACGCGCGCGACGCTGCAGACGCTGGCAAAGCTCAAAATGTCCGCGCTGAACCCCATCGGGCAGGTGCAGGGCCTGCGGCAGCCCCAGGAGGAAACGTCCTCGCTCAAGGCCATCGTCATGCAGAAGCCGGCGAATGGCCTGTTCGTCATCGCGATCGGGTTCATGGGCACGGGGCGGCAATTGGGTGACTGGCTGCCCAACCTGCGCATGGAGCCCCAGGATGGGCTGCACGGCGGGTTTCTGCAGCTCACGCAGGAATTCTGGGGCGTGCTGGACCAGATCGTGTTCGGTTCGGCCGCGCATGCGCTCGGCCGGCCGTCCCTGAGCCTGAACGGCGTCATCGACGCGCTCAAGCGGCCCGGCGCGCGCTTCCGCCTGTGGGTCAGCGGGCACAGCCAGGGCGCGGCTGTGGCGCAGGTGTTCATTGACCGGCTGCTGCGCGAGGGCGTACTGCCGCAGTACATCTGCGGGTTCGGCTTCGCCTCGCCCTCCGTGGCGTACCCGGGGCGCGCGCTGCCCGCGCAGGGATATCCCATCACGCATCTCCTGAACGCGGACGATGTGGTGCCGCGCGTCGGCGCGTGGTGCCATATGGGCGAGTGCCTGACCTTTGCCCCGCAGCCTGAGGACCGGCGCCGGATGTACGGCGCGCAGGCCGAGGCGCCCTGCTTCCGCGAGGCGCAGCGCCTGCTGCTGCAGACGGAGGCGGCGACGGACGCGCTGCAGAACGCCATCGCGATTCTGCGCGTCCTGCGCCAGCAGTCTGAGGTCTCGCTGCGCAAGATCCTGCGCGTCGGCGAGCAGGTCCCGCTGCTCGACTTCCTGAACGGCAGCGAGGACAGCCTGCTGAGGCTGCTGGACCGGCTCTGCGGCCGCCTGGAAAGCGGCTACCTGGCCATCTCCGGCGAGGACGTCCTGCCGGAAGACGCGCTTGCGCGCCGGCAGGCGGTGTGGAGCGCGCTGCTCACGCAGTATGGCATGGCCGAGTGGTTCAAGGCGATCCGTGACGCCTGTCTCCTGCCCCACCGCCTGTACCTCGGCCAGGAGTATACGCCGGCCTACCGCTACATCGTCGGCGAATGCCTGCCCCGACTCACGCATACGGCGGCCTTCGCCGCCCAGCGCACCGCCCTGTGCGGCGGCGAGGCGCGCGTCCGCCCGGCGGCGCGCAGCATCTACCCCACCTGGTCGTCCGGGCGCACCTTCCACCCCGCCGCGCGGCGGAAGCCGGACCTGACCCCGGCGCTCCAGCTGCCCATCGCCGATGAAAGCACCGTACCGGACGAAGTCACCGCCGTGCAGCCGCCGGCCGCGCCGCAGCAGGCACGGCGGGTTCCGCTGCCCGCCAACCGCCTTTCCCGCTACGCCGCCGCGTTCAGGCTGCTTTCGGCTTCCCGCGCGCGGAACAGAAAACCATAAGGAGGCACCCGGATGCAATTCATTCAGACCAACGGCGGCCTGATGTGCAGGCGCCAGGGCGAAACCCTGATGATCGAGCCCTGGGGGACCGACAGCCTGCGCGTGCGCGCCACCATGTACCCCCAGTTCACCGGCGAGCGCTGGGCGCTGACGGAGGAAGCGCCCCAGGCGGCCGCAGCCGTGGAGATCGTGGACGATCCGCACCGCGAGGGCGACGGCGAGATCCATCACTACGAGGCCGCGCGTATCACCAACGGGCGGATCAGCGCCACCGTCAACCGCAGCGGCGTCATCAGCTTTTACCGCGACGGCGCGCTGTTCCTGCGCGAATATTTCCGGAATTACGGCGGCTCCGTCACCCCCGAAAGCCACTGCCTGAAGGTCGTCAACCGCGAATGGACGCCCTACGTCGGCGGCGACTATCGCCTGACCGTGCGCTTTGAGCCGAACGACGGGGAGCGCCTCTTCGGCATGGGCCAGTACCAGCAGCCGTATATGGACCTGAAGGGCTGCGTGCTGGAGCTCGCGCAGAAAAACAGCCAGACCACCGTCCCCTTCACCGTATCCAGCCTGGGCTACGGCTTCCTGTGGAACAACCCCGCCGTCGGCCAGGCCGCCTTCGGCAAAAACCTCACCGTATGGGAGGCCGCCTGCTGCAAGGAGATGGATTACTGGCTGACCGTCGCGGACACGCCGAAGCAGCTGCTGCTCAATTACACGGCGGTTACCGGCCGCGCGCCGATGATGCGCGAGGACGCGATGGGCTTCTGGCAGTGCAAGCTGCGCTACCGGACCCAGGACGAGGTGCTGGCCGTCGCCCGGAAATACCACGAGATGGGCATCCAGCTGGACGTGATCGTGATCGACTTTTTCCACTGGACCGTGCAGGGCGACTGGCAGTTCGACAAGACCTACTGGCCCGATCCCAAGGCGATGGTGGACGAGCTGCACAGCATGGGCATCAGGGTCATGGTGTCCGTATGGCCCAGCGTCGACCGCCGCAGCAAGCACTTCGGCGAAATGGCGGAGCGCGGGCTGCTGATGCGCACGGAGCGCGGCGCGATGCAGACCTATGATTACCAGGGCGACTGTGTGACCCTGGACCCCACCAATCCCGAGACCCGCGACTACGTATGGGAAAAATGCAAGCAGAGCTATTACGATATCGGCATCGATTACTTCTGGCTGGACAATTCCGAGCCCGACCTGACCAAGTACGACTATGACAACTTCCGCTACTATATCGGCCCCGCGATGAGCTGCTCCAACATTTTCCCGCAGTGGTACTCGCGCGTCTTTTACGACCACGAGACGGCGCTGGGCAACACCCAGCCGGTCAACCTGCTGCGCAGCGGCTGGGCGGGCAGCCAGAAGTACGGCAACGTGCTCTGGAGCGGCGATGTGCCGTCCACGTGGGAATCCATGCGCGATCAGCTCGCGGCCGGCCTGAACATCGGCCTGGCGGGCATTCCCTGGTGGAATACGGACATCGGCGGCTTTATGGAGGGGAACGTGTTCGATCCCGCATTCAAGGAGCTGCTGGCCCGCTGGTACGAATGGGCGGTCTTCCAGCCCATCATGCGCCTGCACGGCGACCGTGAGCCGTTCACCATTCCCGCCCTGGACGACCGCGACTGGGGCGGAGGCTACCTGCATACCGGCCAGGACAACGAAATGTGGAGCTACGGCGAGGACATGGAGCGCATCATGCGCCAGCACTACGCGCTGCGCAAATCACTGAAGCCGTACCTGGTCCGCATTTTCCGCGAGGCGCACGAAAACGGCAGCCCGCTGATGCGCGCCATGTTCTACGAATTCCCCGATGACCCGCGCTGCTGGGAGCTGTCCGACCAGTACATGTTCGGCCCGGATTACCTGGTCGCGCCGGTCCTGTGCGCGGGCGCGCGGGCGCGCGACGTTTACCTGCCGGCCGGGCGCTGGCAGGACATCCGCACCGGCGACGTCGTGACCGGCGGCCGGAACGTCACCGCTGACGCGCCGCTGGACAGCATTCCGGTGTTCAAACGCGTTTCCGAATGAAAAAAATCCTGTCCTTCCTGTTTTTCCTGGCCATATTGGGGCTGTTCTGCCTGTACGCCGTGATGGCCATCCGCCCGTCGGACGGCAGCGGCGTACAGCTCACCGAGGTAGAAGCGCCGGCCCCCGCGCAGCTCGCGCCGACCGCCGACCTGTCCGCGCTCGCGCGGGCGTTCGAGCATGTTTTCCCTTATCTGCCGGATCAGCCCGTTTCGGGCAGGATCACCACCGAGCAGCTGGAAGGCCGCAACGCGCGGGTCCTGACGCTGTCCTACCCGGACCTGACGGTGACCTGTGTATGGCCCGCCTCCGCCGCGCCGCTCCTGCTCAGGCCCGAGCTCACGCTGTACAGTCTGTGGGCGGATGACCGGTACCGGTATTCGCTGCTGTCCATGCCGTGCGTATACGCCGAAGCGGACAGCGCGCGCTGCCTCTATTTCTCAGACGAGTCCGCCGCGTATCGCGTTGACACATCGCAGCTGGCGCGCGACGCCTTCCTGGCGGAGGCGCAGCGGCTGACGTGGTACCGGTAGGCGCTGTAACGGAGGGATTCCCCGTGGAAAAAAAGCTGATATTTCTCGATATTGACGGCACGCTGACACCCCCGGGCAGCAACACGCCCCCGGCCAGCGCCATGGACGCAGTCCGGAAGGCGCAGGCCCGGGGGCATCGCGTATTTCTGTGCACCGGGCGGAACCCGGCCATGCTCGCCCCCGTGCTGGCGCTGGGCTTTGAGGGCGCCGTGGCCTGCGCGGGCGGCTATGTGTTTGCCGGGGACCGGGTCCTGTTTGACTGCCCGATGACCTCTGAGCAGCTGGCGCTCGGCCTCCGCCTGCTCAAAGAGCAGGGCGTCCTGCGCACCATCGAGGCCCGGGACGCGACCTGGGGCGACGAGGAAACGGAGCAGTTTCTGGCCGGCGCGCAGGCGGACAACAGCGAACTGCTGCGCTGGCGCAGGGCGCTGGCGGAGAAGCTGAACATCCTCCCCATGAGCGCCTATGACGGCCGTCCCGTATACAAGATCGTGTTCATGTGCCGGGACGAGGGCCAGCTGGCCCCGGCCCGCGCCGCGCTGGAGCGGGATTTCCGGTTTGTGGTCCAGTCGGTGTCCGAGCACCGGTGCCTGAACGGCGAATTGATCAACCGCCGCTTCGACAAGGGGCGCGGCGTGAAGCTGGTGGCCGCGCATCTCGGCATCCCGATTGAAGATACCATCGGCTTCGGCGACAGCATGAACGACCTGGAAATGATCGACACCGTGGGCTGCTCCGTATGCATGGGCAACGGCGCGCCCGCGCTGAAGGCCAGAAGCCGCCTGGTCTGTCCCGCGGTGGAGGAGGACGGGCTCGCCCGGGCCTTCCGCGAGCTCGGACTTATACCTGAGTAAAACTTTCCCGTCCCTGGGGCGTGTCCGCCTCGGCGCGGAAGGTGAGCGCGCTCAGGTCGGCTTCGAGGCAGGCGGTCTGCGCGCCGTTGCGCCATTCCAGCTTCAGCCGGTCCGGCGCGGGCTGAGAGATCCGCAGCTCACTGTCAAAGCCAAAGGCCGCTGAGCGGTTGCGCATGCGCAGGAGGGCGAGCTGATTCTGTACGACCGGCCAGCGCAGGCGCTCTGTCACGTCCTCGCAGGTCAGGTTGGTGCGGTTGATTTCCTTGTGCCCGGCCTCGCCGCCGCGCCGGACGGCCTCCAGGTCGTTTTTGCCGGCGAAGAGGTCCAGATACCAGACCTGCGGCTTGCCGGGCATAAACAGCTGCAGCGCGCGCGCCAGCAGCAGCTTGCGCTCATCGCCGCCCAGCGCGCTCAGGTAGGTGGCGTTGACCTGGTAATACATGTTCTTTTTCCCGAGCAGGTTTTTGATCAGCCCGCCGCGGCTGACGATCAGGTCGATCAGCCCCTGGATGCGGTCGTCCGGCACGAGGCCCTTCAGGTCCAGCATGGGGATGCCGTCGTGACAGCCCAGCATGTTCACACAGCGAATGCCGGCGTCCTTCTGCTCCTGCGCCCAGCGCGCCAGGTATCCGGCGTCGCGGTTCTCGATGGCGTCAATCAGCAGCCCCGGCAGGAAGAAATCGTAGCTGATATAGCCCTTTTCCGCCAGCGTGCGGTAGCTGCCCTCGCTGTAGGCGGCATGGATTTCCGGCAGCAGGGTCAGGCCGCGGCTCTCCGCCATCTGGTGGATGCGCTCCAGGATGTCCCAGGTCTCCGGCTCGTTCATGAAGTTCCGTCGTCCCGGCAGCTTGGAGGCGTAGCCGAACGCGTCCAGGCGCACGATGGCCGCGCCGTAGCCCGCCAGCTTGTCCAGCACCTCGGCGTAATACTGCCAGACCAGCGGCGAACGGATGTTCACGTCCATCTGGCCCAGGTATTGCCGCTCGCCCGTTTCCGGATCAGTCTTCACCTCCTGGTAGAAGGTGTTCCAGTAGGGCACCTCGCGCCCGTCGGGGAAGCGCACCATCAGGATGGGCAGGCCGGGCTTGCGGAAAAACATGTCCCGGATGTAGCGCTCGTCGGGCTGGATGTAGCCCCCGTCGGTCATGCGGCCCCTGCCTTCCCAGAACGTGTTCCAGTTGATAAAGAAATCCCGGTATTCGGACCGGTCGCCCTTCCGGAGCATATCCTGGAACTGCGGCGACTGGACGGACAGGTGATTGAGGATAAAATCCAGCTTCAGGTCCAGCCCCAGGGCGCACAGGCGGTCCATGTCGCCCGGCGCGGTCAGCGTGCGGTCCAGGTCATAGCTGATCACGGAAAAGCCGCGGTCCAGGTCGGTGTTAAAGAGGCTGGGCAGGATGTAGAAGGACCGGAAAGCGTCGGTCATTTCAGGGGATTCCAGCAGGCGGACGATGTCTGAGAGCGTGCCGCCCATGCTGTCGGGATAAGCGTTCAGCATCGCGCCGTCGTTCATACGTTTCCCTCCTCCGCCATCAGCCGGCGATACTGCGCGTAGGTGAGGATCTCGCCGTCCTTGGCGATGATCAGCTTCGCCCTGTGCGCCTGGTGCTCCAGCTTGGTCTGCTCCAGCCTGAGCACCGTGGTGGTGAACGCGCTGTCCGTTTTCCCGTCGCGCGCGCGGGCGCGGCGGTGCGCCAGCGTTTCCGCCGGCGTGGAGTTGAGCAGGATGGGGAAATCGACCCCGCGCAGGTAATCGCTGTTGGCGTGGGTCCACTCGATGATCAGGACGCTGACCCCGGAAAAGTCCACCTGGCTGTACCACAGCGCCTCCGGCTCGCGGCCCATGCGCTTGAGCGCGATGCGCTCCGCCCCGTTTTTGAACGCGCTGATGATGCCGTTCACTTCATCAAAGTCGATTTCGGCCGGCGTGCCCAGGTACGCGTCCAGCGAGCGCTCCGCCGCCTGGCGGTAAGCGCTCAGCCAGGGGCAGGCCTCCTCCGCGGCCGGATCCGCGTCCTTTTCCGCCTGCCAGAGCCGGCGGAGCGTTTCCCCGTATTCGTCCAGGTAGCCGCCGCTCATCAGCAGGCCCCTGAGGCCGCCCGTGCGGTAGACGCGCAGGCGCTCCGCGTCATTGTCACGCGGGATGCGCCGCGGGTAATTGTCCCCGCTCAGGATGTACGCGCCGACGCCGAGCCGCCTCAGGTATTCGCCGAGCACGGACGCGATCTCGCTTTTGCCGACCCCGCTGCCGCCGCAGACGCCGATCACGGCGCGGTGGCACGGCTGCGCCTCCAGCAGCTGCGAAAGCGCCATCCGCAGCGGCGGAAACAGCGCGTTCGCCTTGTCAATGTGCTGCGGCTCCACGCAGACCTTATCCCCGGGCATGTCCCCGTGCGCGATGGCCTCCGGCAGCGCCGGCGGGGTCCACGGACCGGTCAGAACGGATACATCCAGCATGTCAGTTTCCTCCTGTCTGATCAAAAAGTTGGTTCAGCGGCGCATGATGTACGGTGACGCCACATATCCTCTCGTGCTCACGCGCCTGCTCAGGCTGACGGGAAAGCTCATCGCCGCTGTAATCGGCTGGCGCTCGATCTGGCGGATGACGCAGTCGACCGCCGCGGCGCACATCTCGTCCAGCGGCTGCCGCACGCTGGTCAGGGGAATGGCGCACTGGCCGGCGATGCAGTCGTTGAAGCCGACCACCTTCAGCTGTTCGGGAATGCGAACGCCCCGGCGCAGCGCCTCCTGCATCACGAAGGATGCGATCCTGTCGCTGGTGCAGAAGATGCCGTCCATGTCGGGGTACGCCAGAAACACCTTCCGGGCCGCCTCCGAATAATCGTTGTGGTAGTCCTCTTCGTTGATTTCATAAATCTCCGCGGGGTAGCCCGCCGCTTCCATCGTTTCCCGGTAGCCCCGGAAACGCTCGAAGGCGGGAAAATTCTCAATCGCGTGGCGGCCGCCGAGCATGACGGGCCGGCGGCAGCCGCAGTCCAGCAGCTCCCGGGCCGCCAGGCGTCCGCCCTCCAGATTATCGCAGACCACCGTGGGCAGGCCGCCGGACGGCAGCCGCTCGAACGAGACGGTGGGCAGGCCGTCCCGCAGTTCCTTCTCCACGGAAGGGCTTCTCAGCGCGACGATCATGCCGTCCACCTGATTGCTCCTGAGCATGGCGATATAATCCGGCGCGTCGTCATCCGTGCCGCTGGCAATGTACAGCAGCATGCGATACCCGTGCGCCGTCAGCTCCCGGGACAGTCGCGTCACGACCTCGGCGAAAAAGGGGTTGTTGACTTCCGGCACCAGCACGCCGATCATGCGCGTGTGCTGGAAGCTGAGCGAGCGCGCCACCTCGTTGGGCTGATAATTCAGCTCCTCCATCGCCTTGCGGATGCGCTCGCGCATGCTTTGGCTGATATATCCGCGGTTGTTGAGGGTCCGTGACACCGTGGTCACGGAGACACCCGCTTTCGCGGCAACCTCGCGGATCGTACTCATGGGCTGTATCCTCCGGTTGATACTTCGGGCGCCGGGCTGTCATACGCTGCCTGCGTGCTGCGCCCGGCAGGCGTCGGCGCATACAGGCCGACCTTCCAGTGATACTATACTAACACGCGCCGGGGAGCATGTCAACCGGTTAGCATGAAGCATTCCGCAAAAATTTTGATCATTTTATCCATGCCAACCGGTTGACGGACGATTGAAGTCCGGCCGGGCATATGTTATAATTGTCACGTTATTTTGCCGCCCGCAGCGCGGCAGGCGGCTGATCCGCCGGAAAGCATGGAGCAGCGTATGTATGAGATCATTGCCGATGTCCACACCCACACCATCGCCAGCGGGCACGCGTACGGCACCATTCGCGAAATGGCGCAGGCCGCGGCGGAACGGTCCCTGCGCATCCTCGGGCTTACAGAGCACGCGCCGGGGATCCCCGGGACGGCGGACCCCCTGTATTTCATGAACCTGGCGGTCATCCCGCGCACGCTGTACGGCGTGGACCTCATTCACGGCAGCGAGATCAACGTGCTGAACGACGGCACACTCTCCCTGGAGGAGAAGTACATCGAGCGGCTGGATTACGCGATCGCCGGCATCCACACCCTTTGCTACCATGACGAGGGCAGGGAAAAGAACAGCGCGAACATCGCCGCCTGCATGCGGCATCCGAAGGTGAAGCTCATTTCCCACCCGGACGACGACCACACGCCGCTCGATTACGAAGCGCTGGTCCGCGCCGCCCGCGACACGGGCACGGCGCTGGAGGTGAACAACAGCTCGCTGCTCAAGCCGGATCAGCGCGTCCACTGCTATGAAAACTACCGCACGATGCTCGGCCTGTGCGCGCGCGAGCAAGTGCCGGTCATTCTGAGCTCCGACGCGCATGACCCCAGCGCGGTGGGCAACGTCGACCTGGCGCGCGAGCTGCTCGAAAGCGTCGGCTTTCCCGAAGCCCTCGTGCTGAATACCGAAGAAGGCAGGCTGCTCCGTTTTCTGCTCGGCCGATGAAGGAGGAATCACCACCATGTCGCTGATGACCATCAATTTTGAGAGCCAGTACCTGGCCAACAACCACCAGGTGAACATCATCCTGCCCAACAAGCCGGGCAAAATGACGCCGGAGGCGTTTTACCGCTCCGGCGTCCGGTACAGGGTGCTCTGGCTGCTGCACGGCACCTACGGCGATCAGACGGACTGGGTGCGCAAGACCAATATCGAGCTGTACGCGGTGGAAAAAAACCTCGTCGTCGTGATGCCGCCGGCGCTCAATTCCAACTACTCCAACTGGTGCGATACCATGCTGGGCTTCAGGATGTTCGACTACCTGACCGAGGAGCTGATGCCGTTCGTATACGGCTGGCTGCCCGTGTCCGACCGGCGGGAGGACAACTTCATCGCCGGGCTGTCCATGGGCGGGCGCGGCGCGATCAAGTACGCGGTCAATCATCCGGACCGCTTCGCCGCGGCTGCGGTGCTCTCCGCCGCGCCGATGGACATGACGAAAATGCGCCCGGGCTATCCGCAGCCCCTGATGGACACGGACAACCCGCGAATGCGCAACACCCTGCGCAACGCCGGCGGCCTGGACGCGTTCCGGGCGTCCAACGAGAACGTTTGGGCGATCATCGACCGCCTGGCGCCGCAGGGCACGCTGCCCCGCCTGATGTTCGCCTGCGGGGAAGCGGACAGCATGGTCTATCCCCATTACCAGATCTTCAAGGCGCACTGCGAGGAGATCGGGCTGAAGGCGCACTGGTTCAGCCTGCCCGGCTACGGCCACGAATGGCGCTTCTGGGACCTGGCGATCCAGGAGGCGCTGGCTTTTTTTGAGGGAGCGTGTTCAGTCATGGACTGAACAGGCTGTCATTGATCATGGTCATTACAGCAAAGGCGTCATATAAAGCGGCAGGTAAATGATCCCATCCGCTTCTTTCAGATCTGCCGGATGAAGCACATAGAGAGCATCCGTTTGTTCAGCAAAACGCGCGCGAAACTTTTGTAAAGAGGACAGTGTATACCGCTTTGAGGATTTGACTTCGATGGGCGATATATTATGCCGGTTTGTCATCTGACGCTTGGCCAGCAAAAAGTCGATTTCCATTCGCTGATCTTTATCTTTGGCGGACGCTTTCGTATAGAAATACAGTTTTTTTCCTGCAGCTGTCAGCATCTGTGCCACCATGTTTTCCACGATCATGCCCAGATTGACTTCCAATCTGTCAAACAGGATACGGCGGTAAATATCCTCGCTGACCAGGCCATTTTCATCAAAGGCATGGCTGATCAGCAGCCCCGTATCTGCCATATAGCATTTCATGCGGGCGTTTTCTTTGTTGAGCCTCAAACCCACATTGGGATCGGTTGTGTTGAAGCACATATTGGCGATCATGGCATCAGAAAGCCAGAAGATGGCGTCCTCATAATCCCGGGTGCGCGCATCCTTCCCCAAAGCACCGATGCGGAACTTGCGATCGTGCTTGGCAAGCTGCTGCGGTATTTCATCGAAGAGCGCGGCAACCTTGCCTGCATATCCGCCCGCATGTTTCATCATGTCCTCACGGTACAGCCGAAGGATATCGCGCTTGATTTGGTCTACCCGTTCTCACGAAAACGAGGTGATTGCAATGCGAATGAATCACGAAAACGAGGCTATTCATCATTGAAATAACCACGAAAATGAGATTTAAGTGGAAAAGATTGTACCTGTCAAGAAAAGTAGATGTACCTGTCAGGAAAAGTAGATGCCAAAAACGTCGAAATCAGGCGCATGCCGCATGACAATGGCCTGATTTCGACGTGGGTAGTGAATGCCCGGCGCTTCAGGAGTGCCGGATGTCATACCGCATGGCGGCAAAGTCCGCCCGCAGCTCGGCCCAGGCGTCGCCGTTTTCCCGGCGGATCGCCAACTCGCTTTCGCCGGCGTCCAGCAGGACGCAGCGCCCGCCGAACGCGGGGTGCGTATTGCGGAAGCGCAGCAGGTCCATCAGCTGCCGCACCACGGGGCGCTCCGTTTCCGCGGCGATCTCCTCCAGCGTGTAATTGTGCCGGTTCACATCCCGCGGCTGACCCGTCTTTTCGTACAGCGCGTAGTCGTTTTTCCCCGCGAGCAGCCCTTGGTAGTGGATCTGCGGGATCCCCGGCGCGAACATCTGCACCGCGCGGGCGAGCAGGTAGCGCTCGTCCGATTCGCCGAGCGCGGAATAATATGAGCAGTTGATCTGATACGTGTTGAAGGTCTTGTCCAGCGGTCCGTGGACCTCGCTGAATATTTTGGCGGCGCCCGGATTCAGCTCATAGACCTTCATTTTGGTGTCCTGAACCTCCTCGTCCGGCATCAGGTAGCGCACGTCCACCACGCCGATGCCGTCGTGCGTGTCCAGGGTGGTGAACTGGCGCGGAGAGCAGAGCTTCAGCCAGTTCTTCAGGTACCGCGTTTTGCCGGTAAAGATGGCGTTCAGCAGCAGCATGGGCAGCTGGAAATCATACACGTAATAGCCCTTGTCCGCGAGCTTCATCTGGATAAAGCAGTGCTCATGGATTTCCGGCAGGATCTCCGCGCCCGCCGCCGCGGCCGCGTCGCGGGCCTCCGCCATCAGCTGCCATACCTCCGGCTCGATAAAGAAGCAGCTGGTGCCGGCACGCTTGGTCGCGTAGGCAAACGCGTCCAGCCGGATCAGCGAGCAGCCGTGCCCGGCCAGAAACGCGAGCGTCTCCCGCATAAAGCGTTTGGCCTCCTCCGAGCGCTGGCAGTTGATATCCACCTGCTCGTCCGAAAAGGTGCACCAGACCTTTTCGCTGCTCCCGTCGGCGAAATGCGCGACGATGTAGGTTCCCTTGCCGATGCGGCGGCGGTAAATGGCCGCGTCCTCTTCCGGCGTCGGCTCGCCGTTTGCCCAGAAATCCTTGAACCGGATGAAGAAGTCGTGATAGCGCGACGCGTCCTTGTGGCGCAGGAAATCCTGGTATTCCGCGCTGCGCACGGAGATATGGTTGATCATATAGTCAAACATCAGGTAATACTGTTCGCCGATGCGGTCGATATCCTCCCACCCGCCGAACGCGGGATCCACCTCCCGGTAGGTGATCGGGGCAAACCCGCGATCGCCCGAGGAGGGGAAAAAGGGCAGGATGTGGACGCCGCCGAAGGCGCCGCTGAACGGGCCGTTCAGCGTCTGCTCCAGCTCCTTCAGGTTGCGCCCGAGACTGTCGGCGTAGGTGATCAGCATGGCCTTGTTTTCAATGGGACGGTGCGGCATGGTGTTCCCCCTTATCAGCACAAAGGAACCGCCGGCAGCGGCGCGCGGCCATCATGGACCGGGTCGTCGCCGGCGGTTCCCGAAAAATGGGACAGGGCTCCGCGCCCTGTCCGGACGCAGCGGATTACTTGACGGCGCCTGCCACGATGCCGCCGATGACGTGCTTCTGCAGGATCAGGTAGACCACGATCACGGGCGCGATGGACAGCGTCAGGCCGGCCATGATGTTGCCGTAGTCGCTGGAGAATTCGCCGTAGAAGGTGCGGATGGCCAGCGGCAGGGTGTAAAATTCCTTGCGGGTAAAGATCATGGACGGCAGCAGGAAGTCGTTCCAGTAGCTGAGGATCTCAAGGATCGCCACCGTCGAGAGGATCGGCTTGAGCAGCGGGAAGACGATGGTGAAGAAGGTGCGGTGATAGCCGGCGCCGTCGATGCGCGCGGCTTCCTCCAGCGCCACGGGGATATTGCCCTTGATGAAGCCGTGACACATGAAGGTACACATGCTGACGCCGAAGCCCAGGTTCATGAAGACCATGGTCATCCGGTGGTTCAGCCAGTGCAGCTGCGCGCCGTAGATGGCAATCAGCGGGATCATGACGACCTGGAAGGGCACGATCATGGACGCCAGCATGGCGGAGAAGCTGATCTTGCAGGCCTTCCAGTCCGTGCGCACGAAGAGCCAGGCGGCCATGCTGGATACGATGAGCA
>CAMNEH010000068.1 GCA_946536315.1 uncultured Clostridia bacterium
CCGCCTGGAACAACCTGCAGATGATCCTGACCGACTTCGGCGGCTGGGACAGCGAAGAAGCCTGGGCCTTCATCCAGGGCCTGCACGACAACGACATGGTGATCGCTTCCTCTTCCTCCGGCCCCTACAAGACCGTATACCAGGGCGAATACACCGTCGGCCTGACCTATGAGCCCGCCGTGGTGCAGATGCAGGGCGAAGTGGACGACCCCGCTGAGCTGGGCTGCCACATCGTGTATCCTGAAGAAGGCGTCACCTCCATCGCGTTCGGCTCCGCCGTGATCAAGGGCGCGAAGAACATGGACAACGCCAAGCTGTTTATCGACTACCTCCTGTCCGACGAAGGCCAGGCTATCTACAACGAGTGCGGCGCCCGCCAGGCGAACGCGAACCTCGAGCTCGAAAACCCGAACCAGCTGATGGTCAATCTGGCGGACATCAACTACCTCGTGGCCGACACCGAAGCGCTGTCTGCAAACCAGCCCGCGATCCACGATCACTGGCGCGAGATCTTCAAGTAATTCCCTGATCCTTCTCTCAGCGTCACCCCCGTCCGGGCACGGCGTGTGCCGTGCCCGGCTTTCTCTTTTTTACGATCCCTGCGGTATCAAAAAACCGAACGAGGATGGTTGCCATGAACGTTGAAATCAAGATCACCCACGCGCTGAAAAAATTCGGGGACAATGTGATCATTCCCGATCTGAATCTGAACATTCAGCCCGGCGAATTTTTTACGCTGCTCGGTCCGTCCGGCTGCGGCAAAACGACCCTGCTGCGCATGATCGCGGGCTTTAACTCCATCGAAGGCGGAGATTTTTATTTCGGCGACCGCCGCATCAACGACCTGGACCCCGCCAAGCGCAACATCGGCATGGTGTTCCAGAACTACGCGATCTTCCCGCACCTGAACGTGCGCAACAACGTCGCGTTCGGCCTGAAGGAGCGCAAGCTGCCCAAGCAGCAGATCATCGCGCAGACCGATAAGTTCATGAAGCTGATGCACATCGACGAATATGCCGACCGCATGCCCGACCGCCTGTCCGGCGGCCAGCAGCAGCGCGTGGCGCTCGCCCGCGCCCTCGCCATCGAGCCGGACGTGCTGCTGATGGACGAGCCGCTGTCCAACCTGGACGCCAAGCTGCGCGTGGAAATGCGCGAGGTCATCAAGGAGATTCAGAATGACCTGGGCATCACCACCGTCTACGTGACGCACGACCAGGAGGAGGCGATGGCCGTTTCCGACCGCATCGCGGTCATGAATGCAGGCGTGATCCAGCAGATCGGGCGTCCGAAGGAGCTGTACCAGCGGCCCGCCAACCTGTTCGTCGCCACCTTCATCGGGCGCACCAACGTGCTTCAAAAGCCGCTTGCCCGGCAGAACGGCCAGCTGGCCGTGGACTTTGGCGGGTATCTGGTGCCCATGCCCAACCTGAGCGACGCAGCGCGCGCGGGCGACACGGTGCAGGCTTCCGTCAGGCCGGAGGAGTTCGTGATCACGGACGGCAAGGAGGGCGGCATTGAGGCCATGGTGGAATTCTCGACCTTCCTGGGGCTGAACACGCACTACCTGGTCCGCCTCAAGAGCGGCGAACGCGTCGAGATCATTCAGGAATCCAAAATTGACGACATTCTGGAAAAGGGCAGCACGGTCCGCCTGGCCGTTAAGGGCGAAAAAATCAACGTTTTCACCGCGGACGGCGAAACCACCCTGATCAGCGCGCATCAGGAGGTCTGACATGACGAAAGCCAAAAAATGGGATATGTGGGTCATCATCAGCCTGGCGCTGTTGGGCCTGTATATCCTGTTCATGCTCTACCCCATGCTGAAGCTGCTGATCAATTCGGTCCGCGACGAAAGCACCGGCGCGTTCACATGGCGGTATTTTGAGCAGTTTTTCGACCCGAATCACGGCTATGCCTATACGCTGGTCAACAGCTTCAAGGTCTCCATCGCCGCGACGGTCGTCACCCTGATCATCGGCGTCCCGATGGCCTACCTGTATACCATGTACCAGATCAGGGGCCGAAATTTCCTGATGGTGATGATCATCCTGTGCTCCATGTCCGCGCCGTTTCTGGGCGCGTATTCCTGGGTGCTGCTGCTTGGCCGCGGCGGCACGATCACCAAGCTGATCAAAGCCTGGTTCGGCATCCGGCTGCCGGGCATCTACGGCTTCGGCGGCATCCTGCTCGCGCTGAGCACCAAGCTGTTCCCGCTGGTGTTCCTGTATGTCAACGGCGCGCTGAAGAACGTGGATAACTCCCTCCTGGAGGCGTCCTCCAACATGGGCTGCAAGGGCCTCAAGCGGTTCTTCAAGGTGGTCATTCCGCTGTGCATGCCGTCCATCCTGGCCGCCGGACTGATGGTGTTCATGCGCTCGCTGGCTGACTTCGGCACGCCACGCATGATCGGCGAGGGGTACATGACCTTTCCGGTCGTCATTTACCAGCAATACGTCGGCGAGGTCGGCACCAATTACAACTTTGCCGCCGCCATCGCGGTAATCGCGGTCATCATCACCGCCGTCATTTTCCTGCTGCAGAAATGGTCCAGCAACAAGTTCAGCTTCACCATGAATGCGCTTCACCCCATCGAGCGCCAGAAGCCGGGCAAGCTGGCCAGCGTGCTCATCCACGTGTTCCTGTACGGCATGGTGGTCATTTCCTACGCGCCGCAGCTGTTCCTGGTGTACTACTCGTTCCACAACGTCAGCCGTACGGGCAATATCATCAAGCCGGGCTATTCCTTCATGAACTACCGCACGGTATGGCCCGACCTCGGTCCCGCGGTGTGGAACACGCTGCGCATCTGCGGCGGCGCGCTGATCATCATCATCATCATGGCCATGCTGATCAGCTATCTGGTGGTGCGCCGCCGGAACCTGGTCAACAATGTCATTGACACAATGTCGATGATCCCGTATATTATTCCCGGCGCCGTCATCGGCATCGCGATGATCATGGGCTTCAACAGCGGAAGCCTGGTCCTGACCGGCACGGCGTGGATCATGGTCATCGCCATGTGCATCCGGCGCATGCCGTACACCATCCGCTCCAGCGTGGCCGTGCTGCAGCAGATTCCCATCACCGTGGAGGAGGCGGCGGCCAGCTTGGGCGCTTCCAAGTTCAAAACCTTCTGGAAGATCACCATTCCCATGATGTTCAACGGCGTCGCCGCCGGCGCGATCATGACCTGGGTCACCCTGATCACGGAGCTTTCCAGCTCAGTCATGCTGTACAGCTATAAGACGATCACGCTGAACCTGCTGGTATACGTGCTGGTGGTCGGCGGCACCGACGCGCGCGCGTGCGCAGCGTCCACTGTGCTGACGCTGTTCACTGTCTTCACGCTCGTGCTGTACATGCGCGTCGCCAAGAACAAAGAACTGTCCCTGTAACCCGAACCTGTATCACAAAGGAGATGCTGTCAACCATGCCTTACGTCAATGCCAAAGAGATGCTGACTGATGCCAAGAAAAACCATTACGCCGTCGGCCATTTTAACCTGAACAATATGGAATCCGTCCGCGCGTTCCTCCTCGCTGCTCAGGAGCAGAAGAGTCCCATCATCCTGGGCGTCTCCGGCGGTACCGCGAAATACATGGGCGGCTATAAGACCATCGCCGACATGGTGCGCGACTTCATGGACTTCCTGAAGATCACCGTGCCGGTCTGCACGCACGTGGATCACGGCACCTACGAGGAAGCGCTCGCCGCCATCGAGGGCGGATTCAGCTCCGTCATGTTCGACGGCAGCAAGTACCCCATCGACGAAAACATTGAAAAAACCCGCGAGGTCGTCCGCCGCGCGCATGAAAAGGGCATTACGGTTGAGGCCGAGGTCGGCGCCATCGGCGGCGAGGAGGACGGCCGCATCGCCATGGGCGAATGCGCCGACCCTGAGCAGTGCGCGCGCATCGCAAGCTTGGGCATCGATTTCCTGGCCGCGGGCATCGGCAACATCCACGGCAAGTATCCCGCCAACTGGCCCGGCCTGCGCTTTGACGTGCTCGACGCCATCCAAAAGAAGACCGGCGACCTCCCCCTCGTACTGCACGGCGGCAGCGGCATTCCGGACGCGATGGTACGGCAGGCCATTACCCTGGGCGTCAGCAAGGTGAACGTCAATACCGAATGCCAGATCGCGTTTACCGAAGCTACCCGTGCGTTCATCGAGGCCGGAAAGGACCGTGAGGGCCGCGGCTTCACGCCCCGCGCGCTGCTCGCGCCGGGCCTGGAGGCGACCAAGGCCAAATGCATCGAAAAAATGACGCTGTTCGGCAGCGTCGGACGCGCCTGATATGACAGGGACCGGCCATTCGCGGCCGGTCCCGTTCTGTTTTTGAAGGAGGGAGAGCATGTTGACGCGACGCCTCTGTCTCGTTCTGGCTGTCTGCCTGCTGGCGGCTGCCTGCGCCGCGCCGCCGGGCATCGCCGAGGCGTACATCAGCTATGAGGACAAGCTCAGTTTCCCGCAGGATGCGGAGGTGATCGACTTTCAGGACGTGCGCGTGACGGACTGGGACGGCCTGCCGGATTTCCTGCGCCGGTTTCCCCGGCTGACCCGGGTGGACATGTTCGCTTCCCCGATCATTCCGCGCCGGGCCAACGCCCTGCACGACGCCTTTCCCGGCATACGCTTCGGCTGGACGCTGCGCATTACCTGCTACGATCATCATGAGCACCGCGTGCGGACGGACGCGACCGCCTTTTCCACCCTGCACAACAACCGCTCGACCGGGCATACCGACGAAGAGCTCTCCGTGCTGCGCTTCTGCACGGAGCTCAGGGCGCTGGACATCGGCCACAACGCGGCGACGAATCTCGACTTTCTGTACAGCCTGCCAAAGCTGCGGGTGCTCATCATCGCGCTCAACAAGATCACGGACCTGACGCCGGTCGCCTCGCTGACACACCTGGAGTATCTGGAGGTCTTCCGCAACCGGGTGCGCGACCTGCGCCCGCTGAGCGGCCTGACCGCGCTCAAGGACCTGAACATCTGCTACAACCGCATCGAGGACGTCACCCCGCTGTACGCGCTGACCGGCCTTGAGCGGCTGTGGCTGAACCACGCGCAGTATTACCAGTACGGCGCCGCCCAGCCGGACCTGCCCAAGGAAACCGTGCGCCAGCTGCGTCTTGCGCTGCCGGACACCCTGATCGACGCGCAATCCTCGCCCACGGACGGCGGCTGGCGCGACCACCCGCGCTATGAAACGCTGGCGCGCATGTTCCGCACCGGCGAATACATCCCTTTCAGTGACTGACGCGCGGCGAGCGCCATGCCGAGCGCGGACAGCAGCAGGCCGCCGACGCAGATCGGCCGCAGGTACTGCGCCGCGCCCGGCCACCAGTCCGTCAGCAGGCGCGGCTGATCCTGCGCAAACTGCGCCGCGGCGTTCAGCGCCATCCAGCCTGCCATCGCCCCCAGCGGGGCGATTTTTTTACCCCTGGCCGAGCCGGCCCCCCGGACCGCGCCGGCCACCCCGGCCGCCAGCAGGAAGCCGGCGCACCACAGCTGGTCGATGGGGATAAAGTGCCAGGTCACCGCGCGGACGCGCAGCGGCTCAAACAGCATCTGGCCGCAGCACAGGGTCACCGCGATCGCGGCTCCCCGATGCGGGTGCCGCCGGATCAGCCCCCACGCCGCGCAGGCGGCGGCCAGCGCCGCCTCCGGGACATAGATGGCCCAGTGCCATTCGCCCCAGGCGTTGCTGACCGCCAGGAAGGTGCCCGCGGCCCAGTGCCCTTCCGCCAGCGCCGGTCCCGCGCCGAGCGTTCCCAGGAAGGCCTCGCAGCCGCGCACGCACGCTATCGCCGTCGCGCCGAACGGGGAAAACAGCGTGAGCATCCGCCCGGCCGGCTTTCCGGCGACGCGCGCGCCGAGCGCGACGCCCGCCGCCGCGCCGGCCGCGCCGGCCGCGACGCTGAACGTGTCCGCGCGTGGCAGTGTCAGGGCCGCCGCGCCATACCTGGCAAACTGCTGCGGCGCGAAAAAGCACAGGTATCCCGCCTTCGCGCCCGCCCAGCCCAGCACGGCCGCCAGCCCGGCGCACCATGCCGCGGCGCGCCGGCCGTCCCCGCGGGCGGACAGGATCAGGCCCGCAGCCGTCGCGCCCAGCAGCGGACAGAGCGCCGCCCACCAGACGCCCGGGAAGCTCACGGCGCACCTCCCGGCCACGCGGAGGCGAAATAGATGATATCACATATTTCCCTCGCGTCCGGATTGTCCGGGTCGTTGATTTTTTCGCCCGCGAACATCATCATGCTCGAGTTGCCCCCGTCCAGATTATATGCTGTTTCCACGCCCTGCCGGGCCACCAGGTTGGCGAACTGCTCGAGCGTCATCCCCGAGGACCCGCGGGCATGCGTCGCGCAGCAGATGCACCGGTAGTGCAGCGGGCCCACCTGCGCGATCGCCATGCGCTGGCGCGGCTCGTCCGCCGACATGCCTTCGCCCCAGAGGTAGGTCACGCGCTTCCCGTTTTCCACCAGGATCGGGCCGAAGAAAAACGCGTTGACGATCTTTTTCCCGTCCACGCTGTCCCCGATGCTCCCCTTCTTTGGCAGGTGCAACACGTGAAAATCCCCCGCCTCATCCACCGCCAGCACATCCCGGTTCCCCCACAGCACGTTCAGGTAGGTCACGCCCTGGCGGATGATACAGCCGATGCCGGTATAGCAATAGTAATCCCCGTTGATGGCCAGCGCCGCGTTCACGCGCCGCGCCATGCGCTCTCCGCTCGTCCGCATCGTAGAATCGAAGGTATCCGCCGGAGCCGTCCTGAGCTGGGACGCGTGCCGGATCCGGATGTCCGCGACCCAGTAATCGCAGTTGGCCCAGCGGTCCTGGGTCACCGTCACCGCAATGGTCGGGTCCTCGTAGCGCCATTCCCCCTGAAAGCCCTCCGGTGACAGCGGCATTCCCCCGCTCAGGTCCACGGGCAGCGTATACTCCGCTCTCGCGGCGCCCAGCCCGATCACCGCGCACAGAAGACTCAGCACGGTCAGCATCGTCAGCAGTTTTCTCATACGCCCTCCAGAATGAGTGGTCATGAATATTGTATCACTTCCCCCCTCCCGGGGCAATCCGCCGCTTTCCGGCGCGCCGGCCCGGTTTTCCGCAATTGTTACGGTTTTGCTACAAAATTCCGTCGAACGGCGGGCGAGTTGTTGATAATTTTCTTGAAAATGTTATTTTTTCCACATTATCCACAAAGTTATCCACAGTTTTCCGCCTAAAAACCTTTCAGCCGACGATGTTTTGACATTTTTCGGGGCGGGAAACAGGATTGTAACAAAGTTATCCACAGTTTTTGTGCCGGACAACTGTGGATAACTTTCACTCTCTTTTTTCCCTGGAGCCGTTTTCCGCGCGAAGATGGGGATATCCGTTTTCTCCTTCCTGTTTTTCTTGCAATTATAAGAACAATTTATTTCGGATTTGTTAAAATTTATTGCAGAAATGCTTGATTTTTATGACGAATGTGTTGTAGAATAGAAGCGTATGAACGGCGGCCCGAACCGCCCGGAGGGAAGGAAGCGCTCAGAACGATGGCGAAAAAGATATTGCTGGTAGATGACGAGCCCACCATGCTCAAGGGGCTGAAGTACTCCCTTGAACAGGACGGATATGAAATATTGACGGCGCAGGACGGCGAGGAAGCGCTCAACGTGTTTGCCGAAAACGATGTGGACCTGGTGCTGCTGGACGTGATGCTGCCCAAGATGGACGGCATTCAGGTATGCCAGCGCATCCGGGAGCAGAGCAATGTGCCCATCATCATGCTGACCGCCAAGGGCGAAGACATGGACAAGATCCTCGGCCTGGAATACGGCGCGGACGACTACATGACCAAGCCCTTCAACGTGCTGGAGGTCAAGGCGCGCATCAAATCCATATTCCGCCGGACCACGCAGCCTGTGCGCGTGGAGGAAAAAAAGACCGTCCGTGTGCATGACATGGAGGTCAATCTGGTCAACCGCTCCGTGACGCTCGGCGGCAAGGATATCCGCCTGACCGCCAAGGAGTTTGACCTGCTGCAGCTGTTTATTCAGAACCGCGGCAAGGTGTTCAGCCGCGAGGCGATGCTGGAGACCGTGTGGAAGTACGACTATATGGGCGACGCCCGCACCGTGGACGTGCACATCCGCCGCCTGCGCGAAAAGATCGAGCGCGTGCCTTCGCAGCCGGAATTCATTTTTACCAAGTGGGGAGTGGGCTACTATTTCACGGACAAGGACTGACGGGTTTTTTTCAGGCTTCCGCGTCCGCATATCGCTGACCATTCTGCTGATTGTAGGCTTGAGCTTCGTCATCACAGCCGGCAGCCTGAACGGGATGGTGGGCGATTTTTTGTTTGACGAGCGGGTGCGCAACGAGCGCGCCGAGCTGGAAAAGCTCGGCGAGTCCGCCGCGCCGCTGTTTGACCGCGCGGACACGGCCGCACTGGCGACCCTGATTAACGAGCACGACCGGGATATTTCCGGCCGCCTGCTGGTGCTGGACACAGCCGGCAAGGTGCACCTGGATACGGCGCACGAGCTGACCGGCACCCTGTTTGAATCCGAGGAGGTCGACGCCATCGTCCGGCGCGGCCAGAGCGTCTCCTTCGGCGTGCACGAGAGCGAAACGGGGCGGATGGTCAATTCACAGGGCATCCTGTTTTCCGCGAATCCGTCCGGCTCCTGGAGCAGCTACTGTTCCGCGCGCCTGGTGTCGAACGACGAGGTCATCGGCGTATTGATGCTGGTCTCCCCCGTCACCGATATGATGACCGGGCTGTTCAGCTTCCGCCGGCAGATGATCGTCATTTTCCTGCTGGTCGCGGTTTGCGCCAGCGCGGTAGGCTTCCTGTTCGCCAGCGTGCTCACCCGCCCGGTGACGGACATGACGCGCGTCATTCAGCGCATGAGCAAGGGCAATTTCAAGCTCCGCGTCCCGGAAAAGGGGTCCGGCGAGATCCGCCACCTCGCGGTCACCTTCAACAGCATGTCCGAAAAGCTGGAAGCCCTCGACGAGACGCGCAACCAGTTTGTCGCCAACGCCTCGCACGAGCTGAAAACGCCGCTGGCCGCGATGAAGGTGCTGATCGAATCGCTGATCTATCAGCCGGACATGGACAAGGCGCTGCGCACGGAATTCCTGCAGGACGTCAATAAGGAGATCGACCGCCTGAGCGCGATCGTCAGCGACCTGCTGACCCTGGTGCGCATGGACGCGGGCTCCATCCAGCTGCACATGGAAACGCTGTGCGTCGGCGACCTGGTGGAAGAAAACGCGCACCGTCTGAATACCATGGCCCGCAAGCGCAATCAGACGCTCACCATCGACGTTCAGGACGAGTGCGAGACCACCGCCGACCGGAGCAAGCTGAACCAGGTCATTTATAACCTGATGGAAAACGCGCTCAAATACACACAGGACGGCGGCGAGGTCCAGGTCACCCTCCGCAGGGTCGGCGAAAACGCCGTGCTCAGCGTCAAGGACAACGGCCCCGGCATTCCCGCCGACGCAATCCCCCATCTGTTCGAGCGCTTCTACCGCGTGGACAAGGCGCGCTCCCGCGAAACCGGCGGCACCGGCCTGGGCCTCTCCATCGTCAAGCAGCTGCTGAGCCTGCACGGCGGAAGCGTGCGCGTCGAGAGCGAGGAGGGCAAGGGCTCCGTCTTCACGGCGGAGATCCCGATCAAAAAAGAATAGATGTACTTTGATTGTACATCCCTTGACATCGCTGAGGGCGGATGCTAAAATGCGGACAAATTTCACATGAAAGCGATGCGGAAGCAAAGTAACCGGACGGACGGCATCACAGAGAGCGGGCGAAGGTGGGAGTCCCGTATGCGTTTCCCGGCGAAGAACCCTTCCAAGTCCAAACCGAACGCGGGTCCGCCGTCAGTAGGAGCGGCGCGCAGACGGCACGTTATCCCCGTCAGGGCTTGTTAGAGCCCGGAAAGAGAAGCAAATCAGGTGGCACCACGAAGCGGCGGCCTTCGTCCTGAAATATCAGATGACGAATGCCGCCTCAAAGATCGGAGGTGCCTTTTTATGTGTTCCATTTTCGGCGTGACCAGCAAAACCATCCCCGTCGAGGCCCTGAAAGCCTGCTTTGACCGCACCCTGTCCCGCGGTCCCGACATGAGCCGGTTTGAGGAAATCCCCTGCGGGTACCTCGGCTTCCACCGGCTGGCCATCATGGGCCTGGACGAGCGCGGCATGCAGCCCTTCCATCTGGACACGGACGCGGTGGTCTGCAACGGCGAGCTGTACGGCTTCCGCCCGCTCAGGGACCGCCTGCTGGCGAAGTATGAGCTGCGGAGCTATTCGGACTGTGAGATCCTGCTGCCCTTGTACCATGAGTATGGGGTCGAGATGTTCAAGACCCTGGACGCGGAATTTGCCCTGCTCCTTTGGGACGGCGAGCAGAAAAAGCTGATCGCCGCCCGCGATCCCATCGGCATCCGGCCTCTGTACTACGGGCGGCTGCCGGACGGGGAATGGGCCTTCGCCAGCGAGCCCAAAAACCTGATGGGCCTGTGCGCCACCATCCTGCCCTTCCCGCCGGGCTATTACTGGATGGACGGGCAGTTCTGTCAGTATGCCGACCCGGCCTACGTCGGCTACTTCACCATGAAAACCGAGGAGGAGGTCTGCGCGAAGCTCCGCCGCCTGCTGATGGACGGCGTGGAAAAACGGCTGGACGCGGACGCCCCGGTGGGCTTCCTGCTCTCCGGCGGGCTGGATTCGTCCCTCGTCTGCGCCATCGCTCAGAAGATGCTGGACAAGCCCATCCGCACCTTCGCCATCGGCATGGACCTGGACGCCATCGACCTGAAATACGCGCGCATGGTGGCCGAGTATATCGGCAGCGAGCACACCGAGGTCATCATCAGCGAAAAGGACGTACTGGACGCCCTGCCCACCGTGGTCGAGCTGCTGGGCACCTGGGACATCACCACCATCCGCGCCTCCATCGGCATGTACCTGGTGTGCAAATGGATCCACGAGCACACGGACATCCGCGTGTTGCTGACAGGCGAAATCTCCGACGAGCTCTTCGGCTACAAGTATACGGACTTCGCGCCCTCCGCCGCGGCCTTCCAGGAGGAGGCGGAGAAGCGCATCCGGGAGCTGCACGTGTACGACGTGCTCCGCGCCGACCGCTGCATCTCCGTGAACTCCCTCGAGGCCCGCGTCCCCTTCGGCGACCTCAAATTCGTGCGCTACGCCATGAGCGTCGATCCCGAGCTCAAGATGAACACGCACCACATGGGCAAATACCTGATCCGCAAGGCCTTTGCGGACGATCACATTCTGCCGGACGAGATCCTCTGGCGTCAGAAGGCGGCCTTCTCCGACGCCGTGGGTCACTCCATGGTCAACGACCTGAAGGCCCTCGCGGAAAGGACCTACACCGACGAGGAATTTGCCCGGAAGGCGTCGAAGTACCATTATCGTCCCCCCTTCACCAAGGAGAGCCTGCTGTACCGGGAGCTGTTCGAGTCCTTCTATCCGGGGCAGGCGCGCATGATTCCCGACTACTGGATGCCCAACAAGGCCTGGCCCGGCTGCGACGTGGACGACCCGTCCGCGAGGGTATTGAGCAACTACGGCGCCAGCGGCGTGTGACGGAGAGCGTTCGCCTTCCCCGCGCCAGGGAAAGCGTTCTGGAATGCGCATGATGGCTGAAATAACACAAGCTGACCGGAGGAATCTCCATGCTGATACCTTATGAACCGAAGTACGAGGAATTGTGGTTTCGGCAAATGATGCTGGCCGATGAAGAAACCATGTCCTACAATCGCGCATGGGGCGGCACGATTGCGTGGCCTGAAACAGATTGGAATGATTGGTATGACCATTGGATCATCCACCATGAAGGAAAACGGTATTACCGGTACCTGAAAAATCAGGACGGTCAATTTGTCGGAGAAATCGCATATCACTACGATCGTGAGATTCAGCATGAGGTTGCCAACGTCATCATCTATTCGCCTTACAGAAGAAAGGGATATGGCGCAGAAGCGCTGGAGCTGCTTTGTTCCGCGGCGAAAGGCAACGGCATTCCTGTGCTCTATGACGATATTGCCATTGACAATCCCGCCATCACGCTCTTTTTGAGACACGGATTTACAGAAGAATACAGAACGCCGGAAAAGGTTTTCCTCAGGAAAACGTTGTAATACCAGTTCCAGTTCAACCATTCGCCAGTCCATCGAAGGAGGTATCCCCTTGCCATCACATCAGACCATTGTCATCCTGGACTTCGGCGGCCAGTATACCCAGCTGATCGCCCGGCGCGTGCGGGAAAACCATGTGTATTCCGAGGTGGTGCCCTGGAGCATGCCGGCGGAAGAGATCAGGCAGCGCCAGCCCGTCGGCGTGATCCTGTCCGGCGGACCGGCCTCCGTTTGCGACCCGGACGCGCCGCGCTGCGACCCCGCCATTTATGATTTGGGCGTGCCGGTACTGGGCATCTGCTACGGGATGCAGCTGACGGCCCAGCTGCTGGGCGGACAGGTGGAACGGGCCAAGGAGCGGGAATATGGCCGGGTTTCCGTTCGGATGAGCGGCCCATCGCCGCTGCTGGCGGGCATGCGGCCGGAGAGCGCCTGCTGGATGAGCCACACCTGGCAGGTGACGGTCTGTCCGCCTGGCTTCCGTCCCATCGCCTCGACCGACAACTGCCCCATCGCCGCCATCGCGGATGAGGACAGGCGCCTCTACGGCGTACAGTTCCACCCCGAGGTCACCCACACGGACGAGGGAAAAACCCTGCTGCGCAATTTCCTGTACGGCGTCTGCCGCTGCACGGGCGATTGGACCATGGACGCCTATGCCGAAACCGCCGTCCGGCAGATCCGGGAAGCCGTCGGCGAGGACGGCACGGTGCTGCTGGCCCTGTCCGGCGGGGTGGACTCATCTGTGGCCGCGGCGCTGATCTACCGCGCCATCGGAAACCGTCTCACCTGCGTGTTTGTGGACCACGGCCTGCTGCGCAAGGGCGAAAGCGATCAGGTGTGCCACGTGTTCAGCCATCTCTTCCCGGTGCGGTTCATCCGCGCGGACGCGGCGGACCAATTCTTTGCCGATCTCAAGGGCGTCACCGATCCGGAGGAAAAGCGCCACATCATCGGCCGGGATTTCATCGAAGTGTTCCGGCAGGAGGCGCAGAAGCTGGGCAGGCTGGACTACTTCGTCCAGGGCACCATCTACCCGGACGTGATCGAAAGCGGCCAGGGCACCAGCGCCGCGGTGATCAAAAGCCACCACAACGTGGGCGGCCTGCCCAAGGAGCTGGGCTTTACCGAGCTGATCGAGCCTTTGCGGATGCTGTTCAAGGATGAGGTGCGCGCGCTGGGCGAGGCCCTCGGCCTGCCCCGCGAGCTGGTCTGGCGGCAGCCCTTCCCCGGCCCCGGCCTGGCCATCCGCGTGATTGGCGAAGTCACCTCCGAAAAGGTCCGGATCGTCCGGGAGAGCGACGCCATCTTCCGCGAGGAAATGGCGAAAGCGGGACTGGACCGCCAGGTGAACCAGTATTTCACCGTGCTCACCGGCGTACACAGCGTGGGCGTCATGGGCGACGAGCGCACCTACGACTACACCCTCGCCCTGCGCGCCGTTACCACCGACGACTTCATGACCGCCGACTGGGCCCGCCTCCCCTACGACCTTATCGCCACCGTCTCCTCCCGCATCGTCAACGAGGTCCCCCACGCCAGCCGCGTCGTCCTGGACGTCACGACCAAGCCCCCTGCCTCGATTGAGTGGGAATAAAGGCTGAGATCCGGAAACCAGCGTAGAATAAGGGTTTCCGGGCGGCCAAGACCCTGAGTGGCAACAATTTGGCAACAAAAATCCATCATTCTGAAAATGAGGGCTAACTGATTTTGTGTAGATCAGTTAGCCCTATTTCTATGCATTTTCAGAAGGATGGAGGTGTCATTTATGATCGCTGTCTGGATTCTTCTGGAGACCGGCAACCAGATCATCCATCAGACCCTGGGACGGAACTTTCACCCACCGCCGGGTGGTATCGCCATCGGGGAAATTATAACGCCACTGGTCATAGGCTTCCTGGGTGATCTCGCCCTTCCGCAGCGCATTGGCCGCTGCCTGCCATTCGTACAGCATCCGGTGCAGCTCAGCCGCCTGCTGGCTGTCCCGCAGGTTCACCCGCAGGCAAACATCACCCTCAGCTTCCTCCACATACAGGCCATATCGGTCCTCCAGGGTGAAAAGCGTGTGCATGAGGCCAACGTAGGAATCAATATCCGGTACCGATATGGCATGGGGCGACACACCGAAAATCTGCGCCATCTGCGCCGTCAGGTCAGCCTTCGGATTGCGGTCCTCGGATTCATACTGTGCCATGCGTACATCGGCGGAATTGGCCGGGAAGCCCAGAAGCTGCCCCAAAT
>CAMNEH010000069.1 GCA_946536315.1 uncultured Clostridia bacterium
GCGTCTGCCCGGCAACGTCAATTTCTGCTTCGAGGGCATCGAGGGCGAATCGCTGCTGTTGCTGCTGGACGACAGGGGCATCAGCGCGTCCTCCGGCAGCGCGTGTACGTCCGGCTCGCTCGACCCCAGCCACGTGCTGCTGGCCATCGGCCGGGTGCACGACGTCGCCCACGGCTCGCTGCGGCTGACGCTGGGCGAGGACGCGACGGCGGAGGAGGTCGATTACATCATTCAGTCTGTCGGCGAGGTCGTCGCCTACCTGCGGGGCTTCTCCCCGGTCTGGCGCGACCTGGAAAGCGGGAAAGCCCCGCACATACTGTAAGGGAGGCACAGCGCAATGGCATTATACAGCGAAAAGGTCATGGACCACTTCCGGAATCCGCGCAACGTGGGCGTCATCGAGGACGCGGACGGCGTCGGCGAGGTCGGCAACGCCAAGTGCGGCGATATCATGAAAATGTATCTGAAGATCGACGACGGGATCATCTCCGACGTCAAGTTTGAAACCTTCGGCTGCGGCAGCGCCATCGCGTCCAGCTCCATGGCGACCGAGCTGATCAAGGGGCAGCCCGTGTCCGAGGCGATGAAGTTGACCAACAAGGCCGTCGCCGAGGCCCTCGACGGGCTCCCGGACTACAAGATGCACTGCTCCGTGCTCGCGGAGGAGGCGATCCGCTCTGCGCTCGCGGATTACGAACAGAAGAAGGGCCAGAGCGACAGCGCAGCCAAGGACTGACGGTCCGCCGGACAGTTTTTTGTGAAGAACAGGGGCCGCACCCGGCCATTGATCGGGTGCGGCCCCTGACTGATTATACGGGAAGCAGTGTGATGCTCCCGTCGCGGAAAAACGATTGACATACGTCCAAAATCCGCTACAATATTGGTTGAGAAATTCCCGTTAACCGTTCATTCAGGACAGCGCAAAGGAGACATGGCCATGAACCCATCCGCTTTCGCCGGGCGCGTCCGGCGTTTCACCGACCGGCTCAGCCGCGAAGACGTCAATATGCACGGATTGATCCTGTCCGCCGGCGGGCGGACGCTGGCCCAAGCGTACTACGCGCCGTTCAGGGAGGGACAGCCGCACCGCCTGTATTCCGTCAGCAAGACGATGACCGGGATCGCGATCGGCATGCTGGCCGACGACGGCCGGCTGTCGCTGGACGACCGGATCGCGACCTATTTCAGCGACTGGCTGCCCGAACGGCCCAGCGACTATCTGACGCGCCTCACCATCCGGGACATGCTGCGCATGGCGACCTGCTACCGCCAGACCGCCTACCGCGAGGGCGTCGACGAGAACTGGGCGAAGCCGTTCTTTACCGGCGTCCCCACACACGAGCCCGGCACGGTGTTCCATTATGACACGGGCTGCTCCCAGGTCCTCGCCGCGCTGGTGCGCCGCCTGAGCGGGCAGGAGGTCATCGACTTCCTCGAGGAGCGGCTGTTCGCGCCGCTGGGCTGCGTCGATCCGCGGTACTGGCTGCGCGACCCCTCCGGCGCGTGCACCGGCGGCACGGGGCTGTGCATGAGCCTGCGCGACCTGCACCGGGTGGCCCAATGCCTGCTGGACGGCGGGCGCGGCCTGGTGCCCGCCTGGTACGCCGCGGAGATGGGCCGCAAGCACATCGACACCCCGCTGCAGACCAACGCGGAGGAGCGCTACGGCTACGGCTGGCAGTGCTGGCGCACCCGCGCGGGCTGGTCCATGTACGGCATGGGCGGACAGCTGGCCGTGATCTGTCCCGAGCGTCAGGCCATCCTGACGACCCTCGCGGATACGCGCCTCGACCCCAACGGCGTGCAGCGCATCTACGACGCGTTCTTCGACGAGCTGTACCCGTACCTGGAGGAGGCCGGGACGGAGGCCGTCCGCCTGAGCCTCAGCGTCCCGCCGCTGCCCGGGCTCGCGGATCCGCCGCGCACGGACTCCCCCGTCTACCGTTTCCCGGAGGGGAATCCGCTCGGCCTGAAGACCCTGCGCGTGGCGCCGGACGGGCTGCGCTATGAGAATGCGCGCGGGGAGGTCGCGCTGCCCTTCGCCTGCGGGCGCGTGCTGGAAGCGGTCTTCCCGGGCTGGCCGGACGTCCCGGCGCTTATCGCCGCGGGCTGGATCAACCCGGACCTGCTGCGCGTGCGCTGCCACGCGGTCGGCGACGCGCCCTGCGGCTTCGACATGCTGGTCAGCTTCCTGGGTGACCGTGTGACCGTGCAGTCCCGCTGCTCCGCCGACCCGGTCACCGCGGGCTATGATGGCGTCGCCTCCGGCCAGAGCGCGGCGTCTGACGGAGGGGCCGGCGATGCTGCCTGAGGGCGTCCTGGACCTGGTAGCCCGCGGCGACCTCGCGGGCTTGGAGCGCCTCGCCCAATCCGGCGCGCTCGCCGGGCTGAGCGGGGACGACAAAAACGCCCTGACGCGTCAGGCCGCGCTGGCGGGTCAGGCGGCGGCGCTGCGGGGGCTGTTTGAGCGCCACCACCTGTACGCGACCGATCCGGACGCGCGCGGGCGCACGCTGCTGCATTGCGCGGCCGAATCCGGCGACGCCGATACCGTCTCCTTCTGCATGGACGTCCTCGGCTACGACCCCCTCTCTGGCGACCGGGAGGGCGTCACCGCGCTGGAGCTCGCCGGCAGGGCCCCGCGCCGGGCGGCAGCTGACTGGCTGACAGAGCGCCTCGGCTTCGGGCTGTCCGAATGCTACCGCAATCCCGTGCTGCGCGGCTGCCACCCGGACCCGTCCATCGTCCGCGTGGGTGAGGATTACTATATGGTCAATTCCTCGTTCACGCTGTTTCCCGGCCTGCCGGTCTCACACTCCAGGGACCTTGTGCACTGGGAGGAGATCGGGCACGCCGCGGAAGACCTGACCGCGAGTGGACTTCACGGCCTGCCCGGCGGCTACGGCTGCTGGGCGCCGGACATCTCCTACAGCGGCGGGCGGTTCTGGGTGGTCGCCACCCTGCGCCGGGATACGCCGCCGGTCCGGCTGCAGATGATCACCTCCGCCGCCGATCCGCGCGGGCCCTGGGACGCGCCGCGTTTCCTGCCGCTGGACGGCATCGACCCGTCCCTGTTCACCGATGACGACGGGCAGCGTTATCTGCTGCTCAATCCCGGCGCGATGATCGCCCGGATCGACGCGGAGGGGCGGCTGCAGTCCGAACCGGAAATGATCCGCTTCGGTTCCGCCCGCGTCAAGCCCGAAGGCCCGCACCTGCTGAAGAAGGACGGCTGGTACTACCTGTTCCTCGCCGAGGGCGGCACCGGCGCGGGACATATGGAGACCGTCGCGCGCAGCCGGTCCCTGTACGGGCCGTATGAGGACTGTCCGTTCAACCCCATCCTGGGCCGGAAATCCCCGGACGCGCCGATCCAGCGCAGCGGGCACGGCAAACCGGTGCAGCTGCCCAACGGGCGCTGGGCGATGGTCTACCTGTGCGCGCGCCCGGTCGAGGGGCGCACGCTGATGGGCCGGGAGACCGCCCTGGATCCCCTGGAATGGACCGCCGACGGCTGGCCGATGGTCAACCGGCTCAAGGGCCCGAGCTGCCTGCAGCGGCGCCCGCTGCCCGATGCGCCGGCCGATCCGCGGGAGGCCTGGGTGTCGCCGCGGACGGACCCGCGCAGCTTTTCCTCCGCCGGGAGCGGTCCCACCGCCGGGGGCGGGCGCATCCGCCTGCGCTGCGGCGCGGACCCCGCCACGACCGGCGCGTGCAGCGTGCTCCTGCGCAGGCAGAAGGAGGCGCGGTTCACCCAGTCCGCGCTGGTGGACATGGACGCCGCCGCGGTTGGCGCGCTGGCCGGCCTGACCGGCTACTATGACGAGCGGAGCTTTTACCTGTTCGGCCTGCGGCGCGCGGCCGACGGCTGCCGCGCCGAGCTGGTGACGCAAACCGGCGAACGGCGGGAGCAGATCACGCTCGCCGCGCTTTCCACCACTGCCGCCCGGCTCACAGTCACCGGGGACGGGCTGACGCGCCGGCTGGCTGTCGACGGCCGCGAGGTTGGGTCCGGCCGCACGGAATACCTGTGCGACGAGGGCCTGACCGGCGGCAAGCGCTTTACCGGCGCGATGCTCGGCCTGGCCGCCGTGGGCGACGGCGAGGCGACGTTTACGGACTATCAGGAGGTATGGACATGAATTCCGAACGAGAGACGGCGGCGCTGCCGCTGCGCCGCGCGAGGGTCACGGGCGGGTTCTGGGCGGACTACCAGCGCCTGGTGCTCGACCGGGTAATCCCCTACCAGTGGGAGGCGCTGAACGACCGCGTGCCCGGCGCGGACAAGAGCGGCTTTGTCGCCAATTTCGAGATCGCCGCCGGGCTGCGCGAGGGCGCGCACTACGGCTGCGTGTTTCAGGACAGCGACGGCGCGAAGTGGCTGGAGGCCGTCGCCTACGCGCTGACGGTGCGGCCCGATCCCGCGCTGGAGCAGACCGCCGACCGCCTGATCAGCCTGATCTGCGCGGCGCAGCAGCCGGACGGCTACCTGAACACCTATTATATCATCAACGGGCTGGACAAGCGCTTCACCAATCTGCGCGACCACCACGAGCTGTACTGCTTCGGGCACATGCTGGAGGCGGCCGTGGCCTACTACCATGCCACCGGCAAGCGTGCCCTGCTGGACGCCACGATCCGCTACGCCGACTGCATCGACCGCGAAATCGGGCCGGAGGCGGGCAAGCTGCACGGCTACCCCGGCCACGAGGTGGCCGAAATGGCGCTCATCCGGCTGTACGAGGTGACCGGGGACGAGAAGCACCTCCGCCTCGCCCGGTATTTCATCGACCAGCGCGGGCAGTCGCCGCTGTATTTCGAGGAGGAGGGCCGCCGGAACGGCGAGCGGTTCTACTGGGAGCACCAGCATTTCCGCTACCAGTATTACCAGGCCGGGCGGCCGGTGCGCGCGCAGCGCGACGCCGAGGGCCACGCCGTGCGCTTCGCCTACCTGCTGAGCGGCGTCGCGGACGTCGCCCGCGTCACCGGCGACGAAGGTCTGCTGAAGACCGCGTGGGCGCTGTGGGACAGCGCGACCCGGCGGCGGATGTACATCACCGGCGCGATCGGGTCCAGCCACGTGGGCGAGTCCTTCACCTTCGACTACGACCTGCCCAACGACACGGTCTACGGCGAGACCTGCGCCGCGATCGGGCTGGTCTTCGCCGCGCGGCGGATGCTGCAGCTTTCCCCGCGCGCGGACGTGGCGGACGTCATGGAGCGCGCGCTGTACAACGGCGTGATCAGCGGCATTTCGCTGGACGGGACCAGCTTCTTCTACGTCAACCCGCTGGAGGTCGTGCCGGAGGCCTGCGAGCTGGACGAGGGCAAGCGCCACGTGCGTCCGCGGCGGCAGAAGTGGTTCGGCTGCGCCTGCTGTCCGCCCAACCTGGCGCGGCTGCTCGCCGGCCTCGGCGCTTACCTGGTCACCGAGCGCGAAGACGCGGCCTATGTCCACCTGTACGCGGACGCGGAACTGGCGCTGCGCCTGAACGGACGCCCCCTGACCGTCCGCATGGAGAGCGGCCTGCCCTGGCGCGGCGACGTTCGCCTGACCGTGACGGAGGGCGGCGCGGAAGGCGCGCTGATGCTGCGCGTGCCGGGCTGGTGTCCGGGCTGGACGCTGAGCGTGAACGGCCAGGCGGCGGACGCGCCCGTGTCGGACGGTTACCTCTGCCTCCGCCGCGCATGGCGCGCCGGGGATACCGTCGCGTTGGCGCTGGACATGCCTGTCACGCTGATGGCCGCGCGGCCCGAGGTGCGCGAGGACGCCGGCAAGGTGGCCGTGACGCGCGGCCCGCTGGTCTACTGCCTGGAGGAACAGGACAACGGGCCGCAGCTGCACCGCATTTGCTTGCCCATGAACGCGGAATTCGCCGAATGCGCCGTGCCGGGACTGCCGGTATCCGGCCTGACCGCCATGGGGCTGCGCGAGAGCGGCGCCTGGGCGTCGGACGCGCTGTACGCGCCTGTCCGGGACACCGGGGCGGCGCCGTGCCGGCTGACCTTCGTGCCCTACTTCGCCTGGGCCAACCGCGATCCCGGGGAAATGGCCGTCTGGGTGAGGAAAGCATGACGGCCGTGCGCGACGCGGCCCTGTCAGACGCCGGACGCCTGCTGGACATTTACGCACATTACGTCCGCCATACCGCGATCACCTTTGAAGTGGCGGTCCCTGCTTTGGACGAGTTCCGCGAGCGGATGCGGCACGTCATGCAGCGGTACCCCTACCTGGTCGCCGAAGCGGACGGGGAGCCGCTCGGCTACGCGTACGCGGGGGCGTTCAACCCCCGCGCCGCGTACGACTGGGCCGCCGAAACCACGATCTACCTCGCGCCGGACGCGCACGGGCGCGGCCTGGGTCGCGCGCTGTACACCGCGCTCGAGGACCGGCTGAAAGACATGGGCATCCTGAACCTGTACGCCTGCATCGGCGTGCCCGCCGCCGAGGACGAATACCTGACCCGCAACAGCGCGGAATTCCACGCGCACATGGGCTACCGCCAGGTCGGCCTGTTCGCGCGCTGCGGCTACAAGTTCGGCCGCTGGTACGATATGATCTGGATGGAAAAAATCATCGGCGAGCACCGGGCGGAGCAGCCGCCCGTGCGCTGGTGCGAACATCTCACGGACTGAAAGGAAAACACAGATTGGACAGGAAAGATCGCCCCTCCGACCCCTTGCTGGCGCTGGGTGACGCGCTGCTGACCGAGCGCGACCTGCTCGGCCTGGAGCCGATCCTGGTCGTCCGCGCGGACCGCGTGGAGCTGGCGCTGAACATCGTGGACGAGCGCCGACACGCGGTCAGACACATGCGCCGGTTTCTATCGCAGTGGCAGGAAGGGCAGGCCGTTTCGGCGGACGGCGACCGGGACATCGCGCTGAGCGAATGGCGCTTTCATCGCCGGGACGAAACGTTTCTGAACGAGGTCAGCCTGCTGGCCGAAGCGCCGTCGGACAGCCAGCGCGCCGCTGACGGCACGCGCTGCCTGCCCCTGAGCGAGCCGTCCCTGCGCCGGGTGCTGGCGTTGCTGGCCGACCGGCCGTTCATCCTGTTCCGGGACAAGCGCAGCCTGCGCCAGCCCGGCATCCGCCGCGAGGAGCTGCCGCTGGTGTGCCGCGTGTCCGGCAGCGTGCGCGAGGTGCAGGCGGATATCTCCCTGGAAGGGTCCCTGCGCCCGCTCACGCGCGACAGCCGGTATGCGCTGTGGAACGACGCGGTCTGGCAGCTGCCGGACAAGCAGGCGGTGCTCCTCCGACAGATCGGGCCCGCGCTGGCCGCGGGCGAGGCCGTGTACAGATACCGCGGCCAGGACGTCAGCCGTTTCCTGAACAGCGCGCTGCCGCTGCTGTTCGACGCGCTCGCGGTGACGGTGGACGGCGCGCTCGCGTCCCAGCTGAAGCGCTTCAAGCTGCGCGCCAAGATATACCTGGACCGCCGCAACGCCGGCGTCCGGGCCAGGGTCAGGTACCTGTACGACCAGTACGAGCTGAATCCGTTCGCGCCCGATCCCGACGGCGTGATCCTGTACCGCGACGCCGTCGCGGAGGCGGACATCATGCGCTGCCTGTCGGACGTCGGGTTTCACGTGCTCAACGGCGAGGCGGTGCTCAATGACAGCGAGGGCATCTGGCGGCTGCTGCACGAGGGCGTCGACCGCCTGGCGGGCATCGCCGAGGTGCTGATGAGCCGCGAGTTTCTGTCGCTCAAGCCGCGCGCGCCGCGCCTGAGCGGCCGGATGGTCGCCCGCGACGGGCGCATCCAGCTGGAAATGCTGGACGGCGACCGCCCGATCGACGAGCTGTACCCGCTGATGCGCGCCATCCACGAAAAGCAGCACTATTTCCGGCTGAAAAGCGGCGAATTCCTGGACCTGACCGGACTGGCGCAGTGGCAGGACCTCGCCCGCGCGCTGACCGAAAACGAGCAGGCCGAGCGCTATGCCGCCGCGGAGGACAACCGCCCCCTGACCGCGTTCCGCGCGGGGTACCTGAAGCACCTGATGGACGACGCGGGGCTGCCCTATACGGCGGACGAGGGCACGGAGGCGCTGACCGCGTTCCGCTTCGAGGCGCCGCCCTCGCGGGTACCCGGGCTGAAGCAGTACCAGGAGGTCGGCTATCAGTGGCTGATGATGCTGGACCACCTGCAGATGGGCGGCATCCTCGCCGACGAAATGGGCCTGGGCAAAACGGTGGAAACCATCGCCGCCATCCAGGGCGTCAACGCGCTGACCCCGGACTGCCCGCCGTCGCTGATCGTCGCGCCGACCTCGCTGATGTTCAACTGGGCGAACGAGCTGGCGCGCTTCGCGCCGGAGCTGGAGACCCTGATCATCGGGGGCGGGCAGGCCGAGCGCGAGGCGATCTACCATTCGCTCGAGAAAAAGGCCCCGCCCGTCCTGATCACCAGCTATCCGCTGCTGCGCCGGGATATCGAGCTCGCCCAGCGGCTGCCGCTGCGCTTCGCGGTGCTGGACGAGGCGCAGCAGATCAAAAACATGCAGTCCATCACCGCGCGGGCCGTCAAACGCCTGAACGCGCATACGCGCATCGCCCTGACCGGCACCCCGCTGGAGAACCACATCGGCGAGCTCTGGTCGCTGATCGATTTCTGCCTGCCGGGATACCTGCCCGGCTACGCCACCTTCCTGCGCCGCTACGGCGACGAGGGCGACCTGGACGACCTGCGCCGCCGCATCCGCCCCTTCCTGATGCGCCGCGTGAAGGAGGACGTGCTGTCCGAGCTGCCCGAGCGGATCGAGCAGACGCTGTACGCGGAAATGACCGAGGCGCAGAAGAAGGTGTACGACGCCGTGGTCTGGCAGTGCCAGACGCGGCTGCGCCGCGCCCTGGAGGAGCGCGGCTTCGACCGGTCGCACGCCGAGATCCTCTCCGCTATGACCCAGCTCAGGGAGATCTGCTGCCACCCCTCGCTGTGCATGGACGGCTACCTCGAGGGCTCGGGCAAGGAGGAGCTCTTCATCGACGTGACCATGGAGGCGCTGTCCGCCGGACACCGGCTGCTGGTGTTTTCTCAGTTCACGCGGATGCTCAGCCTGCTGGATCAGCGCCTGCGCGCGGAGGGGGTCAGCACGCTCTACCTGGACGGCGCGACGCCGACCCGCGAGCGGCAGGAGCTTACCGACCGCTTTAACGCGGGCGAGGGCCAGGTATTCCTGATCTCCCTGAAGGCCGGCGGCACCGGCCTGAACCTGACCGGCGCGGACATGGTCGTCCACTACGACCCGTGGTGGAACCCCACCGCGCAGGAGCAGGCGACCTCCCGCGCGCACCGCCTGGGCCAGACCCGCCCCGTCACCGTGCTCCGCCTGGTCACGCACGGCACCATCGAGGAGCAGGTCGTCCAGCTCGGCGAACGCAAAAAAGACCTCTTCGACCGCCTGATCACCCCCGGCGAAACCCTGCCGGACACCCTGACGAGGGAAGAGGTCATGGGATTGTTTGACTTATAATCCTGCGCGTGACTGCTTGCAGCAGTACACGGTATATTCGAATTGATGCTGACGCCCAAATACGGTTCAAATCTGTATTGTACGTCCAATATGAAAGATCAGTTCTCTCAGCTCACAATCGGGACGAACCTATATCTCGCAACAACATTTTCGTTCGATGTATCCCCTCAATTCAGCATTGTCATGCGATGCGTTCCGTGTCTCATTTTGACTCGTCCCGGCGTATCGTCCTGGGCTGCCGTCCGTTTTCCAATGAAATCTGTCCACCGGACAGTTTTCCTGGCGTGATGAACCCATCGTCGGCGACGCGATACGGCCCTCTTCAGGTGTTGGAATCGCGCGCGCCGCGGGCGCAAGCGCCTCACGCACCGCGCGCGAGATGCTTCGCCATCCGCCGGATGAATCGGCGGACGCCGGGATTCATGCTGAAAAGGACAGGAAAGTGCTTCAACCTCCAGCGTGGCTGCGACTGAGCAGTCACGTTTTTTTCTTTCGATATATGGCAGCGAACAGCATGTCCGCTACAGCCAATTGCGCAATCCGCGCGAACGTGCTGTCCCCCAGGAAATCGCCGCCGACGGCCGTGAGGACCCAGCGGGACACCGACGCGAGCGACGAATCCGGCCGGGCGGTCAGGCAAATGGTCTCGCAGCCCTCCTCCGCGGCAGCGCGCTGGGCCGCGACCACGTCCTGCGTTTCGCCGGTGGACGAGATGCTCAGCACCGCCGCGCGCCGCTCGAACCCCGCATACGACAGCCGCATGGAGGACGGATCCGAATAGATGGACGCGCGGATGCCCAGCTTGATCAGCTGATGCCGCAGGTAGGCGGCGATCGGCGCGGAGCCGCCCGCCGCGTAGATATCCAGCGTGCCTGAGGCAAGGATCGCCCCGGCGGCCTGCTCCAGCGCATCCAGGCTCAGTTTTTCCCCGGTTTCGTACAGCGCCTGTACGCTGCCCTCCGTCACGCGGCGGCGGATCTCGCAAAGCGTTTCATCGCCCCTGAGCGGCGGCTCGCTTTTCAGCTCGGCCCGCCGTGAGAGGGCGATTTTGTATTCCTTCAGGCCACGGTAGCCCTCGTGGCGGCAATAGCGCACGACAGTCGCGTCACTGACGCCGCAGCGCTGCGCGATATCGCGCAGGGGCATCCCGATCAGCCCGTCGCCCGCCCGGCGCACGAATTCCGCCACGCGCAGCTCAGCCTCGCGCGGGCGTTCCCGCGCACTCACAGCAGCGGCCTGACGGCCTCCAGCACATGCCGGCCGCTCAGGCCATACCGCGCCTTTACCTGGGCCGTCGGCCCGGACTGTGTGAACACGTCCGGCACGCCCACGCGGCGCAGGGGCGGATGCTGCGCGCAGGCAGCCAGCATTTCCGACACGGCGCCGCCGAGCCCGCCCAGCACCGTATGGTTTTCGACCGTCACGCAGCCGCGCACGTCCCGGATCAGCGCCATGAGCGCCGCGTCCGGGAACGGCTTCAGCTCCTGCACCTGGATCAGCCGGCCCCTGTACCCCGCCTCGTTCAGCAGGTCGTAGCCCTGCTTGGCGGCCATCAGGGCGGTGCCCTCATAGATCACGGCGAAGTCGCTGCCGCTCTCCTCCGTCAGGCGGACGCCGCCGAACGGCGCCTCCGTTTCCGGCAGCACGGGCACCGCGTCCCGGCTGACGCGGATGTAGCACGGGCCGTCCGTTTCGATGGCCGAGCGCACCGCCTGCTCCAGCTGCAGGGGTGACTGCGGCACCAGGATGCGCATATGGGGCAGCACGCGCATCAGCGCGATGTCCTCGTTGCCGTGGTGGCTCGCGCCGTCCGGTCCGTTGTCCATCCCGGGGTGCGTCGCCAGCAGCTTCAGGTTGGCCTGGGCGTAGCAGGCCATGCGCGCCTGCGTCCACGCGCTGCCCGTGCAGAAGATGGCAAAATTCACATAGAAGGGGATCATGCCCTCCATCGCCAGGCCAGTGGCGATCGACACCCCGCTCGTCTCGGAAATGCCCAGCTCAATGAACCGGTCCGGATGCTCCTTCTGGAACTGCTGGCTGCGCGTGGCGCCGCTCAGGTCGCCGTCCAGCACATACATGCGGTCGTTGTACAGCTTGTTGAGGGTTTTGCCCACGTAATCCCTCAGCGATACGGTCTCATATGTCATACGCACGCTTCCCCCCGTTTCAGGTCCTCCACCGCGCGCTGATACAGCTCGCCCGCGATCCCGGAAGAATGGTACGCCACATTGTTTTCCATATAGGAGACGCCCTTGCCCTTCACCGTGCGCATCACGATGCCGTAGGGGCCCTCAGTCCAGGCGCGGGCGCGCGCGAGCGAGGCCAGGATCTCTTCCATATTGTGGCCGTCAATGGTTTCCGCCTGCCAGCCGAAGGCCGTCAGCTTGCGGACCAGGTTGCGGTTGTCCATCACCTCGCTGGTAACGCCGGAGGAAGACAGGCCGTTTTCGTCAATGACCAGGATCAGGTTGCTCAGCCGGTAATGCGCGGCCTGCGTCGCCGCTTCCCAGATCTGGCCCTCGTTGACCTCGCCGTCGCCGCAGATGACGTACACGTTGTGCGGATCCTTCGTGTCCCGCTTCGCCAGCGCCATGCCGACACCCAGCGAGAGCCCCTGCCCCAGCAGGCCGGTCGTCGCGTCCACCTGCGGCAGGCGGTGCGAACACGGATGCCCCTGCAGCCGGCTGTCCAGCTGGCGGAGCGTGCCAAGTTCTTCCGCGCTCAGCACGCCGTACTGGTACAATACCGCGTACTGCGCCGGGACCGCGTGTCCTTTGGAAAGGATCACCCGGCTGCGCTTCAGGGCGGTCAGGTCGACGTCGGTGGCGTAGATCGCGGTCAGCATGTCGATCACGGACAGCGATCCGCCCGGATGCCCGGCGTTGGCCGTGTGGATCATGTCGATGATCAGGCGGCGGTTTTCGTTCGCTTTCGCCTGGATCTCTGGTGCTGTGAGCACGGTCTGTTCCTCCTTATGGATTTTTGATGAAAAAACTTTCATCCAACATCAACCCATTATAGCTTGCTTTTCACCGTGTGTCAAGCAAGTATTGGGCCGTTTTTTGCCAAATACTTCTTGACACACACAGCCGCATGTGATATGATGTGCTTGATGGCAAAGAATCTCCCTGGATCACGCGTCAATTCGGCGTGGAATCTCATGAAAAAATTTTCACCAAAGCAACCGCAGACGCGTTCGGCGGTTCTCCGGAAGGAGAGGACCAGCAGTTGAACACACATCGGCCCGTGATCGTAGGCGTTGGGCATTGTTGCCAGGATACACTGTGCACGGTGGAACGGTATCCGCCGGAGGACGGCTCTACGCACATCCTGGCCATTGACGACAGCCAGGGCGGCGGCGCGGTCGCGACGGCGCTGGTGGCAGCCGCCCGGCTGGGCGCGACGGCCAGAATCATGTGTCACTTGGGCGACGACGCAGTCGGCGATAAGATCCTCGGGGGCTTTGAGGCCAGCCATGTCGATACTGCGCTCGTGCGCCGCATTCCCGGCGGACGGAGCTCCACATCCTACGTGATGGTCGATCCCGCGACCGGCACGCGCACCAAATTCCCCTACCGCGACGCGCTTCCCCCGCTCGAATTCACGCAGGCCCAGCGCGCCGCCATCGCGGAAGCCGACGCCCTGCACCTGGACGGCACACAGTATCCCAACGCCCTGAACGCCGCCCGGATCGCCCGGGAAGCCGGCACGCTGGTGTCGCTGGACGGGTGCTCCCGGCAGCCGGAGCAGGCGCTCAACCTGGCGCTGGCGGGCATGGCGGATATCCTGATCATGAACGCCGCATACCCCTTTATCGTTTCCGGGCAGACGGACCGCGCGGACGCGCTGCGCTTCATGGCCGCATCCGGCCGGGCCCGCGTCGTCATGATGACCGCCGGACAGGACGGCGTGTACGCGTGGACCGGCAGCGGGATGCGGCACTACCCCGCCTTTCCCGTCGCCGCGGTCGATACCACCGGCGCGGGCGACGTATTCCATGGCGCGTTTCTCGTACGCTATCTGGAAACGCGGGACACGTCCGAAAGCATCCGGTTCGCCCAGGCTGCCTCAGCGCTGAAGTGCGCCATGCCCGGTGGCCGCGCCGGTATCCCCACCCGCGAGGCGCTCAACGTGTTCCTGGAGGCGCACTGATTTTTCTCCCGGGCTCAAGCCGTCCGGCGGTCGTGCCGGCGGCATGCAGCATATATTTTTTACTAAGGAGGTTTTCCCCATGAAAAAGACCCTGGCCCTCGTGCTGGCGCTGGCAATGCTGATCGTTGCGCTGGCGATTCCCGCCATCGCGGAGGAAGCGCCCTCCGGTGAGCTCATCCTGTATACCACCGTCAGCGAACGGCAGTATACCGCGCTGGTCATCGACGGCTTTATGAAGAAGTACCCGAACATCAAAGTGAATTTCACCAAAGCAGGCGCTGGCGAAAGCAAGGCCCGCATCATCAACGAGAAGGACAATCCCCAGGCGGACGCCATGTTCGGCGGCCTCGTATACGCCGATACCCTGGGCGACCTGAAGGACTGCCTGGAGCCCTACGTCAGCGTGTATGACGAAAAGATGCCCGACGACATGAAGAATACCACCGGCATCCTGTCCTACCATGACACCCAGATCCCCTGCCTGTGGGTCAACGATGAGCTGGAAGCCGAAGCCGGCGTCACCATCAAGGGCCTGAAGGACCTGCTGAATCCCGCCCTCAAGGGCCAGATCGTGTCCGCTGACCCGACCGCTTCTTCTTCCGCCTGGAACAACCTGCAGATGATCCTGACCGACTTCGGCGGCTGGGACAGCG